>JAYELZ010000001.1:0-28126 GCA_034717835.1 Chloroflexota bacterium
CAGCTACCGCCAGAATTCCTGGTCATGGGCGCGCATAAACTCGGCACATCCGTCCCACGTCACCGGCACCAGCTCGATCTGGGTAAAGCCTCCATCCGCCAATGCTGCTTGACCTAGCCACCCGGTAGCCTCATAATCACAGCTGACGCCATATTCTGCCGGATCGCTGCCTGGTTTGAAGCCGACATAGCAGAGAGGAGTGGTCTCCTGTTATGGTGATACAAAGCTGCGCTGCACTATTTCAAATGTTCAACCTCATTGGGACTGCGCCCCGCTACGTAACGACGCCGGTTCAAGCCGTCCCGTGTACTGACGTTTAGAACTCGTTCTATTTACTCTCCACATATTCCACCACAGTGCGCCGCTGAAAACGTCCCAGCACTTTGAGTACTGGTTCCCCCAGCCAGCCCAAGAGCGCCGCATTGCCCGCCGCTCGCAGTGTATCCCACCAGAGCGAGGTGGTTACGTAAAAGGCTAAGTAACGGCGCGCAATGGCTCCTAGTGTTAATCCCGTTTGCCAGCCGCTACCTCCCTCGGCGATGAAGGGCCAGAAATAGAGATTGAGCAGGAACCCGAAAAGTAGCCCGCAGAGTATCCCATAGCCGCTCAGGAGTAGCCTCCGGTAGCGGTGCTGCTCCAGATGGGGTAGCCAGCCCGCTCCTAAGCCCACCCACCCAGCAGCTGTCATTTGATAGGGCAACCACGGCCCCCATCCGCCGGTGACTAGCGCCGAGGCGAGGAGTGAGAGCGCGCCGAAGAGAAAGCCGAACCGCCCTCCAAAGAGATAGCCGCCCAAGATGATGAGGAAGAAAACCGGTGAGATGCCGCCGGGCAAGACCAGGAAGGTCGTCTCTGCCAGCCGCAACGCCGCGTTGACGGCAGAGAGCACGCCCATCAGCGCCACCGTCCGGGCGTCCAACTCGCGCGCGGTCAGCTCGCTGATGACTACGAGCAGGCAGAGCGTGGTTAAAAGGAAGAAGAGGAGCGGCGCGGGGGGTGTTGTGTTGCTCCGCGCTAGGGTGGGGAGTATGAGGGGATAGAGAAAGCCCGCCAGTCCCAGCAAATTGGCTAACGCGAAAATAAGCTGGGACATTTTAGTGGCTCTCCCGGCCCGCTCTAGCTCTTTTTGAAGAGCAGGGCTACGCTTTCGATATGAAAAGTCTGCGGAAAGAGGTCGACCGGTTGTACCCAAGCGAGCTCGTAGCCTTGATTTGCCAGGCGCCGAGCATCGCGGGCGAGCGTGGCCGGATCGCAGGAAACGTAGGCTATGCGCGTCGGGGCGAGGGCGACCAGGGCATCCACCGCCTCGGTATCCAGCCCGGTGCGCGGCGGATCTACCACCACCGCGTCCACCGTCTGCTCCACCATCTTGAGGGCTTGCGCGACCGGCCCTTCCAGCAGTGTGACGTTCTCAGCATCCGCTAGATTGTACAGGGCATCGGCCACGGCATCGCGGTTGAGCTCTATGCCGGTAACGAGGCTCGCTTTCTCGGCCAAAAAAGCGGTGAAGAGGCCCACGCCACAGTAGGCGTCCACAACTTGCTCATCAGGTTGGAGTTCCAACGCCTCCAGTACCAAGTCGACCAATTTGGCGGCTTGCGGGGAATTGGCTTGATAGAAGCTGGTTGCCGAGATGCGAAACTCACGCCCCTTGATAATTTCATTGATGTAATCCAGCCCGACCAACGCGGTCGGTGTGGTATCGTGGCGTACTTGGACGATGGAGAGCGGGAAATCCACCTGCAGCGCGGGCGGTTCCTCATCATAAGTTTGTAGCAACACCATCAAGTCGCCGGTCGCAGTGCCTACCCGTAATTCCAACTGCTCAATGTTCGGCTGGACCACGTCCAGCGAGCGATAAAGTTCGGATAGCAGCGGGTGCAACACAGGGCACTCAGTCACGCGAATCACCTCGTGGCTGCCCGCGCTGAGAAAACCGAGCTGCCCGTCGGGCGTGGTGTGGAAGAGGGCGTGATTGCGGTACTCCCAACCGTTCTCGTCGGGCAGTGGCTCCAGGACGGTGGGGTCTTCAAATTTGCCGATGCGCTGCAACTGATCTCTCACAATCAAGCCCTTGAGCTGTACCTGGGCCGGATAAGCAATATGTTGGAACTGGCAGCCGCCGCAACCGTGGGCGCTAAAATGAGGGCAGGCCGGCTCAACGCGCACAGGAGACGGTGCCAACACCTCCATGAGACGGGCGCGCGCGTAGTGTTTGTGTTCTGCTACTATCTCGGCGCGTATCCGCTCGCCGGGTATTGCATAGGGGATAAAAATGGCTTTGCCGGCGTGACGGCCAATCGCGTCGCCGCCGTGTCCCATGGCAAAAGGGGTAACTTCGAATAAATCGCTCAAATTAACGCTCCTCTGTGGATGTTTAGTTAGTTGAGCGTCATTATACCGGCAGTTGGGCGGTTGGACAGTGAAGGATGATAGTAGATGGTAGACAGGGTATCGTCCTGCAATCTGTTTACAGTTGCTGGCTCGCGTCAGGCGTTACCTGGTGGACACCATTCACCATGCGTTCATTGGAAAGGCTCAGTGCTCTGGTGATAAAAAAGCCTGCCCCGGAGATAGCTATCCGAGGGCAGGCTTTTAGGAGGGCGAAGAGATCAAGGAATAATCAGCTTTTGCCCCACGCGAATCAGGCTGGGATTCTTAATCTGTTCCTTGTTGGCCTCGTGAATTTCGGGCCACCGGCTAGCGTCGCCGAGTAATTCCTTGGCGATCTTGCCTAGACTATCACCAGGTTTTACCACGTAGGTATGCACCTCGGCGGCTTTAGCGGCCTTTGGCATTTCGCAGTGGCGTTGTCATTCCGCGCCTTCTCGCTCACTCGCTTTCTCGTGAAAGTTGTCAAAAGGGTGGGCTATGGTATACTGCGGGGGTTGTTAGTTCTATTGTTTCTGACGAATTTGGCAGTCTATTAAGAAAAGGAGTTTTTGGCAGTGCTAACCAAGAAGGACAAGACAGAGATCATTAATGAGTTTGCACGCACGCCCAACGACACCGGTTCGCCGGAGGTTCAGGTTGCTTTGTTGACGCATAGCATTCGTGCTTTGACTGAACATCTAAAAGTTCACAAGCATGATGAACATTCTAGGTACGGTTTGTTGAAGATGGTAGGGCGTCGGCGTCGCCATTTGGCTTATCTGAAGGATATAAGCCCAGAACGCTATCACCAGCTAATCGGAAAATTGGGTTTACGCAAGTAATCTGTTGGTGGGTGTTTAGTTAAGCGAGTAGATGTGAACTAGTTCGCGTCTACTCGCTTTTGCTAGCTATATTGTTTATTAGGAGTGGCAGGATTTAGGAATTCCCCTAATCCGTTTATTTAGTTCCCGCCGCGTGGAGTTAGAGGGGAGAGAGGAATTGGGGAGTGGGGTGCAGCTGACTGCACAGCAGTTCCCAGTTTCTAATCTCCTTTTCAGAATTACGCAGGTGGGATAGGAGGATATTTTTAATGGCACAAGAACGAAAATTTACATTCAAGTTGGGTGAGGATACAATCACCCTCTCGACCGGCAAATTGGCCTGGCAGGCTGGCGGGGCGGTAGTGGTCTCTTCGGGAGATACGGCCTTGTTGGTTACCGCGACGATGGCTAAAGAGCCGCGCTCGGGGATTAACTTTTTCCCGTTGACGGTGGATCTGGAAGAACGTCTCTATGCTGCGGGTCGGATTCCTGGCTCATTCTTCCGGCGTGAGGGTCGTCCCTCTGAGAAAGCGATTTTGTTGGATCGTGTAATTGATCGCCCCCTGCGCCCGCTTTTCCCCAAAGATCTGCGGAACGCGGTACAGGTTATTATTATGCCGCTTTCGTTGGGAGAGGAGCAATCCATTAGCGCGCTGGGTTTGATTGGCGCTTCGGCGGCGCTGATGATCTCCGATACGCCTTTCGGCGGGCCTATTGGCGCGGTGCGCATTGGTTCCATTGAGGGGAAATTGATTGTCAACCCGACCGTCTCTCAGCTGAAAGAGAGTGCCTTGGATTTGTTGGTAGCTAGCAGTGCAGACGCCATCATCATGGTGGAAGCGGGCGCCCACGAGATTGATGAAAAGACGATGTTGGACGCGCTGGAATTGGCACATGAGTCTGTTCAGGATGCCATTCGTGTTCAACTGGTGATGCAGGCAGAAATTGGCAAACCCAAACGGTTGGATTATCCTTCTTTTGCTCTGCCCACGGAACTGATGGATCATGCGCGTGAACTGACGGCGGATTGCATTGCTGAGGTTGTCGAGAAGACCACCGACCGCGACGAGCGCGCCAGACTTCTCAAGGCTGTGGAAGCGGAGTTGCGCGACAGACTGTCTAAGGAAGAGCCGGCGGATAATTGGAGTGAGCGACAGATTGGCGATGCTTTCCACGATGTGATGAAGGATGTGGTCCGCGAGCGCATTCTGGCGACTGGCATCCGTCCTGATGGCCGTGACCAGCACACCATCCGTCAGCTGTCGGCCGAGGTAGATTTGGTGGCCCGTCCGCATGGCTCGGGACTTTTCTCCCGGGGTTTGACGCAGGTCTTGAGCTTGGCGACTTTGGGCATGCCGAGCGAGGAACAGCGATTGGATGACCTCTTCCCCGAAGAGACCAAACGTTACATTCACCACTACAACTTCCCGCCGTACTCCACCGGTGAAGTGTGGTTCCTACGCGGGCCTAAACGCCGCGAGATTGGACACGGTGCGTTGGCGGAACGTGCTCTGGAGCCGTTGCTCCCTTCAATAGAGGAGTTCCCGTATACCATTCGCGTGGTCAGCGAAGCTCTTTCCTCCAACGGTAGCACTTCCATGGCCTCGGTCTGTGGCAGCACTCTTTCTTTGATGGATGCGGGAGTGCCGCTCAAGGCTCCGGTGGGTGGGATTGCTATGGGCTTGGTTTCTGATGGCGAGCGTTATCGCGTTCTCACGGACATCCAAGGATTGGAAGATCACTTGGGCGATATGGACTTCAAAGTCACCGGCACGCGCCAGGGCATCACCGCCCTGCAAATGGATATCAAAATCAAGGGTGTTACCCGGCAGATTTTGAGTGAGGCGTTGGAGCAGGCGCGCGTAGCACGTTTGCAGGTGCTGGATGTGCTCAAGGGAGCTATCGCTGCTCCGCGCGAACAATTGCCAGATAATGCTCCTAAGATGGTGACGACGCAGATTGATCCTGAGAAAATCGGCAAGTTGATTGGGCCTGGTGGCAAAACCATCCGCGCCATTCAGGAAAAATACCAAGTTAATGTGGATGTTGACGATGATGGGACGGTCTTCATTGCTGCTGAAAGCGGTCAGGGTGCTGAACAGGCGTTGGTTTACGTCAACTCCATCATGGAGACACCGGAAGCCGGGAAGATCTACACTGGCAAGGTTGCGCGCATCGTTGATTTTGGGGCTTTCGTGGAAATTCTACCGGGAACCGATGGCTTGGTTCACATTTCGCAACTTTCGGACCAACATGTTCCCAGCGTAGAAGCAGTGGTCAGCGTGGGAGACGAGATTTTGGTGATGGTGACGGATATTCGCTCTGATGGCAAGATTCGACTTTCCCGCCAAGCGGTATTGGAAGGTTGGACTCTAGCAGAGGCGCGGTCGCATGATCGCCCGCGTCGTTCTTCCGGTCGCCCACGCCGCCGTTAAAGAGCAGGAGTGTAACTGATGATTGAGACTAATTATCAAGTATTGGCCGAGACCGAGCTGTCTGAGATTTTTACTACTCAAGATGAAGATGGGCAGCTGCTCTACCATTTAGAGCTGGGTAACATCACTATTCATCTATTCCCTGAAGAGTGGGAAGATTTTCTGGAGTTGGTGGCGCAGGTAAAGTCGTAATCCAGTTGTTTTAGGGACAAAAACGCGAGGGTCGCCAGCCCTCGCGTTTTTTTGTAGCTCTGAGTACTGCCCCGCGCCACGCGAGGAGTATGCAGTCGAGGAGCCTCTGGCGTCTCTGGAAGCCCTGGAACGGAAACGAGAGATTCCTCGCTGCACTCGGACTGACAACTCCGTCCCGATTATTTCGTCGTTCGCAGGGGTAGGAAACCGACCTGAGCTAGCGTAACCGAGGTTGCCCATCCACGTTTCGCGCCGTTCGCTCCCTCGCTTACCTATGCTATAATGAAATTAATAACCATGGTCAACTTCTAACGCAATCGAGTGATTGAAAATGGATAGGATGGCGGATAACTTAGAGCGGTTTGCGCGCCCAGCCCGTGAGGTATTGCATTATGCCCAGGGTGAAGCCGAGCGCATGAGACACGCTACGATCGGCCCGGAACATCTCTTGCTGGGGCTGTTGCTGGAAAGCGAGGGACTGGCCGGGCGTCTGTTGCGTGATTTGGGCATGGAACCGCATCGCGTGCAGCAGATGGTTGAGCGTCTCTCCGGCGCGCCCCCGTTGCGTGCGCGTGTGCCAGCCTTGCGCGGCAGTACCACTATGACGTTGACCATCGCTATAGAAGAGGCGAAACATTACCATAGCTCCATGGTGGATACTGAACATCTTCTGTTAGCCTTATTACGCCAACCGGAAGGGTTATTCTTGGCGGTGCTGGCAAGATACCAGCTCTCCACGGATACGGTTAAACGGCGCATTTTTCAAGTAATGCCGGCCAAACCGTCAGAGGAGGAGCCGCGTAAGAAGCGTGACCTGCGTCATCAAGGCAAGCGCGCGGCCCCCCCATCATTGCTGGACAAGCTGACGCTGGATTTGACAGCGCAGGCCCGTCAGGGCAAGTTGGATCCGGTCATCGGACGGCAGATGGAGATTGAGCGGGTGATCCAAATACTGGCGCGGCGTACTAAAAACAACCCGGCTTTGATAGGCGAACCTGGGGTTGGTAAAACGGCGATTGTGGAAGGGCTGGCCCAGCGTATCGTGGCGGGCGGCGTGCCCGGCCCGATCTTGGATAAACGGGTGGTACAGCTTGATATCGGTTTGCTGGTCGCCGGCACGATGTATCGGGGGCAGTTTGAGGAACGGCTGAAGAATTTATTGACCGAGTTAAAATCCAGGGGGGTCATCGTTTTCATTGACGAGCTCCACATGTTGGTAGGAGCCGGCGGAGCCGGTTCCTCTATGGATGCGGCGAACATCCTCAAACCGGCCTTAGCGCGCGGCGAGTTGCAATGTATCGGCGCGACGACGTTGGCCGAATACCGCAAGCATATCGAATCCGACGCCGCGTTGGAGCGGCGCTTTCAGCCAGTGTTAGTCGAGGAGCCGACCCCTGAAGAAGCGTTGGAGATCTTGCGCGGGGTCAAACATGCCTACGAAGAACACCATCATCTCCTGATAAATGAGGCCGCGCTCAAAGAGTCAGTGCGGCTTTCCTCGCGGTACGTCACCGAGCGGTACCTGCCGGATAAGGCGATTGATTTGATGGACGAGGCCGCCTCGCGGGTGCGGATGTACAAATCACCTAGCGCGGTGCGTCTGCGGGAGATCTTTGAGGAATTGCAGCGCTTGCGTCTGGAGCGCGCGCGTTTGGGAGTGTCGGCTGATGTTGACGAAAATTTGGCCCTGGATGCGCAGACGTCTTCCCTGGAAGAAGAGATGCAGCAGCTGCGCGCGGGAGAACGGACGCGGGAAGAAGCCTTGATCGTGGGGCCGGAAGATATTGAGGAAGTGGTCGCCATGTGGACTGGTATCCCCCTGATGCAGCTGGCACAAGCGGAGTCCACACGATTGATGCAGATGGAAGTCGAGCTCGGCCAGCGTGTGGTGGGACAAGCTGCCGCTATCAAGACTATCTCTCAGGCCGTGCGCCGCGCGCGCGCAGGTTTGAAGGACCCCCGGCGGCCCATTGGATCTTTCATTTTTCTGGGGCCAACCGGGGTAGGGAAAACCGAGCTCGCTAAAGCCCTGGCCGAGTTCCTCTTTGGTAGTGAGGATGCGTTGGTGCAGCTGGATATGTCGGAATTCATGGAGCGCCATTCGGTAGCGCGGTTGGTGGGAGCACCTCCCGGCTATGTGGGCTTTGACGAGGCGGGCCAGTTGACCGAAGCGCTCCGCCGCCGACCTTACTCTATCGTCGTCTTCGACGAAATTGAGAAAGCCCATCCCGACGCCTTCAATATGCTCTTGCAAATTATGGAAGAAGGTCAACTCTCTGATGCTCGTGGGCGTAAAGTGGATTTCCGCAATGCGCTCTTGATTATGACTTCCAATGTGGGCGCGCAGGAAATCCACCGCCAAGCTGGGATGGGGTTTGCGGTGGGCGTTAATGATGCCGCAGATAGGGAGCTGGAGTACCAGGAGTTGAGCCATAAACTCAGGGCGCAGTTGCGCAAGCTCTTCCATCCGGAGTTTCTAAACCGCGTGGACGCTATCGTCATCTTCCGCCCGCTGTACACCGAGTCTTTGCGCAAAATCGTGCGGTTGGAAATTGGCAAGGTGCGCCAACGTTTGCAGGAAAACGAGTTGGATTTGGAACTGACTGCGGCGGCAGAAGCCTGGCTCGCCGAGGAAGGCTACGATGAGGAATATGGCGCGCGTCCCCTGCGGCGTCTCATCCAGGAGAAGGTGGAGACCCCGCTCTCCGATGCACTGCTGGGAGGGAATCTCCAGCTGGGAGACGTGATGACATTGGATGTGGTGGATTCGGAATTAGTCTTCTCCGGAGCGCAAGAGAAGTTAGAGGTAGTGGGGTAGTAGAAAAGTCAAAAGTTGAAGGTCGCTAGTCTGAAGTTTCTGACAATTTGTGTGTAGCTGTGGTTGCTCCCCTGACCACGCCATTTGTCCCGCGTTAGTTTTCAATTTTCCTCTTCGGTTCCTGCTTTCTGTGCGCGGGGATGCGCTTTTCCGTAAACTGCTTGGGCGTGTTTTTGCGTTACATGCGTGTAGAGCTGTGTTGTTGCCAGATTTTCGTGTCCCAGGAGTTCTTGTACCACGCGCAGATCGGCTCCGCCTTCCAGGAGATGTGTGGCGAAAGTGTGTCGGAGCAAGTGCGGCGTGACCCGCTCTGTGATCCCCGCCGCGATGCCGGCCTGACGTACTACGGTGCTGATGGAACGCACGGATAAGCGTCCTCCCCAGCGGTTGAGGAAGAGTGCGCGGGGAGGGATGCCGTGGATTTGTGCCGGCCGTCCCGTCCGCAGGTAGGCATGTAGGGTGGCGAGCGCGGGGCGTCCTAACAGCGCGACCCGTTCTTTATCTCCTTTGCCGATGACGCGCATTTCCCCACTTGCTAAGTTGAGGTTGGTCACGTTCAGCCCTCCCAGCTCGCTGACCCGCACCCCCGAAGCGTAGAGCGTCTCCAGAATGGCCTGGTCTCGCAATCCCTTGACGGTGCTGGTATCAGGCGCGCTCAAGAGCTGTTGCATTTGCTCGTGGGTCAAATAACGGGGTAGCCGGCGCGGAAAGCGCGGGGCATAGATGCGCCGGAAGAGGTTTTGCTCCCAGGCGCGGACGTGGATGAGGTAATCTCCAAAGGCGCGCAGCTCAAAGACGCGCCGCGCAATACTGGCGCGGACGTAATTCTCGGTAGCCAAGTGGGCCATGTAATTGCGCACCAGCCCCCGGCTCAAGCCTGACAACGTGGTGACTTCATGTTCCGCGCAGTAAGCCAGGAATTGCTTCAGGTCCGTGCCGTAATTCTTCACGGTGTAGTAGGAAGCCTGTTCGCGTTCCAGTTGGGCTAGATAGAGTTGGCACCATGTGGTTAGTTTTTTCATGTTAGCTGCTCAAAACGTGGGGAAAAAGTGGGCGTTATCACTCAAACCAACTGCGAATTGACGTTAAACGGTTCAATCAGCTGGGGGTTATGGAGTGGGTGTCAGGATACGGAGTTAAATGGCTGCGTCGTCTTCGGGGTTGGCCTCTCTATCACGCACGGCTTTGAGCTGATCGTAGACGGAGAAGACGTTGGCGGTGTGCAGTTGTTGGCTCCCTAACCCCAACGGTACCCGTTCCAAACCGCAAGCTTCTAGCGGAATATCCCAGATTAGATCGCGGGGTTTGTTGTCAACCACTAGTTGGCGTGCTTTTTTCTCCACACAGGTTAAATAGTCAATGTAATGATCTATTACTGTGTCCACCTCACCTCTGAGAATGACTTCACCATGACCTTGGAGAATCGTCAAAGGAGCTAAATTTTTGATCTTTTGCAGGGTTTGAATCTCACGCTGTAAATTCCCCTGCGCGATAACGGGGATTGCCATAACCGCGTCTCCGGCGATTAACACTCGTTCTTCTTTGAGGTAGATGCCGATATTGTCCTCGGTATGTCCCGGCAGGGAAAATAGTTGGAAAGTACGGTCTCCGGCTCGGACAAACATACTTTCTTCCTCAAAAGTGATGGTGGGGATGCGTATAGTCACTTGGTTAAAGGATGGATGGTTGCGTTTAGTCTCCGCCAGTGAAGCTGCCCCTTCAGTTAGCAATTTTTGGCGACAGCTTGCGTGGGCAATGAGTTCCAGATATGCTGGGAAAGCAAAGAGGCCATAGGAATGATCTGCGTGATGGTGCGTGAGCATCAATGAATGAAAGTGCCCATTCCCCTGCGCGCTCAGAAAATTGGCGATTTGCTTAGCTTCACTAGGGAAGGGGAGCGCATCAATCACGACAATCCCTTCTTTAGTGCGGATGGCTACAGAATTAACGCGAGCGTAACGCTCGCTGGTGAATAGATAGATCTCTTCGGTTACACGTTCCCAGTACATTTACACCCCATTTCTCTCGGACCAATTCTCTGCGGATGTGTAGAGAATTGGCTGCTGGTAAGTTGATATCGGTAGTTTGTTACGATCTTATTGAGGATAACACAAGCTAGGCGGAAAGTCAAGATTGCTTGACATAACTACTGATGTTGAGGGGAGAATAATCAAGATCGACGCAGGGTTATCGAGGATAAAAAACAGAGGCCACTTTGATTAAAGTGGCCTCTGATAAGTTCTGTCCCCCACCATGCCGTGCTAGATGGTTTTGACCCTAATTTCTCAGGTGGGTGCCTGTCAGTGGATCAACCTTGCCCGAAGGCTATCATATCACCAGCTGAACTTCAGCTCCCGTTATTTATCGTGTTGGCTCAAAACGCCATCTTAAAGTCACGTACACGGCAGGGCACAGAGCAATAATACCACACTCGCAGAAGTTGACAACCTTTTAGCAGGAAAAATAAGGGGCAGGGTTACTGGGCTGGTAGTACGTCTTTGAACAACCGCAGCCAATTTTGATTGAAGAGCTGGTCAATCTGCGTAGCACTATAGCCTTGTTCTTGAAGCAGCGGGGCCAGCTGGTGCAGATCGGCGCTGCTCTCGAGGCCGGCAGGAATCGATTCTCTCCCGAAACCTCCGTCAAAATCGGAGCCGAGGCCGACGTGCGCCGCGCTACCCACGAGCTGGCAGATGTAGTCGATAGCTTCCACCACGCGCTGGAGCGGAAGACGTGGCAAGCTGGTGTTCCAGCCCGGTTCTAACATGCGGTTGAAGGGCACCACGCCGATGACGCCGTCACGGGCGGCGATGCGCCGGATAAGGTCATCGGAGAGGGCGCGCGGGGAATCAACGAAAGCTCTGGGATTGGCGTGGGAGGCCGCGATGGGGCCGGGATAAGCGTCCAGGGCACTGTCAGCGGCGTCTTCCCAGAGGTGACTGAGATCCAAGAGGAGGTGGTGTTCAGCCATAGCCTGTAAAAGCGAGCGTCCCGCGTCGGTTAGCGGGCCGGGGTGGCTGTTGCCGCCTGCGTAGCGCGTCCCCGCGGCCCAGGTCAAGCCTACGCCGCGTAGACCACGCTCCACCCACCAGCTCACCTCACTCGGTTCGCGGATGGGCGCGGCGCCTTCCATCACCATGAAGATGCCGACTAGCGGGGTCGCGGTTTCGCTGGCTGCCAAAACGGCTTGCAAGTCTTGGCTGGTACGCACCAGGCGGACGCGCTGATCTTCGTCATTTAGGCGGCGGTAATAATCGAGCTGTTTGACCGCTTGGGTATGTGCTTCGGCGCGATTGTGATATCCAGTTGGTGAGTGTTTGCTGGCCGGCCCGACGAAGATGCTGCCGCCTACCAGCGCAATTTTCCCCTTGAGTAACTCGGGGATGCTTACGAGGCAGGTGCCGCCGTGGTGTGCAGGTGGCGTGCGGCGTTCTGCGGCGCGAATTTCGACGAGTGGGCGGCGGAGGTCACGGTGCAGCTCTAGCGCGTTATAGGCCAAATCTAGGTGTGCATCAATGAGAAAAGGCTCATTATTGACGGCAGCTGGTGTCGGATTCATAATTTGACTCCCCTGAAACTAGCAAATCGGCAAATTGCAAGCGGCTAACCGCTAAAGAAAATAGCTAGACAATAATGGGTCTCTGGGACTGGGCGGGGTAAGTGTCACGCGCCGTAAATTTTTCACCACAGATTACACAGATTTTTTACTTTTTTCCGTGCTAATCCGTGTAATCCGTGGCTAATTTTAACGCGACCCCGCGAATTTCCCCAGAGCCACAATAATTTAAGTGGTGGGCAAAGTAAACGAAAACTCACTGCCTACTCCTACTTCGCTTTGGACGCCTACTTGGCCACCCAATTTCCCGATGATCCGTTTCACTATCGAAAGTCCCAGTCCATGCCCTGCAGTGCGGCTCTGCTCCAGGCGCGTGAATTCGGTGAATAATTGGTTCTGCTGTGCGCCGGTAAGTCCGGCGCCATTATCTCTGAGCCAAAAGCGATAGTACGGTACTTCTGTGCCCGCGGAAGCAACCGGAGTTGCTCCAAAAGTAAGTTGCGGTGGAGTTCCGCCATACTTGAGTGCATTACTGATGTAATTCACCCAGACCTCTTCCACCCAGGGCGCGTAGCCGCTGGCTAGCGGCCAACTTTCTGGCAAGGTGAGCTTTCCGTGATGCTCTGCGATCATGACCGAGAGACGCTGTTCTGCGGCGGCCACAATTTTCGCCATGTCTAATGGAGCAGTGTTGATATCATCTTTACTGCGGACATTGGCCAGCAATAGCAGCTCATCAATGATGTTAGCCATCTTCCTGCCGGCGCATGAAATACGATGTAAATTCTCCTCTGATTTTTTCAATGGAATACGTGCCACGTTATTTTCTAGCCACAAGCTGAAGCCGACCATCACGGTAAGCGGATTCTTCAGATCATGAGCCACCGTATGCGCAAAGGCATCCAATTCAGCATTTTGTCTTGCCAAGGTGAGGGTTTGTTGACGTAGGGCTTGCTCGGCACGGTTGCGCTCGGTGACATCGTGTAAGACTAAGAGCCAACCTGATAATTGTTGCCGTTGATCCTTGAGATGAGAGAGGAATAAATCGTAGTCGCGTTGCGAACAGCTTGTTTTGATGGTGATGGAGGTGGAGGTGTCCTGTTCTGCTTGGAATAAAGCGGCTAGATTTAATTGCCCGGCGAGTACTTGAGAGACGGGTTTCCCGATCAAGGGGGAATCTTCTGCCGGGAAGAGTTCTCTGGCGCGAGGGTTTAGATCTATGAGACGCAAACGCATATCTAAGATGATAACCCCATCGTGGATATTTTCCATAACTTTATCACGCGCGATGGGCACAAGGTCCAATAAGCGCAGTCTAAATAAACCCCAGCCAATTAGCATTCCCGTGATGGAGAAGGCCATGGGGGTAGCATCCAGCCGGGAGAGAATATCCGCTTCAAAAAGATGCGCTAGATTGGCCAGCCAGGGAACCAGCGCGCCCACCAAGATAAGGCTCAGTTGATGGCGATAGGGCCGGGGGGAACGAATGAAGAGCCAGATTAGAACTAAGGTGCCCAGCAGCAAGAGCAAATAGGAATACATGATGAAGACCCAAGAGATAGCGCCTCTGGTAAATTGTATCCGGTGGATGGTCCCCTCAATTTCAAGTTGATAGCTGGTGTAATACCAGTGATGCCAGCCATTAGTCCATTTTACGAGGAGGTTGAGAGTAGAGGGCGTGGCTAGTAAAAATATATTCCGACGGGTTAGGAACTCTTTCCAATCCGCATATTGCAAGGCAAAGATAAACCATAACAGAGAAGTATATACTACTCCTATGTAGGAAATTTGGCTCCACCGGAGTATCGCGGGGATAGTATCGCAGCCCAGTTCCATGGAATAGCCGCCAGCCCAAAGGAAGGTCGCCAACATCAGGAAAGTAAAAGAGCGCGCGGCAGGTGTATGCTTCCGTTGCTGCCAGCTATAGAAGGCAATGCCCAGGGTCACCAATGCAGCTACTCTCAGCGCGATGATATAGAGATGTGTTATTTGCATGATACCCCACTACTTTTTGATTTTGTTTCAAAGGTATCGGAACTGTTAACGGGGAGGTACTATAATTTTTTATTGTCAGCTGGGAACAATCAGTTAGAATCTTTTTTCATTATAGTGCAGTTATGGAGGATGACAAAGCAGGAGCCACCAGGTGGTGTTCGGCACCAGGAATGACAAAAATTAGTTAGCCGATTGAGCATATTTGCTATTTTCCGAGGAGTTGATTCGGTCAGCAGGTTCTGCTGTAAATTTTCGTACTTGTGTTATTATTGGAAATGGTAGGAAGGTTACGATGAACTGTCGTAGTTATAAGCTATCATTAATCATTGGCTATTGGAAAAATTTGGTTTAGGTTAATTCAAGGAAGGTTAGATAATAGATGATGGGTCAGCAACAAGAGGATATGAAAGGAACAGAGGAATCGAAATTTGCAGTACTGCTTGAAGAAGCTTTTGAGCACATGCGTCCGCGGAGTGGTGAAGTCTGCGAAGCAGTCATTCTCTCCATCGGGGAAAATGATATGTTGGTGGATTTAGATGGCAAGCGCGATGGCGTCATTTCTCCCAAAGATTTGGACTATGTGAATAAAGATTATCTGGCGAGTTTAGCGGTAGGCGATAAAATTCCAGTGTTGGTGATGCGCGAGTCACGTCAACATGGTGGTGTTCAAGTTTCACTAAACAAGGGCTTGGAGCAACAGGACTGGTTGCAAGCTGAAGGGCTGTTGGAGAGTGAAGAAGCCTTTGAGGCCGAAGTAATTGATGTCAACCGTGGTGGTCTATTGGTTGAGTTTGGACGTTTACGTGGTTTTGTGCCCAACTCTCATCTGACATCGGTACCTTCTGGTCTGAAGCGGGAGCATTTTGGCGAGGCAAAGCAAGAATTGCTGGGGAAGAAGCTCTATCTGACGGTGATTGAGGTCAATCAACACCGCCGTCGTTTAATTCTCTCCGAGCGCGTGGCAAGCCGACAGAAATGCGAGCAGCTCTTGGAGGAACTGGCTGAAGGCGACATTCGTACTGGGACCGTGCGCAACGTAGTCGATTTTGGCGTCTTTGTTGATCTGGGTGGCGTGGATGGACTAATCCATATCTCCGAGTTGGATTGGGATTACGTGGAGCATCCCAGCAAGGTGTTGAGTGTGGGTGATGAGGTTGAGGTTTACGTGTTGAGCGTAGATCGTAAGCGTCAGCGTATTGGCTTGAGCCGCAAGCGCGTGATTCCCGTTGAAACCGTGCAGGAGAACGCCGAGGTTGAAGAGGAGCCGGTAGCAGATGAGCAAGAGCCGCTGGTAGAGGAGTCAGTTACCGAGGTGCCACTTATAGAGGAAGCTGCCCCGGAGCAGGCCGAAGAAGAAGTAGCGGTAGCAGTTCCCGCCGAGGAAACTGAAGTTGCCGCAGTCGAGTAATTTTACGTTGGTGATATTTGTAGCCCTCCTGGAAACTCCAGGAGGGCTTTTTGGGTGATAGGGTTACTACTCACCCCTCCCCAGGCAGCTGGTGGGACTAGCTTCTTTAGGACGCGGATGCATGCTGCTAACCGCTGATTTTATATTTTATGGCTCTTTGGGAATTCACGGGGTTGAGTTAGAATTAACCACGGATTTCACGGATTAGCACGGAAAAAAGTAAAAAATCAGTGTAATCCGTGTAATCTGTGGTGAAAAATTTACGTCGCGTGGCACTTGCCACGTCAAATCCCAGAGACCCAGCTTACTTCAACGCCGGTTCTGCTCTGCTGCCGCGACCTGCTGGGCTACTGTTCCCAGTCCGGCGGTGGGATCGGCGCAGGCTTGGAGTAAGGCAGCTTTGAGTTGTGGTGCGATGCGTTCGATATTCCGCAGGGAACGGGAGAGTTGCCGGGCAGTGAATGAGCCGGCGGTGAGCTCCTCTTCTAGCTTCTCGAGCTCGACGTACAGATCCTCTTTATCGAGGCTGGAAATGGTGGCTGCGGTCACTATGGCCCGCAAACTGCGGAACGTCCGGTGGATGCGTGTGGGTTGCCCCGTTTGCTTGATGACGGTGGAGTGGCTCTGGTTGCCGATCACGTTGCCATCTCCTGTGATCTGGATGCTATCGCGCCCGGTGAAGTTCCCGCCTCCGGTCTGCACGCCGCCTCCGATATAGGCCGCGCCGCCGGTATCGATTTGCTGCAACGGCCCGTGGACGTCACCATTGATGTTGTACTGTGCTCCGTGGACGGTTTGCCCCCGCTGGTCAAAGGTAGTCTTGCTCCACGCGCCCGGCTCTGGCTCAATCGCCGGTTTTTCGTCGAAAGGTAACCCCTTGGGTTGTTTTTCTCCGCCAGCATAGTAGGCCAGCGCGAAGTTGTCGGCTTGCTCGAAGTGCAGGATGGGATGCTGCTTGTTCCGCGTGCGGCCCGGCACCACCTCACGGGCATGGAGCGCCAGATCTGTCACCCGGACGTAGCCATCTTTTTTGGCTACCCCGCGCCCAGAGAAAGCCTCGATAAGGGCCAACGTGAACGCGCTGTAGGGGCGCCCGGCGTAGGAAAGTTCGTCTTCGCGGGAGGAGGCGATGAGCACCCGTCCCCGCCCGGCTGCCAGCAGTTCCACAGCGCCCGGCGGCAAGGGAGCTCTGGCGAGCGTCAGGCCGGGCGTTTTGGCGTCACCTACCCCGCCAGCATGACAACAATCCAGCAGAATCAACATTTTACGCGCGGGGATGGCGGCTAGTTTGGCGGTGAATTCCTCTGCGCTGAGTGCGGTGCGGTAGAGTTCTGTGAGCTGGTAGCCGTAGGGGAGCAAGTAGTAGGCTTCCCCCACGGAGGAGGTGGCTCGATAGCCATGCCCGGAGAAATAGAAAAGCACCGTGGAATCTGAGGTGGTAGTCTGGGTTAAGCTATCGAGTGCCGCGAGTAGTTTGTCACGGGTGGCGCTGGCCCCCGTGAGCAAATTGACTTGGGTGGGAGGATAACCACAGCGTCCCGGTTCCCGGAGAATCTTCGCCAGTCCCAGAGCGTCATCTGCGGTGTTGGGCAAATCTCCGCCGGCGCCCACAATCAGCGCATGTCCTTGCTTGAATAGACTCATTCTGCCTCCTGGTGGTAAAAGTCGAAAGTCAAAGGTCGAAAGTCGAAAGTTGAAAGCTGGGGCTGGTGGTTAAAACCGCGCCTACGGGTGCGAAGTCGGCCTACGCCGACTCTTTCGGTAGCCTGGCCGGAACGGCCAGGCTACGCAGCAATGCTCCGTAAACGTGGCTTCTGACTCGTCAAATAAGCCTGAGTGGTTTTTATGTTTGACAAAGCACTAGTCCCCGGTGAGGAAACCGGTTCTAGTTTTCTTTCGCCCCCTCGCGCGTGCTCTCGCTTCCTCACCTACTCGTTTTCTCGCTTTATCCAAAACCTCCGCCCCCGCCGCCGCCGCCACCTCCCCCACCACCGCCGCCGCCGCTGAATCCGCCACTGGAACCGGAACTGGAAGGGGAGCTCTTGAGAGTGCTCGCGGTAGAGTTGAGCATGGAGATCAAGCCGTCGGAGATGCCTTGCAGCCCGCCGCTCAGCCCGTCGCTGGCATCCTGTAGCGAGGGGGTGTGGCCGGCTTGGCCGCCGCTCATCATTACGCCTCTTCCGCGCTGACTTGAGGAGGGCGCGTAGACGGGCCGGTACCAGATGGGCATGGGGACGATGGTGGTGCTGGGCAGTTGGGTGAATTTCTTGACCCAATCGCGCTCCAAACCAAAGGCGATGGCGTAGGGGAGATATTGCTCAAAGAGCGCGGTGGCTTCTGTGAGGTCGGTGTAGCGTTCCAAATCCTTCAAGTAACGGCGGAAGGCTTCCCATTTGAGCGCCATGATTTTGCCCTCATCCGTTTTTTCCGGCATGAATTGGGCCACGATGATGGTGGCGATGCCCACCAAGCCGAGCGCAATGCCGGGGCAGATGGCGACGCGCGTGTAGGAGGAGGCCACGCAGCTGAGCATTATGCCGCCGAGAAATCCCAGCACGATGAGCAGGACGCCCAAGCCACTGTACTTGCCGCGAATCTTCTGGGGACTGGCGCGGAAGTAACCGCGTTCCACCAGTGCCTGGTAGAGCTCTTTCTGGAGTGTGGGGAGATGCGTGTAAAACTTCTCTTTGAGGTCGCTTAACTTGCGAGTGCGCCTTCTCCCAAAGACGAATTTGAGCAGCTGTCGTTCGTATTTCTCCAGCCCGCCGGCGGCTTTATCTGTGCGTTGGAAGGTAAATTCGCGGTTGGTGGCGCCGAAGATGCCTTTCTTCTGTTCCTCTTCGAAGATAAGGTAGCCGCGCCGCGCCAGATCCACCAGCGTGGCGATAATATCTTCCATATCGGCTTTCTCATCAACTAGGGTGCCGACCACGCCAGGGCGGTCTGGCGAGGGTGGGGTGGGGAGAATATCCGCCGGAATTGCCACTTCGGGGTCGCGCCCACGCAGATACCAGAACAGAATCAGCCCGACTAAGCCGCCGACCAAGAGGAGGAGGCTCAAGACGGTGATTGCCAGATCGACCAGCGGTTTATTATCCTCCGCGCGCTGCCAGGTGGCGGCCTTACCGGTCACGATGCCATGTGGAAACTGCACTCGCACTTCGAACTCCTCGCCGCTGGGGATGGTCTCCAACGTCTTAAAGGTGACGATCTGTTCTCCCGTACCGCTGTTCTGCGCGTTGATGTTGTAGGATTCCACCACCCCGGCGGTGGCGCCGTCCGGCAGTTCCACCGTCACGGTGGAGTGCGTCACGTGGGCGATTAAATCCGCCGGGATGGCCTTCCACCAGAGCTGGTCGCCGTCGTCGTAGTAACGTAATCCGCCATGCACCAAGTAGCGCAAAAGGTACTCTTGACGGCCTTCCGTGGGGGCAAAATACCATTTGATATAGAAATCACCTTCTTCCCGGTAGGTTTTGAAGGTGCCGGCGCCTTCACTGGAAGAGGCGGTAAATGGTTGTCCATTTCCCCAGACCTGCACATCGGTGATTTTTTTGAGGCGGTCTTGGTTAATGTTGCGATAGGCGAAGGTGAAGGTGCCGCCGGAAAATTGGAGTACCTGCCGCTCTTCCACCCAGAAAGTCCCGTCTGAGTTGACGATGATATGTACGTCAAAATTTTCCCAATAGCCACTCTTGGTGGGCGGTGCCGCGTGGGCACTTCCTCTGCCCAACAGACTGCACGCCAGCAAGAGCACTAACCCTAAGTTGACTAAGCGATAGCGCATGAGGGAGCTCCTTTTACTAGTGGATAAATTGATCTGACTTTATTTTATCATAATTAACTCTTTTTCGTAACTAGTGCTCTGTTTACTTGGAATCGTAATAGGATCATAGTTGAGTGTGGTAAAATGTGGGCCGAGAGATTTTCACAAGGGGGATTTTATGCGACGTTTTTTACAGACGATTTTTCTGGTGGCGATACCGGTCCTGTTGATTGTCGGGGCGGTACGGGTGGTGACTTTCCCTTGGTTCCCGGCCTGGGAGTATAGTCGCGCTACTTTCTCCCCCTCACAACTGCCGGCGGGCGAACGGTCGCGTTTGGCGCGCGAGTGTATCGTTTTTCTCAACGTGCCGCACGATATCGAGCGGTTGGCGGGGCTACGGTTGCCAGATGGTTCAGCGGCGTTTAATGAGCGCGAGCTGCACCACATGAGCGACGTCAAGCAAGTTTACGATGTTCTCTTGGCGGCGGCGTTGTTGGCGCTGGCGCTGGCAATTAGTGCTGGTTGGGCGTTGCGGCGGCGGGGGGATCACGCCGCTATCTGGGGAGCGCTCTCTAACGGGGCCTTGGTGACATTAAGCGCCTTGTCGCTGTTGGGTGTGCTGATGTTGCTCTCCTGGAATGATTTCTTTGTGGGATTGCATCAGCTCTTCTTCCCGGCGGGTTCTTGGCTTTTCCAGTACACGGATACTCTGATTCGGCTCTTCCCCATGCGCTTCTGGCAGGATGCGGGTCTGGCGGTGGTGGCGGTGCTCGCGGTGCTCGCATTTGCCCTGGCGCTGGTCGGGCGGATGATTCAGCGGCGGATGGCAGAGTGAATCAGATAATTAAGCCTCGGCATAAATGCCAGGGCCACGAGGTGCCAGCCTCCACAGGAGGCTGGCGCGCAAAGGATTTCGCGACTCATCCATAAATTACGCAGCTGGCACAGATTTTTTTCTCAATTTTATCCCTGTTCCGCACTGCCATCCTCGGAGGTGTGGGACAGTATAAAATGAATTCGCCACGCGAATTAGCTGTTCTTCAACCTTCACATCACAACGAGAAGTGTACATCCAATCTCCATTTAATCTTCATCAAATCTTCACACATGCCTAGTATGCTGGGTGAAGTTGAATTTAAAGCAGATCAAGGGAGGAGATCGTACGATGAACCGAAGAAAACGACGTAAATCTGTTTGGCCCTGGTTGGTGATGTTAGGTGTCATCCTCGCGGGCGGCTACTGGTACTATGACCACACACAGGCGACCACTGAGGAAGCCGAGGAACCGGCGCTCCAAACGACCGCGGTGCGCAAAGGCGACATCATGATCACTGCCGTGGGGAACGGCAACCTGGAACCTGCGACTGAAGTGGACTTGGTTTTCCGTGCCGACGGCTTGTTAACAGAACTGCTGGTCTCTCCCGGCGATCACGTCACGGCAGGTCAGGTGTTGGCGCGCCTGGACGACAGTGACGCGCAGCGGCAGGTAACCCAGGCACAGATTGCCTTGGAATTGGCGGAACTGAAGAGTTCCGAGTTGCAGCGCAAACCTACTGAACAGGAACTTGAAGCGGCGGAGCGGAACCTGCGCGCTGCTGAGCTGACATTCTATGGTTTGGTGTCTGGCCCCTCGGAGACAGGGCTAACCATAGCCGGGGCTGATCTTGAAAAGTCGCTCGCAGCATTGCAGAAAGCCCAAGCTGCTTACGACAAGGTCTCTTGGAAACCGGAGATCAGCAGTTTACCCCAGTCTCTGGCGCTAGAACAAGCCACATTAGATTACCGGAAAGCCCAGGCGGTCTACGAGCAGCAGACAGCCGGTGCCGATGCGGATGACATCGTGGCGGCGCAGGCCAGGATCGCCAGTGCGCAAGTGCAATTGGAAGCACTTGTCAATGGACCGGCGGCAGAGGAGCTGCACACCGCCGAATTGCAAGTTGAGCTGGCGCGCCTGGCGCTTCAACAGGCTACGGCACAGCTGGCGGCCACCGAGCTGGTGGCGGTACAGGATGGCACCGTGGTGCAGATTAACAGCGCGGTTGGTGAATCCGTCGGGAGTGGTCCCGTCCTCACACTGGCGGACCTGGACGGCGCCCTGATGCACTTCTACCTGGAAGAGAGCGACCTCAACAAGGCCACCGTGGGCAACAAGTCCCGGGTGACTTTCGATGCTTACCCGGAGCTTACCTTTGAGGGCCTCGTCACGCGCGTTGACCCGCTACTGGTGAAAGTGGATAATGTTCTTGCCGTGAGTGCCTGGGTGTCCCTCACGCTGCCCCCAGACGCCCCTCTCTTGCTGGCCGGCCTCTCCGGTGAAGCGGAAATCATCGCTGGTGAGGCGTACAAGACGCCGTTGGTGCCCGTACAAGCGTTGCGTGAACTGGCGCCTGGTCAATACGCCGTCTTTATACTAGATGAAAACGGGGACCTCAAGCTCACCCCGGTTGAGATCGGGTTAAAGGATTTCGCCAATGCCCAGATCATTTCCGGGCTGAATGTCGGTGACGTTATCAGCACCGGTACAGTGGAAACGGAATAATGAATACATCTATTGAAATTACAGCTCTGGAAAAAGTTTACGGTACGGGTGACGTCGCCGTGCATGCCCTGCGCGGCATTGATCTCACCATCCAGCGCGGAGAATTCGGCGCCATTATGGGAACCTCTGGTTCCGGCAAATCCACCTTGATGAATCTTTTGGGTTGCCTTGACCGGCCCACGTCTGGCCGCTATCTGCTTGACGGCGAGGATGTGAGTAAATTGGATAAGGTGGATCTGGCTGAGGTCCGCAATCGCAAGATCGGTTTCGTCTTTCAGTCGTTCAATTTGCTCCCGCGCCTCTCTGCGCTTAGGAATGTGATGTTGCCGATGGTCTATATGTTGTACGATAAACCGGATGCGGAGAAACGCGAAGCACGCGCCGTAGCTGCATTGCAAGCCGTGGGGTTGGGGGAGCGGTTGTATCATCACCCCAATGAACTCTCCGGCGGACAACAACAGCGCGTTGCCATCGCGCGTGCTCTGGTCAACGAGCCATCCCTCATCCTGGCCGATGAGCCGACGGGGAACTTGGATACCCGCTCCGGGGAAGAAATCATGGAGCTCATCCATAAGCTGCACGCGCGCGGCGTCACCATCTTGATGGTCACTCACGAACCCCACATCGCCCAGCATGCCGAACGGGTCATCCAACTGCGCGATGGTCTGATCTGTGCTGACAGCCGCAACGGGATGCACGATTGTGCGGAAGGAGGAGATAGAGTATGACACTCTGGGACACCTTGAGCATAGCCTGGGAGGGTCTTACGCTGAATAAGATCCGCTCCTTTCTGACCACCCTGGGCGTCATTATTGGCGTGGCTGCGGTCATCATTATGTTGGCTGTCAGTGCCGGCGCCGAGGAAGCCATTACCGAGCAGATAAATGCTCTGGGCGCCAATCTGATTATCGTGAGTTCCATGCGCGGTGCGCCGGGTGCCAACAAGACCTTCGTCTACGAGGACGCTCTGGCGATTGCTGAACTAGTGAGGGGCATCGTGGGTGTCTCCGCCGAGC
This sequence comes from Chloroflexota bacterium, assembly GCA_034717835.1. Classification (GTDB taxonomy): domain Bacteria; phylum Chloroflexota; class Anaerolineae; order B4-G1; family SLSP01; genus G713. The sequence goes on from JAYELZ010000001.1 coordinate 22,920, forward strand.
AGTTCTCCACGCAGACGGTGGAAAGCAGCGACGTGCGTGGAGAGGAACTCTCTATTTTGGGGGTAACTGCTCCCTTCCCCGAGGTCCGCGACTACAACTTGGAAACGGGTCGTTTCTTCACCGCTGAGGAAAATGAACGCAAGCTCAAAGTTGCGGTGTTGGGTCATGGTATTGCTCGAGACCTCTTTGGTGGAGAGAGTCCGTTGGGGCAAACCATCACCATTGGTTCTACGCGCTTCACCGTCATTGGGGTAATGGAGGAAAAAGGCATGGTGGGCGATACCGATTACGATGGGCGCGTCTATATTCCTATCACAGTCGTTTTCCAGAAATACGCTCCCTCTCAGATGGGGAGCGATCGTATCCGCACCGCCTATGTTAAAGTGGAAAATCTGGAAGATCTCGACAGTGTCATCTTGCAGATCTCATCCTTGTTAGCCGCGCGTCACGGGGTGGACCCCGCACGTCCTGATTTCAGCGTGCAGACACAGCAAGACATCATTAGCACACAGGAAGCGACGACCGAGGCTTTTCGTAACCTGCTGGCGTGGGTAGCCGGCGTCTCCCTGGTCGTTGGCGGCATCGGCATTATGAACATCATGCTGGTGAGCGTCACCGAGCGGACGCGGGAGATCGGGTTACGGCAAGCGTTGGGCGCACGACCCGGCGACGTGCGGTTGCAATTCCTGCTGGAAGCCGTCATCCTCAGTCTGGTAGGTGGTCTGGTGGGGGTCCTGCTGGGTGTGGGGGGGACCTACCTTTTTGAGCAACTGGGAACCATGCGCACGGCATTGGTGCCAGAATCCATCCCGCTGGCGTTTGGCGCGTCGGCAGCTATAGGTATTTTCTTCGGCTATTACCCGGCCGCGCAAGCAGCTGAACTCGATCCTATTGAGTCGCTGCGACACGAATAGAGAACTAAATGAGTCTACTGAAAAAACTACTTGAACCGCCGAGGGCGCAAAGAACACCAAGAAAAATTAAGGGAAAGATTGAGAATCTTGCGAAATCTCCTCCAAAACATAAACAACTTGCAGGTAGGCTTTGAAAAACTTTGCGCACTTTGCGTTCTTTGCGGTTAAAAAGCCTTTTTTCAGCGGAGTCACTAATAAGAACGTAGATAAAAACTGATAAAATTTGAAACGCACCCAAATAAAAGGAGACGAATATGAAGACGAAGAGTTATTTGTTAGGGATGGTTATCGTGACATTGGCAGTTATCTTGACAGCTTGTGGGGGTGAAAGCACCTCGCTGTCCACAGACACTGAAGAGCAGGAGGTGTCTGCCACGCCTGCAATGGCGGAGACGGAGACGGACACGCTCGCCGATATGCTGCCCGATAACTATGACGACGCGCTAAGCGCGCGCAATCAATTGATGTTGGGAACCTTGCACCTGGAGGAAGCGGATGACCCTATCACGCCGGCGCAAGCGCAGACTCTATCTCTGCTCTGGCAAGCGTATAAGGCGTTGGGCGCGGACGACATGGCGGCCAGCGAGGAGCTCACCGCCGTGCAGGCGGAGATCATGGCCGCCATGACCGACTCTCAGTTGGCAGCTATTCGTGAGATGCAGCTTACCAATGTCGCTCTCAGGGCTTTCTACACGGAACAAGGCCTCGAAATGCCCGCGCCGGACCTTGATGATCCAGATGCTGCGGCGACTTCGACGCAACGCGGCAAAAACATGACGGAGGAAGAACGCGCAGCTATGCGTGCGGAAGATGAGGCTTCAGGTACGTCTATGCCAGAGGGTGGCGGCGGCATGGGCAGCGGCGCCGCCCGCCGCGACGTGTTGATTGACACCGTCATCACCCTACTCACCGCGCGCGCGGAGTAGTCCTTAGTCCTTGGTTGGTGAGTAATGGCGGAGGAGGCGGGGAGGCTCCTCCGCTGGCTCGGAATGACAACTTGTCTGGTGCGCAAAGGATTTCGCGGCTACTATGGTGAGGTACTGCGGAATAACATTCCGCACCACAGCGACGTCCCGGCATGCATGCCAGGGCTCAGATGAAGGTACAATGCGTTTCGACCTACGACTTTAGGCTTTTGACTTTCGACTTATATAAAGGAGTTTACATGTCATTTGAAACACCAAATTGGGTCAAGGATGCTATTTTCTACCAAATTTTTCCAGACCGTTTTGCTAAGAGCGAGCGCGTTTTCAAACCGGAGAATTTGGAGCCGTGGGATGCGCCGCCGACGAGGCGCGGCTTCAAGGGCGGCGATCTATTGGGCGTGGAAGAGCATTTGGACTACTTAGTTGAATTGGGTATCACGGCGATCTACTTCAACCCGATCTTCCAATCGGCGGCCAATCACCGCTACCATACACATTGCTATCTGCGCGTGGATCCGCTGCTGGGTGATAACCAGGCCTTCCAACAGTTGCTGGCGTCCGCCCACGCACGCGGCATCCGGGTGATATTGGATGGCGTTTTCAATCACGCCAGCCGGGGCTTCTTTCAATTCAACCATATTATGGAAAATAACCACCAATCACCCTACATTGATTGGTTTGTCGTCAATGGTTTCCCTCTGCGCGCCTTCCAGGATGAGGAAGGTGCCAATTACGTCTGTTGGTGGAATAATCGTGAATTACCCAAGCTCAATACTGATAATCCAGAGGTACGTAAGTTTATCTTTGAGGTGGCGGAGTATTGGCTGGAGCAGGGGATCGACGGTTGGCGGTTGGATGTGCCGTTGGAGATCACGACGCCCGGCTTCTGGGAGGAGTTCCGCCGGCGGGTGAAGGCGATCAATCCAGAAGCCTATATCCTGGCGGAGATCTGGCATGAGGCGCGCGAGTGGTTGCAGGGTGAGCACTTTGACGCGGTGATGAACTATCCGTTCAACCGCGCTTGCTTGGGTTTCTTTGGCGGCGCGGAGTTGAATACGGAGTTTGAGCCGGGTGGCTTTGCCTTGGAAGCCTTGACGGCAGAGGATTTTTCCGAGCAGGTGGACGAAATGTTGACGCTCTACGCTCCGGAGGTCACGCAGGCGCAATTCAACTTGTTGAGCAGTCACGATGAACCGCGTTTCCTCACGTTAGTCGGCGGGGACGCGCGGCGGTTGAGAATGGCGACGCTCTATCAAATGACCTTCCCTGGCGCGCCCAGCATCTACTACGGCGACGAGATTGGGATGGAGGGCGGTGAGGACCCTGATTGCCGGCGTGGTTTCCCCTGGGAGGAGGAGCGTTGGGACAAGGACTTGCTGGCGGATATGCGGCGGTACATTGCGCTGCGCCAGGAACACCCGGTTTTGCGCAGGGGAGCATATCGAACCCTCTACGCGCAGGGCGAGCTCTATGCCTTCGCGCGTTACTCGGAGGAGGAGCTGGTGGTGGTAGCTTTCAACGTGGGCGTGGAGGCTGCCGAACTCCAGTTGGAGTTGGCCGGGTTGCCGGCCAGCGCGCAGCAGCTGGTGGGCGCGTGGAATGGCGAGGAGCTCGCATTGCACGACGACAAAGTGGCTTTGCGGCTGGCGCCGTTGAGCGCGCGCGTCTGGGTGCGGTGAGTTGCCAAATCAGCAAGTGGACAAATCAACAAATGGCAAATTGGCTAGCCGGCGCAGGAACGACTACCAGACTACCAGACTACCAGACTACTTGACTGCCTGACTATCCAACTAATCAAAATCTATGAAATTCTATGCTTTTGCTAATGAATTTCTAATACTTACCCACTATACTCTAAAAGGTTGAGAATTTATAGTTGCTAAAGGATTTAGAAGAGAGGAGGTTACGGATGGGTAAGATTATCGGGATTGATTTAGGGACAACCAACTCGGCTGTTTCTATTATGGAAGGTGGGCAGGCGACGGTTATTCCTACGGCTGAAGGTGGGCGCTTGTGCCCCTCCGTGGTGGCTTTCACCAAAAAAGGCGCGCGTTTGGTGGGCGTGCCGGCGAAGCGACAGGCGGTAGTGAACGCCGAGAATACGGTTTATTCGGTCAAACGGTTGATGGGTCGCCGGGCGGATGAGCCAGAAGTAAATGTCACGCGCAAGATGGTTTCTTATAACATCGAGGCGGGGCCGCAGGGGGATGCGCGGGTTGCTATTCCAGCTACCGGGGAAGCATATACGCCGCAGGAGATCTCGGCGATGGTATTGCAGAAGTTGAAGAAGGACGCGGAATCTTATTTAGGCGGGAAGGTGACGGAAGCGGTTATCACGGTACCGGCTTACTTCAACGATAGCCAGCGGCAGGCGACGAAAGACGCCGGCCAAATCGCTGGTCTAGTGGTAAAACGCATTATCAATGAGCCTACGGCGGCGGCGTTGGCGTATGGCCTGGATAAGAAAGTTGATGAGACTATCCTGGTCTTTGACTTGGGCGGCGGTACTTTCGATGTCTCCATCCTGGAGGTCAGTGAGGGGATGATTGAGGTCAAATCCACCAATGGTGATACGCACTTGGGCGGTGATGATTGGGATGAGCAGATCGTGCGCTGGATGTTGAAGGAATTTAAGGCGCAGGAAGGCATTGACTTGAGCGGCGACCGTCAGGCTATGCAACGCCTGCGTGAGGCGGCGGAAGAAGCCAAGGTGCAACTTTCCACTGTGTTGGAGGCGGAGATCAACTTACCCTTCATCACGGCAGATCAATCTGGCTCCAAAAACTTGTTGCTACGTCTGACTCGCGCCCGGTTTGAGCAGATGACCAAAGATTTGTTGAATCGCTGCCGCGTACCGTTTGAGAAGGCGTTGAAAGATGCGCGGATCACTCCTGCCAAGTTGAACGAAGTGGTCTTGGTCGGCGGCGCGACGCGCATGCCCATGGTGCAAGAACTGGTGCGCAAGTTGACGAATGGGAAGGAGCCGCACAAAGGCGTCAATCCCGATGAAGTAGTCTCTGTCGGAGCTGCCATTCAGGGTGGGGTGTTGGGCGGCGAGGTGAATGATATCCTCTTATTGGATGTGACACCACTCTCGTTGGGCGTGGAGACGTTGGGCAATCGGATGACGCCCTTAATCGAGCGCAACACCACCGTCCCGGTACGCAAGGCCGAGACTTTCACCACGGCCCAGGATGGGCAGACGGCGGTGGATATCAAGGTTTACCAGGGCGAACGCCCGATGGCGGCGGACAATATGTTGTTAGGTCAATTCCGGTTGGATGGCATTCCGCCCGCGCAGCGCGGCATCCCGCAGATCGAGGTCTCTTTTGATATCGACGCCAATGGCATTTTGACCGTCTCGGCG
>JAYELZ010000002.1:0-7228 GCA_034717835.1 Chloroflexota bacterium
AGGAGAACCCGGCGCTATGGGAGAACCTGAAGATTTAGTGACCAATTCCTCTGGAGAGCATATTTCGGTACTGTTGGCCGAGGTATTGGAAGGCTTGGTGTTACGCGCTGGGGGGAGATATATTGATTGCACAGTGGGGGGCGCGGGACATGCGGCCGCTATCTTGGCAGCGAGTGCTCCCACCGGACGTCTGTTGGGGCTGGATCGCGATCCAGTCGCTGCTGCGCGGGCCGCCAGCCGTCTGACACGTTTTGGGGAGCGCGCGCGAGTGGTGCATTCATCTTATGCGCAGCTCACCGCCGTGGCTCGCGCTGCGGGCTTCTCCTCCGTGGATGGCATTCTCTTTGATTTGGGATTTTCCTCTTTTCAGATTGACGACCCCGAACGCGGTTTCGCTTTCCGTTTCGACGGCCCCTTAGATATGCGCTACGATCCGAGCAGTATGGATCCCACGGCCGCCGACTTGATCAACCAATCAACGGAAGACGAATTAGTCGCTATTCTCTGGCAGTATGGGGAAGAGCGCCAGAGTAGACGGATCGCGCGAGCCTTGATGTGCGCGCGGCCCATCCATACCACCGTTGGATTAGCGGAGGTGGTCTCCCTGGCGGTGGGGGGGCGGCGCGGGCGGCGACTTCATCCGGCCACCCGCACCTTTCAAGCCTTGCGGATTGCGGTCAACCAGGAGTTGGAGCTCCTGAGCGCCGTGCTCCCCCAGGCGTTGGCCCTCTTGCGGCCCGGTGGGCGGTTGGTGGTGATTGCGTTCCATTCATTGGAAGACCGCATCGTCAAGCGATTTTTCAAACGTGAGTCCCAGGATTGCATTTGTCCGCCGGAGCTACCAGTATGTCGTTGTGAGCATCGGGCCTCTTTGCGCTGGGTCGGTTCGCAGCCGGTGCAAGCTACTGAGGTCGAGATTGAGTCAAATCTGCGTAGTCGTAGTGCTAAACTCCGCGTGGTGGAGAAAATAGCGTAGCTATTTAACTTGAAAAAGTATTTTCAATGTATTTTCTGCGCTTGTCAGTGCCCGTCCGTATTCTAGCGCCTGAATTAGTAAACTTAATTTTTAATCTGCAAGTTATTACAAAATTATGAGCGTACTCTGGCAACAACGCACTCATGGCGTCCAACGCCAAAAAGAGCAGCAAACCCGGGACACCGCGAGATTCTTCCTGTTGATTCTCGTGGCGTTGTTGGTATTGGCGGCTTTTTATGTGATGTTGGCGGCTGGGAATGTGAAGTTGGGGGAAGCGGTTTGGAGATGCGAGCAGGAGTTGGTTCAAGAAGAGCGGGAGAATCAGATTTTGATAGTGGAGATTGCGCGTTTAGGCTCTATCCCGGAATTGCAACGGCGGGCAACGGAGATGGGCTATGTGCCGGCGACTAAGATTGATTATATCCAGGTGACGGAATAATATGTTACGTGGTCCTGATACTCGCCTGCGTCTGATTACCTCGTTGCTGGTAGCGGCGCTACTGCCCGTCATTGCGCAGTTGGTGCGCATTCAAATTTTGGAGCATCCGCGTTACGTGGAAGAAGCCGAGCAGTTGATTAGAAGACATTATGGATTGCCGGAACCACCCTGGGGGACAATCTGGGATCGTCAAGGCGCGCTACTGATAGGCAATACTCCGGTGTACGATGTGGGGATAGAGGCGAATTTGATTACCGATACCGTGCAGACGGCGCGGCAATTGGCCCCATTGTTAGCTCGTCCGCCAGCTGAAATCCAAGCGGATTTAACGCTCAATCGAGCCGAGAAGACCTTGGTTCACGTTTGGCGACCATTGGCTAAAGATATTCCGCAAGCCACTCAGGAAAAGATCGCGGCGCTGGGAGTGCCAGGCATCACTTTCTCAGCCGGCTGGAGGCGCTATTATGCAGAAGGTGAGTTGGCCGCGCATTTGTTGGGCTTTGTGAACGAAGCCGGACAGGGTGCTGGCGTGCAACCGTACTATCTCCGTTTCTTGCAGGGGAAGCAAGTCTCTAATCAAGGCGAGGTGACGCCCTATGCCGAACCTTTGGCTGAAGAACTGGCGAACGAACATACGATTCCCTATCCCGGCACTGATTTATACCTGACCATTGATCGTACCCTCCAAGCCTACGTGGAAGGGGAGTTGGCGCAAGCCATCAGGGAATATCATGCCGAGAGTGGTACCATTTTGGTATCCGCTCCGCGTACCGGCGAGATTCTGGCGTTGGCGAATTATCCTACCTATGAACCGGCGCGTTATTCAGAGTACGCGGCCCGTGATGAAACCGATTGTTTCCAGAATCCGGCGATTAGCTATAATTATGAGCCAGGCTCAGTTTTCAAAGTGGTCACAGCCGCGGCGGCGCTGGATTCGGGCCGGGTGGATCTGGACTGGTCGTATCAAGATGTTGGTAGTTTAGAATATGGCGGGGTGGTGGTCAAGAATTGGAACCGCGCCGCGTATGGACAGCAAGATTTGGAAGGTGCCCTGGCTCACTCCCTGAATGTGGGCATGGCGACCCTTTCGACGCGCGTGTTGGGTAAAGAGCTCTTCTACGATTACGTGCGGGCTTTTGGATTTGGGCAACCGACCGGGGTAGGGCTGGCTGGTGAAGCAGCGGGAGTGGTTCATACTCCCACGGATTGGGATTGGGCAGAGAGCTTTCTGGCGACGAACGCTTATGGGCAGGGAATCGCGGTGACGCCACTCCAGATGCTGTCCGCCGTGGGCGCCGTGGCGAATGAGGGAACGATGATGCGTCCTTATGTTGTTGGTAAGCGCGTTTATCCGGATGGCGAGGCGGTGCGGGTTCCACCGCATCCACTCGGACAACCTATCTCGCCGGAGACGGCGGAGACGCTGACTGAATTGTTGGCCCGCGTGGTCGAGCGTGAGATTCCCCTGGCGCAGGTATCGGGATATCGCATCGCGGGCAAGAGTGGCACCGCTCAGATTCCCGGCGTGGGGGGCTACGAACAGGAAGCGGTGATCGCATCTTTCATCGGTTTTGGCCCGTTGCCGGAACCACAATTATTGATTTTTGTTAAGCTTGATCGTCCCGCGGTGGCTCCGGCTTACCGGTGGGGTTCGTACACCGCTGCCCCCGTTTTTCAACGGGTGGCTGAACGTTTATTTGTATTGCTGGGCATTCCGCCCGATGACGTAGTGGCGACGTCTCAGTAAAATGGAGAGAAGGTTGCGTTATGATTAAGCGGTTAACCCTGGTGGATTTGATCGAGGGCCTGGGAGGCGGACATCCGGCTGGTCTGGAGATGCCGGTGCATCCGATTTTGGATTCGCGTCAGGCGCAGGTGGGTTCCGTCTTCTTCGCCTTTGCGGGCGAGAACGTGGATGGACATGCTTACGTTGCGGATGCTTTTGAGCGGGGCGCTGTAGCTGCGGTAGTGGAGCAGGATGTAGCGGTGGCGGGAAGCATGCTCAATCTCGAGACCGGAGATTATCCCGCGTTACTGACCACGCCATTGGTGATTCGCGTACCGCACGTGCTCCAGGCTTTACAGCGTGCGGCGGTCTTCTGGCGAGCGCAGATAGTTACTCGCGTGATCGGCATCACGGGCAGTGTGGGGAAAACCACTACCAAGGAAGTGGTGAGTCGCGTATTAGCCCGTCGTTATCGTGTGCTGCATAGCTCCGGTTCCTACAATAACGAGATCGGTTTGCCCTTGACTCTCTTGCAGCTGACGAGCGAACATGAACGAATTGTGCTGGAAATGGGGATGTATGTGCGCGGTGATATTCATGCGCTGGCAGAAATTGCCCTCCCGCAGTTAGGGGTTCTCACCAATGTGGAGCCGGTTCATGCCGAGCGAGCCGGCAGTCTTGAGAATATCGCTCTGGGCAAACGCGAGCTGGTGGAGGCTTTACCGCCGGCTCCCGCCGGGATAGCGATTCTCAACTATGATGATGAGCGCGTGCGCGCGATGGCTGCGGCTACCGAGGCGCGGATTTTCTTCTACGGGCTATCTCCAGAGGCGCATCTCTGGGCCGATGAAGTGCAGAGCTTGGGGCTGGATGGGTTGCGCGTCCGTTTGCACTATGCCGGCGAGACGGTTTACGTGCGGGCGCCGCTCCTGGGACGGCATAGCGTGCATACCATCCTGCGCGCTACGGCAGTCGGATTGGTTGAAGGGCTGACCTGGCAAGAGATCGTCGAGGGGTTGCAGGCTTCAACGGGGGAGCTGCGCTTGGTCGTTGTGGAGGGGCCACAAGGCTCCTTGATCATAGATGATACTTATAATTCAAGTCCGCCTTCCGCTCTGGCCGCGCTTAATCTATTGGAGGACCTGGAAGGTCGTAAGATCGCCGTGTTGGGGGATATGTTGGAGTTGGGCGCTTATGAGGAGTCTGGGCATCTCAAGGTCGGTTGTCGCGCCGCTGATGTGGTGGCAGAACTGCTGTTAGTGGGGCAGTTGGCCGAGCTCTTGGCTCGCGGGGCGCGGCTCTGCGGGTTGCCGTCTCAACACGTGCATGTGTTGCCAGATAACGCGGCGGCGGTGACGAAAATCAAGGAATTGTTGCAGCCGGCGGATATCATCTTGGTAAAAGGCTCGCGCGCTATGCAGATGGAAGATATCGTGGCGGCGCTGAGCAGGGGGGAATTCTAGTGGACTTTGCGCTAATTTTAGCCAGTCTCTCTTTCTTAATGGTCGTCTTTTGGGGGCGGCCTTATCTCAGCCTGCTCCGACATTGGGAGATTGGCAAGCGCATCCGCATTGACGGGCCGGACGGCCATCTTTCCAAGATGGGCACTCCTACTATGGGCGGTATTCTGATTACTGTGCCGGTGATTCTCATCACGGTGGCGCTGAACATCTACAATTTGGCGGGGCAGACGGTAATTGGTCAGTCAATTCTGGTGCCGTTAACTGTGATGGGGGCTTACGGGTTGTTGGGCGCGTTCGATGATCTGGCCGGGGTGCGTGGGGTGCGGCACGGGGAAGGGTTCACGGCGCGCTTCAAAATGCAACTGGAGATCGCGCTCACGCTGCTGGTGGGATTGGTGCTCTACTACGGGTTGGAGATTCATAGTATCGCCATCCCCGGCGTGGAAGAGAAGATTGATCTGGGATTGTTCTACATTCCCATTGCTATGTTTGTCATCATCGGCTCGGCGAACGCGGCCAATTTGACCGATGGCCTGGACGGTCTGGCCGGGATCATCTTAGCCAGTGCGTTCGCGGCTTATGGGGTTATCGCGCAGTTGCAGGGGCAGATATACCTGGTGCGCTTCTGTTTCACCGTGGTGGGGGCTTCCTTCGCTTTTCTCTGGTACAACGCGCATCCGGCGGAGCTCTTCATGGGCGATACCGGCTCGCTGGCGCTGGGAGCGACTTTGGGCGTCGTGGCGCTGATGACGGGGCAATGGTTAATCCTGCCAATTGTGATGTTAGTTCCGGTCGCGGAGACTTTGTCAGTAATGCTTCAGGTATCATATTTCAAATACACTAAACATAAATATGGTGAGGGACGGCGAATCTTCAAAATGACACCGATCCATCATCACTTTGAGCTCTTGGGTTGGTCGGAGACGCAGGTGGTGCAGCGTCTCTGGTTGGTGGGGATATTAGCTGCGATGGCCGGCGTGGCGCTGGCATTGATCTAAGCCGAGGAGTGGCATGATTGCGGTCTCGAAGGTAGTGATTTTAGGTTTGGCTCGACAGGGGAAGGCTCTGGCGCGCTTTTTTGCCGGCCAAGGCTGGCGAGTGACGGTTTCCGACGCGCGCAGTGAGGCGGACTTGCATCCAGCATTGGCCGAACTGGCCGCATTCCCCATGCGCTACGTGCTGGGCGAGCATCCCTTGAGTTTATTGGCCGATTGCGACTTGCTCTGCCTCAGCGGTGGCGTGCCGGTAGAATTGCCCATTGTGCAGGAAGCGCGGCGACGGGGGATTCCCGTGAGCAATGATGCGCAGGAGTTCTTGCGACGTTGCCCGGTTCCGGTGCTGGGCATCACCGGTTCGGCGGGCAAAACCACCACCACCGCGTTGGTCGGGGCGATGGCGCGGGAGGCGGGTTTCACGACTTGGGTGGGCGGCAATATCGGCTACCCGCTCATCAACGAGCTGCCCGCTATCGCGCCAGAAGATCGCGTGGTGCTGGAACTCTCCAGCTTCCAGTTGGAACTGCTGAAATCTAGCCCGCAGGTGGCCGGCGTGTTGAACATCACGCCCAACCCTTTGGACCGGCATGGCAAGATGGACGCCTATGTCAACGCTAAAGCGCAGATTGTCGCGCACCAGCAAGTGGATGACGTGGCGGTGTTGGGTTATGATGAGCCACGCGCGCGCGCGCTGGCGACCCAGACGGCGGCCCAGGTGCGCTACTTCAGCGGGCAGACGGCGGTGGAGCACGGCGCATTTTTGCGTGGCGAGGCGTTGGTCTTGCGCCGCGCCGGGCGTGAGGAGACCGTCTGCCCGCGGGCGGCGATCCGCCTGCGCGGCTACCATAACGTGCTCAATGTGCTGGCCGCCATCACGTTGGCGGACGCTATTGGCGTGCCGGTCGCGGCGATGCGCCGGGCGATTGCCGTGTTCACCGGGGTGGAACACCGGCTGGAAGAGGTGCGCCGCTGGCAGGGAGTGCTTTGGATCAACGACTCCATCGCCACTGCGCCGGAACGGGTGTTGGCGGCGTTAGATTCTTTCGAGGAGCCGTTAGTTTTGCTAGCTGGCGGGCGCGATAAAGAGCTCCCCTGGGAGAAATTTGCCCGGCGAGTGCTGGAGCGAGTGCGCGTCTTAATCCTCTTTGGAGAGGCGCAACCGCTGATTGAGGAACATGTCCGTCAGGCTGGGGAAGCGAGTGCGACGCCTGGAGCGTTGGAGAAACTCATCTGCGCCGAGACGTTGGAATGTGCGGTGGCGGAGGCTGCCCGAGTGGCTCTTCCCGGCGAGGTGGTGTTGCTCTCCCCTGGCGGCACCAGTTTTGATGCTTTCCGCGACTTCGTCGCGCGTGGGGAACGTTTCCGCGCGCTGGTTGGTGAGCTATGAAACGTTTGAATAAGGGCCAATCTTCCGGTGATGCACTCTTAATGGTGACGGTTATGGCGCTCTTGGCTTTTGGGCTGTTGGTGCTTTATAGTGCCACTTTTTACGTGGGGGTTAGATTTTGGCACCAGCAGCTCCGCTGGATGCTGTTGGGAGGGCTATTGCTGGTAACGTTAGCTTATCTGGTGCCTTATCCTTTCTGGCAACGTCTGTCCATCCCGCTGATGGGGTTGACTTTAATACTA
>JAYELZ010000003.1:0-5112 GCA_034717835.1 Chloroflexota bacterium
GTCCCCCACGATGCCATAATCAGCGGCCTCGAAGATGGGGGCTTCCGGGTCGGTATTGATGGCGATGACCGTCCCGGCTTCTTGAATGCCCACGGTGAAATGAAACGCGCCGCTGACGCCACAGACAATAGCCAAGTCGGGACGACAGACCACGCCAGTCTGCCCGATCTGCCGCGCGCGCTCGATGTAGCCCTCATCCACCGGCGGGCGGGTCGCGCCGACTTCCCCGCCCAACAGCTCCGCCAGCTCGTACAACATCTCAAAGTTATCGCCCACCCCGCGCCCGCCCACCACCAGCACCGGGGACTGGGTTAGATCAACGCCCTCGCCTACCAGCCGTTCCACCACGCGCGTGGTGATCAGTCCAGCGGGGAGTTCCACCGGCACGCGCACCACCTCGCCTTGCCGTCCCGGCGCCGGCTCCGCAGGCAGGAAGACACCGGGCCGCACCGTCGCCATCTGCGGGCGATGATGCGCCATCTCGATGAGAGCCAGCACGCCACCGCCAAAACCGGAGACTTCGCTGACCAGCACGCCAGCGGGATTCACGCGCAGATCAGTGCAGTCAGCGTTCAAGCCGGTGCGCAAGCGCACGGCCAGCCGCCCGGCCAGCTCGCGGCCATTGGGAGTCGCTCCGAGCAAGAAGATGCTGGGTTTATGCTTAATCACCGCCTCGTAAGCGACCTGCGTATAGGCTTCTACCGTGAAGTGCGCTAACAACGGATCCTCAGCGGTGAGAACTTCGTCGGCGCCGTGAGCAAAGGCCTCCTCGACCCACCCCGTAGCTCTGCGACAGGGCAGAAACCCGATCAGCTTCCAGCCCAGTTGCGCCGCCAATTCTCCCCCCCTAGCCAACAACTCCAGAGAGACTCCGGCTAACGCGCTACCATCTTGTTCCAAAAAGACCCAGAGGGAGCTTGTTTCCTCGTCGATGCCGTACAGTGATTTGACCACAGTGACCTCCGTTATGGGAGTTACAAGTTGAAGGTTAAAAGTTGATCCAAAATTGAAGCCATCTTGCAACCCTGATTAGCTGACAAATTTTTAGGACGCAGATTTCGCAGATAAATACTGATTTATTGTTTTTAATCTGCGAGCGCAGCCTGCGTTCATCTGCGTCCAATTTTTTGTTACCAACCAGGCAACTTTCAACTTGCAACCTGAAACTTTCAACTTTCAACTGCAACCGCTACGATTTCAGCGATATCCAACACCTGCAACTGCTCAATCCCCCGCGCCTTGACGCTATCCTCCAGACAGGCAATGCAGAATGGACAAGCCGTCGCCAGCACCTCGGCGCCGGTTTCCAACGCCTCGTCCAAGCGCAGATCGGAGAACCGCTCGCCGGCCTCCGTCTCCAGCCACATCCGCCCGCCCCCGCCGCCACAGCAGAGCGTCTCCGCGCCGAAATTTTCCATCTCACGCAGTTCGACGCCGGGGATAGCCTCCAGGACACGGCGCGGCGCGACCGTCTCGTCGTTATGCCGGGACAGGTAGCAAGGATCGTGGAAGGTGATTTTACGCGCCAGCGGATTCGCAAAGTGCAAGCGTCCCGTTGAGAGGAGCTCGGCTAAGTATTGCGTGTAGTGCAGAGGTTCCAACGCCGCGTAGAAGCGCCCGTACTCCTGCTTGAAGACATCGTAGCTATGCGGCGACGTCGTCACCAGCCGCGTCACGCCGCGCGCGCGGAAGAGCTCCGCGCTCTGCTCCGCCACCTCCTCAAAGTAACGGCGATGTCCCACATCCAAAATCTCCGCGCCATCAGGCGGCTCATGCACGCCCAACACACCAAAAGCGACTCCGGCCGCGCGGAAAACTTTGACCAGGGCGCGGGCAACTTGCTGCGCCCGCTTGTCGTAAGCGGCCGTGCTGCCGACGTAGTAGAGAATCTCATGCGCAGCTGGGTCAAAGAGCGGCAGCTCCAAATCCTGCGCCCACTGCATCCGTTGTGAAGGCGGCTGCCCCCAGGGATTGTCGTTCCAGTAATTAGACCAGAGCAGCGACGGCAAACCCTCCGGCGCCTCGCGGCGCTGCCAGGCCACCTCACGCAAGGCGCGGAAAACGTTGGGGATATCCACACCGCGCGGACAGTAGGCCTCACACTCACCGCACGTCGTGCAGAGCCAGAGCGCATCCGCGCCTCCCGGCAAGCCGAGTTGTGCCCGGCGGATGAGGGCGCGCACAGAGAAGGTCTCCTCCTTCACCAGTCCCCAGGGGCAAATCGCCGTGCAGACCCCACACTGGTAACATGCCGCCGCCTCGCCACCGGTCAGCGTGATCAATTCGTCCCAAAGAGCATCGTCTAGCAATATTGGTTCGTCGTTTGATTCCATCTAATCCTCCACAACCTACTTTGTCATTCCGAGCCAGCGGAGCGTTAGCGACGCGCCCGCGAGGAATCTACTATTTGCACAACTCATAACGTGAACTCACCGGTAGATTCCTCGACTACTCTTCAAGACAATCATCCCAATCTAAAGTTAAATCTCGCCATTTTGGATTTACCGCTTCAATCAAGGCAACCTTCTTTGAACGACGCCAGCTTTTAATTTGTTTCTCTCGCCCAATCGCGTCGCGAACATCGTTGTAGACTTCAGAGTAAACCAACCAGGTAATATGATACTTGGTTGTGAATTTTGAACCATGTCCGCGCTTATGCTCGTAGACCCGACGTACTAAATTGTTAGTCACACCGGTATAAAGAGTCCGAGAGGTATTGGTCATGATATAGACGTAGTAATATTTTCTCATTTGCAACTCAGAACGTAAACTTGTCGGTAGATTCCTCGACTGTGTGCTCCATGCTTTGCATGTCGCCCTCCGCTCGGAATGACACTAGGCGGAGCGTTAGCGACACGCCCAGCGAGAAATGACAACTTACTCCTCCTCCCCCGCTGCATACTCCCGCACAATCCCATCCATCTCGTGCAACTTCTCGGCGAACTCCTTGCCTTCCGCCGCCGAGATCCAACGTAATTGTAGCCGCTCCGGCTCCAAACCCTTGCGGACCAACTTCCGCTTCCAGCGCTTGAACCGCTTGTAGGTGTAGGTGTTAGCGTAATTATAATGACAATCCGAACCATCATCCGTCAGCCGGCAGCCCGTCACCAAGACCGCGCCCGCGCCCTGCTCAAAAGCTCGCGTCACAAAACGCTCCTCCAGGCGCGCCGAACACATGGTGCGGATGATCCGCGAGGAGGTCGGATACTGTCGCTTCTCAATTCCCGCCAGATCCGCACCGGCGTAAGAGCACCAGTTGCAGGTAAAGACGAGCACCTTCTCCTCCGGGTGCTCCGCCAACGCCGCGTCGATCTGGGCTGTTACCTGAGCACGGGTAAAGTAGGGCATCTCAATAGCGCCCACCGGACATTCCGCCGCGCAATTGCCGCAGCCCATACAGGCCGCCTCAGTGATCCGCACCGTGCCTTTACCCAGCTCACCGATCTGCTCAATGGCATTGAAAGGACATACTTTGACGCAGCGCATACAACCAATACACTTCTCTGGATCGTGCTTGGCCGTCAACGGCTCCTTCTCGATCTCGCCACGGGCCAACAACGCGCCCGCCTTCCCCGCCGCCGCCAGCGCCTGCGCCATAGATTCGCGCACATCCTTGGCTCCCTGTGCGGTTCCCGCCAGGTAGACTCCCTGCACAGCGGTCTCGACCGGCCCCAACTTGGGATGCAATTCCATGTAGAAGCCGTCCGCGCTGCGCGAGAGCTTCAACTGCGCGGCCAAATTATCCTCGGCAGGACAAAGCCCCACGGTCAGCACCAACAGATCGGTGGGAATACGCAGCCGCGTGCCCAGATAATGATCGTAGAACTCGACATGCCCTTCCTCAAAAGTTATCACCTCTTGCGGCGGGTGGTCGTCGTCGTAGCGGAAGAACTGCACGCCGGCCCGCATCGCCTCCTCGTAGAGCTCCTCGGCCTGGCGGCTATAAGTGCGAATATCTTTCGCGACCACCCGCACCCGCTTCCCCAGCCGCCGCAACTGCAACGCCTGGCTGATCATGGAGGTGCAACAGTACCGGGAACAACCGCGCTCCCCCTGCCGTGAACCGACGCAGGAAATAAACGTAATCTTAGTTGCCAGTTGAAAGTTGAAAGTTGAAAGTTGTTCGTCAGCAGCGAACTTGGAACTTGCAACCTTCAACTTATAACTAAGTAACTCCTCCAATTCTAGATTCGTAATGACTCGCGGGTCAGTGGCATGGTTAAATTCTTCAGGCTGATATGGAGTAGCTCCGGTCGCCATCACTATCGCGCCCACGTCCAAGTAATCCCCATCGCTCAAGCGGGCTTGGAAGTTGCCGACCACGCCGCCGATAGTTTGTACGCTGGTCCCCAGGTGAACCTGCACGCCGACCTGCGCCAGCTCCTCACGCTTAGCCGCCACCAGCGCGGCGGCCTCCAAGTCGGCGGGAGCGATATGCGCCAGTTCCAGCAACAGACCGCCCAACCGCTCGCCCTGCTCCACCAGATGAGTATCAAAACCCTGCCGGGCCAGCGCTGTCGCCGCCGTCATGCCGGCGATGCCCCCGCCGATCACCAACGCGCGCTGCGTCAACGGCAAGTGGCTGACCTCCAACGGCTCCAACCGCCGCGCCTTCTCCACCGCCATGCTGACCATATCCAACGCTTTGATGGTGGCCCCTTCCTTATCAAACTTATGTACCCACGAATCCAGGTTGCGGATATTCGCCATCTCCAGCAAGTAAGGGTTCAACCCTGCGCGGATCAGCACGCCCCGGAAGATAGACTCGTGCGTCTTGGGCGAACAAGCCGCGATCACCACACGGGTAAGGCCCTCTGCCTGGATGGCTTTCTCAATCTCCGCCTGAGTATTCCCGGCGCAGGAGAACATTTGATCCGAAGCGTAAACCACCTCCGGCAACATCTTCGCGTAAGCAACCACCCGCTCCACATCCACCACCCCGGCGATGTTGCTCCCACAGTGACAGACAAAGACGCCGACGCGCGGAATCTCGATGTTCGGCAGCGGCTCGACATCCGGGGGTTCGGGCCAGTAACGCGCGGTGAGGTGACTCACCGCCAGCGCCGCCGCGCCACTACCCTCGGCGACACTATCGGGGATATCCTTGGGGCC
>JAYELZ010000003.1:5212-7098 GCA_034717835.1 Chloroflexota bacterium
CGCTCCCAGAAACCGTCGAAGCCTTTGCCGTAGGCGCGGATGTCCATGTAGAGCACGGTCACATCATCCACACCGTGATCCAGCACCTGGTAAGCATGTTTGATAGAATACATGCAGCAGAAACGGGAACAGTAATGCTGGAAACGCCGGTCGCGCGAACCAACGCAGAGCACAAAGAGGATGTTGCGCGGATGCTCGCCATCGGATGGCCGCACGATCTCACCGCCGGTCGGCCCGGCAGAGTTGAGCAACCGCTCGAATTCCAGGGAGGTCATAATATCCGGATGCGTGCCATAGCCATACTCCTGCATCTGGCGCGGGTCGAACATATCGTAGCCCACCGCTACCACCACTGACCCCACCTCACGGATCAAGGTCTCCTCCTGCGGCATCAGGAAATCTATCGCTTTCGCCTCACATGCTTGCACACACCGGTCGCACGGCAGATAATTCGGCGGCTCATTGAGACAGTGCTCCATATCAATCAAGTAAGCGCCCGGCGCAGATTGGGGGATGGGCGTGTAGATCGCCTTGCGGGCCGCCATGCCGGAATCGTACTCATTGGGCAGCACCACCGGACAGACCTCGGTACATTCGCCACAGCGAGTACATTCATTGCTCACGTAGCGCGCCCGCTGGCAGATGGTAACGCGAAAGTCGCCGGGGACGCCTTCCAGCGCCGCCACCTCTGCCAACGAGATAATCTCAATGTTGGGATGGAGATCCACCTCCGACATCTTGGGCGCTTCGATGCAGATAGAGCAATCCAGCGTCGGGAAGTTCTTGTCCAGCACCGCCATCACCCCGCCGATAGTCGCCTCCCGCTCCACCAAAACCACCCGCGCGCCGGCCTCCGCCAAATCCAGCGAGGCCTGAATGCCCGCTATCCCACCGCCGATAACCAATACCGAATTGCTCATAACTTCACTCTCCTAATTAGGGATTAGGGAGCAGTTGCAAACTGTCCCCCACCTAATCCCCCTTCACCAATCCCCGTTCTCACCTATATTCAAAACTTTACCCCAAAAGGGAACTCGATCTAGATGATCAAGTCAGACAACGAATTAGGCAGCTTTCTCTATTCAATTTCCATTTCTTGCGTGTCAATTACCTCAAAATTTATTCCTTGCAGCCTTTGTTTTAATGCTTCTATAAGCATATCAACCCTACGCTCAATGAAAATGTCTAAGGCATTTTCTGGCATTGTGTTTTCCCTGGCCCAATTTAAGATTTCTCTAGGCAACAGGTGTGTATCCATAATCTCCTCAAACGCTGGAGAGTCATAATTCCGGACATAAGTGACCGGGTTCTCATCGCTTATCTTAAGATTAGTAATTTGAGGTAGATAAGCGATATTCATTAAGCTGTTGTAGTCCAATTTGTTTTTCCCTGGGTTGTTGATGACAAAGTTTCTAGGAAATATATGGTGCAAATTGGGCTTATCGGTCAAAAGATAGTAAACTTCCAACAGGACCCTTTTGTCTGGATTCGCCCAGCCCCTTGGCCCCTGATTTGCGAGCAAAGATAAAATTGCTCTAGATAGTCTACCTCTGGAACTATAAGAAGATGTCCGTAACCTGTGTCGATCAATCAAAAATCTATCAAATGCTACTATCTTCCCAGATTTTTCCCGATTCAAGAAGTCAATGTGGTTTCGTAAGTGTGTGGTGTTACTAAGCAAATTATCATTGTGAAAGCTATAGAACCAAAAATACTTCTTCAGAAAATCGTAATTTGGTGAAGAGCTCTCAAAAAAATAGGTTATAAGCGACATATAGAAGTATCTATAGGGGATGATTTCTGGTCCTTTGAGATATAAGTGATTTTCCAAGAAATCGAAGAGCTTCAGGAACGCGATCTTCGCTTCGGGCCAAACATCTTCAATC
>JAYELZ010000004.1:0-7090 GCA_034717835.1 Chloroflexota bacterium
TATGGCGTCGAGATGATGCGAGAGGGAAATCCTATCACGTTAAACCTGCTGAGAAAACTTCACGCTATACTAATGACAGACGTGCGAGGGCAGTGGCGCAGTCCGGGAAAATTTAGAAATCAGATAGTCTACATCGGTCCACCCAATAGCCGCATAGCAGAAGCTACCTTTGTGCCGCCGGCTCAGAATGAGATGTTAGAAGCACTTAGTCTGTGGGAACAATATCTGCACAGCACTTCAAATTTACCGCCTCTAATCCGATTAGGGTTAATTCACTATCAATTTGAGTCCATTCATCCATTTTTCGATGGCAACGGGCGTATTGGACGATTGTTGTTAGTCTTGCTCTTAATGAGCTGGGATTTGCTTCCACAACCCCTATTGTACCTGAGTGCATATTTCGAGCACTACCGAAAAGATTACTACGACTTACTGCTAGCCGTCAGTCAGCGAGGAGCATGGGAGTCATGGTTGGTATATTTTCTGCGCGGGGTAACATATCAGAGCCAAGACGCGCTCCAGCGTGGACAAGCGTTACTTTCCCTCTATGAACATTACCGGCAGATTTATCAGAACTTGGGCAAAATCCAGGGAATGGTGGATTTAATCTTCGAGAATCCATATCACATCACGGCAAAGACAGTGGTCAAGAAGTTAAGTGTCTCTAGTCCCACGGCTTATCATTATCTCACCACCCTGGTCAAGAATGGCATTCTTCAACAGCGCTCAGATCGGCAGAAAAAACGTGTGTACGCAGCCGAAGTGGTGAAACGGATTATCGAAGCACCATTGTCGGAGGTAGCAACATGACTGATGAACTAGATCTTTTCTTCCCGCGCCCCCAACCGGTGAATCCGGCTCTTTTGGGCACGATTGTGAGCGGCAGTTTGAGCAGGGGCTTGGAGGCCAAACTTTCTCCGGCCCGGCTCATCGAAGGCATCGCGGTGGGCCGCTACGTGGTGATTCGCGGGCAGACTGACCGCCGTTTCTTCGGCATGATCACCGACGTGGTCTTGGAAACACGCCACCCGGAGGTTGAACAAAATCCACCTGGCGATCCGGCGGGCTTTCTGGCGCAGGTTTACCAGGGCATTCTCACCTACGGCCGCGTCCACATCACCCCGATGTTGGTGCTGGATGCCCAAAACGAGATACGTCCCGCCAAGACCGTCCCCGCGCATTTCACCCACGCTTACGATGCTACGCCGGAGGAGGTCGCGGAGATCTTCGGCGACGCTGACGAGCCGGGCTATTTCTACATCGGCGAGCCGCTGGAGATGGAAGGCACGCGCATCGCGTTGGATTTGCAGCGCTTTGTGGAACGTTCCAGCGGGGTTTTTGGCAAAAGTGGCACCGGCAAGACCTTCCTCACCCGCATGTTGCTGGCAGGCATTATCCAGGAGCGGGTCGCGGTCAACCTGATCTTCGATATGCACAACGAGTATGGCTGGAAGAGCAAGGATGAAGCCAACCAGGACGTGAAAGGGCTACGCCAACTCTTCTACGATGGGCGCGTGAGCGTCTTCACCCTGGACCCGGAATCGTCACGGCGGCGGGGCAGCAAAGTAGATTACACTATCCGCATCGGCTATGACCAACTGGACCCGGAGGATCTGGAGATGTTGGCCCCGCTCTTCGGCTTCACCGACGTGCAGACCAACGCGCTTTACATGCTCCGCCGCCGGCTGGGCCGGGATTGGGTGCGCCGGCTCCTCTCAGAGGAACCGGACGAGGGCCTGGAAGCCTTGAGCGACGACAACCAAATCCATGAAGGGACTTTGGGCGCTATCCAGCGCAAGCTGATGCAATTACACCGCTTTGGCTTTTTGGTGGACAAGGCCCCTGACGAACCTATCGGACGGATTTTGGATTACATCAACAGCGGCAAGAGCGTGGTTTTGGAATTTGGTCGCTATGGGAATGCGCTGGAGGCTTACATTTTGGTGGCGAACTACATCACGCGCCGCATCCATCGCGCCTACGTGAATCGCAAGGAGGCTGCGCTGGGCGGACAGGGCCAGGAGCCGCGCCCGCTAATTATCACCATTGAAGAAGCCCACAAGTTCTTAGATCCGGCGATTGCGCGCCATACGATCTTCGGCACTATTGCGCGAGAGATGCGCAAGTACAACGTCACTTTGCTGGTGGTGGATCAGCGCCCTAGCGGTATTGACCCGGAGGTGATGAGCCAGATCGGCACGCGCGTCACCGCGCTGCTGGACGAGGAGAGCGACATCCGCGCGGTGCTCTCTGGCGTGGCGGGCACTTCCACCTTGCGCGAGGTGCTGGCCCGCCTAGAGACGAAGCAGCAGGCGCTCTTGATCGGGCACGCCGTCCCCATGCCGATTGTCATCCATACCCGCGATTACCGTGAGCTCTACGCGGAGATTGCAGGGCATGCGGTGAACGTGGCAGAAGGCGCGGCGGCGCTCTACAGGTAATAGCAGTAGACGGTAGACAGTAGACAGGGGGAGTTAATTTTGAAAGCAGAAGTTTACGTCATACATCAGCGGTTAGAAACCCATCCACTCATCAAAGCGTTGTACATCCTCTATTGCCGGCTACGGGAGGACGGGTTGCACATCACCGGCTTATGGCTCCGGGATAAAATACTACGGAATATCCAAGGTGTTTCGCCGCAGTCGCTCAGCCAGATAACTCCGCGGCTCTATGTGGGTGGGCAACAGCGGAAACACGGGCTGCCCCGCCTGGAAGCACGCGGCATCCAGGCGGTGGTCAACTTGCGCGGTGAATCTGATGACGCTGCGCGTGGTGTGGCACCGGAACATTACCTCTGGTTGCCAACCACGGATGACGCTCCGCCCACGGTGGAAAAGTTAGCTCGCGCGGCTACTTTCATCACCGCGCAGATAGCCGCCGGACGGGGCGTTTACATTCATTGTGCCGTCGGCGTAGGACGCGCTCCCACCACTGCCGCCGCCTATCTCGTCAGCACGGGGGTTAGCCCGGCAGAAGCTTGGGCCGCCATCCGCCGGGGCCGCCCCTTCATCCGCCCGACGCCGCCACAAATAGAGATTGTGAGTAGTTTTGCACAGTACTTGGCAACAGAGAAGGAATAAAATCATGGCAGAAGAACGCTGGCAACTGGCAATAGAACGTATCACTTCCGACCCGGCTCTGACCGGGGAACTCACGGATCAAGAAGCCATACTCTTACTGCGTTGGGCGGAGGGCGAGGTGACGGCGTTGGTGGCCGCGACCACCGATATGTCTGAAGAAGCTGCCTGGGAGCAACTGTCGCCCCAACTCCGCGCCCTGCGGCGTAAAATGCGCCGGCTGGCTAAAATAGTCGCCGCGCAACCTGAGCCGCTGGTCGCGTTACAAAATCTATTGGGGGATTCCGACAAGTACCCGCTATGCGTGATTAGCAAAAAGACTGAGTAATTATCATCTGGATGCGTTTCAAATGAGTTGAGAGTTCTGTCCGAGTTGCGTATGCCGTGAAGCTTCTCCAAACGGAACACGCAACCCGCTACCAGAAATTCAGCCGCAATGAAACACACCCTTATCATATTTTAAAAGGAGCAATTATGGCATCCAAAGGTAAACGACTAGGCTGGAAAGAGTTTCTGCTCTCCCTCTTCTTGATCATCTGCTTGTGGGCCGCGCAGGAATTCTTAGGTATCGATCTGCTGGATTCCGGCGGCAGTTCCGTGGTCAACGAACCGCAAGGCGGCATTCAGATCGCCTTCACCGCGCCCCTTTACCCCGACGAGGAAGCCAATCGCTCCGGGGGGTTGGATGCGAATCTGGCCACGGCCATTGGAAGCGCCATCCGCAGCGTGGATGTGGCGGCCTATGACTTTGATTTGCTGCGCGTGGCCGACGCGCTGGTCGCGGCGCAACAACGCGGCGTGACGGTGCGGCTGGTAACGGACAACGATTACGCGGACGAAGCCGGTACAGTCCGCGTGGAGCAAGCGGGGATTCCCGTAGTCACCGATGACCGAGATCCGTTTATGCACAATAAATTCGTGGTCATTGATGAGCATCTGATCTGGACCGGCTCCTGGAATCTCACCAATAACGGCACTTACCGCAACAATAACAACGTCGTGATGCTGGAATCAGAGGCATTGGCGGAAAATTACACGGTGGAGTTCGAGGAGCTGTTCACCGCGCAGCAATTCGGAGCAAGCTCCCCGGAGAACACGCCGCATCCGCAAGTGAAGATCGGCGGCACGTTGGTGGAAACTTATTTTGCTCCTGAAGAGGATATTCAGAGCAGAATCGTCTCGCTGCTGGAAGAAGCGCAGAGCAGCGTAGAGTTCATGGCTTTTACAATCACCGACAACGAAATCTCCAAAGCCCTGAACCACATAGCGCGTGCGGGCGTGACGGTCCGCGGGGTAGTGGAGACCCGTAACGTGAAGGGTAGCGGCTCTGACGTGGAAGCGCTACGCGCGGCCGGTATCAGCGTGCTGGCCGATGGCAATCCCTACGCTATGCACCATAAAGTCATCATTATAGATAAAGCCGTAGTGATCACCGGCTCCTACAACTTCTCGCGCAGCGCAGCCGAAAAGAACGATGAGAATGTCCTGATCATTCATAACTCAGCAATTGCTGCGGATTATACAGCCGAGTTTCAACGTGTTTACCAACAAGCAGAGGAGGCAGCCCCATGAACGACAGAGTAAATGGTTGGAAAGTATTGGCCTTGGTTTTGATAGCCTTGTGGCTATTGCTCGCGTGTTGCTTTAGTGGTACCTTCTTCGGCGGATTGATAGGTTACCAGCTGGGGCAGAGGATATCCATAACTCAAAACTATGGGGCTATGCGCCCGGAGACACCCTGGATGCCCACTCCCGACGCACCGCCGGAATGGCAGCCCTTCACTCCGCCCACAGAAGATGATGCCTGGTTGGGTGTGGCTTACGAAATGACCGGCGAGGGAGCGAAAATCTTGCAAGTCCTCGTCGATACTCCCGCCGAGGAGGCGGGGCTAGAGTTTGGCGATGTAATTGCTAAAGTGGACGACTTGGCCGTCACCGAATTTACTCCGCTGGGCGATATCATCCTCAAGCATCAACCAGGGGATGAGATAGAGCTCCTGGTTCTCCGTGACGACGAGGAATTAGAGATCAACGTATGTCTGGGACACCGCCCGGCTAACATGTCGCTGGAGGAACCTTTCCAGATGCCGCCCATCCCTGGTGAGGGGTAGATTGTGAAATTGACATTTTGATTCTCGTGCATGTCGTGGCTACGGGTGGAAAAGCCTAAGGGGAGAATTAAAACTAGTATCTTTTCACCAAGTCTCGTAGTGAAGTTCGGGTGGCTGTACCCGGGTAATCGCAGCAACAACATGGCTTTCGTTGAAACAAGTGGGGAGAATCCGCATCCTCTCCGCCGCAGAATTTTTAGCTGACTTGAGGTAACCCTCCCGGAGCAGAACAGCTACCATGAAAATTGTAATGCTCGGCCCTTTTGGGTTGCGTCCGCGCGGCACGATGAGTGTCCGCGCGCTGCCGCTGGCCCGCGCGCTGGTCAAGCGCGGGCACGTGGTCACGATGCTACTGCCGCCCTGGCAGAACCCGGAAGACGCTGGACGCTCCTGGGTAGACGCCGGTGTCCGCATTGAGAATTTGTCGCTGCCCGCGCGCGTGCCGGGTTGGTTTCATCTACGGTTAGCGACCGCCTTAGCCCGCCGCGCCTGTGAACTACAACCAGATCTGGTCTACGCTTTCAAGCCCAAGGCCTATGCCGGCTTGGCCCATTGGCTGCTGGCACATTTTTCCACGCTGCCGGTCATCGTCGATACCGATGATTGGGAAGGCCCTGGCGGTTGGAACGACCTCAATCCCTATCCTCGGCTGCTCAAATGGTTCTTTGTCTGGCAAGAGCGCTGGGGGTTACGGCGCGCGGCCGCCGTCACCGTCGCCAGCCGCGCGCTCCAAACGCTGACGTGGGCGCAGGGCGTGGCACCGGAGCGCGTACACTATCTGCCCAACGGGGTGATTGCTAGACCGGCCGCCTCTGCCTCCGCTTACGAAACCAGTCCCCGGCCTACACTCTTGCTCTACACACGCTTCTTCGAGTACAAGGTGACGCGGCTCTGGCGCATCGTCGTGCGCGTAAAGGCTGCCCGTCCCGACATGCGACTCTGGGTGGTGGGCAAAGGCTTCTTTGCTGAGGAGCAGCTGTTGCTCCAGTTGGCCCGCGAGGCTGGTTGGCGCGTCACCGAGAAGACCCCCCCCGCGCCCATGGATGATCTGATCTACGCCGGACTGGCGCCCGCCGCCGCACTCCCCGCGCACTTTGCGCAGGCGGACGTGGCGCTCTATCCCTTCGACGACACGTTGATCAACCGCACCAAATGCCCGGTCAAATTGCTGGATCTGCTCGCCGCCGGCATCCCCGTGGTAGCCGAGGCGGTAGGGGAAATTCCCCAGATGATTTGCGCCGAGGAGACCGGTATCTTGGTGCCGCCGGGGGATGACGAGGCGTTCACAGCCGCTTTGTTGGCGTTGCTAGACGACGAGCCCCGTTGTCTAGCGCTAGGAGCGCGAGCAGCCGCCGATGTGCGAGCACGTTTCTCCTGGGATCAGCTGGCGGCCAGAGTGGAGAGCGTATTTTAGCGGCGTAGCGTAGTAGCGTGTTAGCGTCACAGCGATGTAACGTTGCAGCGTCTGGGGCTAGCTGTGGACGGTCTCCCGACCGTGCTGCCATTAGCTTGTCATTCCGAGCTAGGGCAACGCGCAGAGCGCGGGGCACGCAGTCGAGGAATCTCTAGCCTCTGGAAAAGTTAGAGGGCGGGCGCTAGGCATCGTCAGAACCTGGCATAGGAGTACCAGCTGCTAAACCTCGGAGGTCTGGGGGGGTGTTTTTCCTTACCCCCTGAACGCTTACAAAAAATTTCTTAGCATCTTTGTGCCTTTGCGGCGGACTATCTTTTTCAGTCCTCCTAAATCTTCATAGATTCTTCACATTTCCTTCAAAGGGAGCACATAAAGGGTAGATATACTATAGCCAGAGTTGATAAGCAAACGGGCAACAACTCCAAAGTAACTTATTCCGCCCGAAAATATAGTAGCTCATGGAGGAAATGATGAAACGGTGGACGAAA
>JAYELZ010000005.1:0-6970 GCA_034717835.1 Chloroflexota bacterium
TCCAGATTGATGTGGATGATTACGATGGAGAACAAGCCAACCGCATCGCCAAAGCCTGGGCTGAGCAACTGGTGCAGTGGCGCGATAGTGAAAATCAATTGCAACTCAAGCCGGATCGCGTCTTTGCCACCATCTTGGAAGAGCCACGGTACCACTTACTGCGACCCAAGACATTGATCAATACCGCCGCTGGTGGCATCTTCGGCCTGTTGATTGGTGCGGTGCTGGTAATCGGCATGGAGTGGTTGGATGCGGGCCTGATCCGTTCCACCCGCGATTTGGAGCAAACCGCTAACTTGACGGTGGTCGGAGTAATTCCGCCATCCTCAACCAGGCAAAAGTGAGGAGATAGTCATGCAGAGAGAGCACATTCTAACGTTAGCCCAACCCCAATCCCCAGCCGCGGAGGCCTACCGGGCCTTGCGAGTCAATTTAACTTACGCAGCTTTGGACAAACCCTTGCGGACGTTAGTCATAGCGTCACCCGCCCCGGATGAAGAGGGTCACGAGACTGAGGTAGCGGTCAATTTGGCTGTGGCGGCAGCGCAAGCCGGCGAGCGCGTCATCTTGGTGGATGCCGATCTGCGCCGCCCCAGCTTCCACAAGCTCTTCGAGGCAGAGCCAGCTGGCGGGCTGGCGCTCGCCAGCACACAGCCGGCTGCCGAGGTCACGCAGCAGTTGGAGCAGACCGAGGTTCCCAACCTGCGGTTGCTCCCCGCCGGCGCTACGCCACCCAATCCCGCCGATATCTTGAGTTCCGCGAAGATGGGCGCGTTGCTCTCCCAGCTGGCTGACGATTCCGAGTTGGTCATCCTCAAAGCGCCGCCAGTGACGGCGGTGGTGGATACCCCCGCGCTGGCCGCCCAGAGTGACGGACTGCTCTTGGTCACACGCTCCGGCCACACCCGTCGTGACCACATCGCGGCCGCCCAAGAGCTCCTCGCTCGCTTCAACGTCAATTTGCTGGGCGCGGTGCTTACCGATGCCCCCGACGGCGGCATGTTGGCCGGCTATTAGACGAATGGCAGATAGCACCATCCACAGATTACGCAGATTGCACGACCATCAGACTACTTGACTATCAGACTGAAAAGGAGATTAAATGAAAGGTTTAATTCTAAGCGGGGGTAAGGGTACACGTTTATATCCGCTGACGTTCACCAGTGCCAAGCAATTGATACCGGTGGCCAATAAACCGGTGCTTTTCCGCGTGATAGAAGCCATCCGCGATGCGGATATTGACGAAATCGGCATTGTGGTCGGCGATACCGCCGACGATATCAAGAAAGCAGCGCGGCGCGGCAACAAATGGGGTGTGAAAATCACCTACATCCACCAGGAGCAACCCCTAGGCTTGGCCCACGCGGTCAAGATTAGCCAGGATTTCCTGGGAGATGACCGCTTCGTAATGTTCTTGGGTGACAATGTTATTCAGGGCGGTATCTCACCCCTGATCCGACAGTTCGCGGATTCGAAATGGAACAGCCAGATCGTGCTCACCGAGGTCAGCCATCCAGAGGAATATGGAGTAGCCGATTTGGATGAGGACGGCAAGATCCGCCAGCTCATCGAGAAGCCGGAGAATCCCCCCTCCAACTTGGCGTTGGTAGGCATCTACATGTTTGACCACCATATCTTTGAGGCCGTCAACGCGATTACTCCTTCCTTGCGCGGCGAGCTGGAGATCACCGATGCCATCCAATGGCTGGTAGAAGAGAACTACGCGGTCTACCCTTACATCCACCGGGGTTGGTGGATCGATACCGGACGACCCGGAGATATGCTAGAAGCTAACGGCCTGGTTTTAGA
Source organism: Chloroflexota bacterium (assembly GCA_034717835.1). Lineage (GTDB taxonomy): Bacteria > Chloroflexota > Anaerolineae > B4-G1 > SLSP01 > G713. The sequence goes on from JAYELZ010000005.1 coordinate 1,810, forward strand.
AGAGTTGACACCGCAGATCAGCGGGTATGTGGATCGCGACTCTGAGGTGGATAGCCGCGTGACAATCGCTAAAGGCGCGGAGATCATCAACAGCGTCATCCGTGGCCCCACCATCATCGGCGAGAACACCCGTATCGTGAACTCTTACGTGGGACCTTTCACTTCCATCGCCCGCGAGGTCTCTATCCAGAGCAGCGAAATCGAGCGTTCCATTGTGTTGGAACATAGCACCTTAGACTCGCTGCCCGCGCGCGTCCAGGATAGTTTGATTGGACGGCACGTGCGCCTCGAACGTTCGCCTATGCGCCCCAAAGCGCTGAAATTGACCATCAGTGATTATAGCCAGGTCGGGTTGTTGTAGAAATAGTAGACGGTAGACAGGTATCTTCTCAAAAGGTGCGGGGCAAGCGGGCGATGCTACCAACATTAACCGCGAATGGCGCGAATTAACGCGAAAAAAGCGCAGAGATTGGGGTTCTCCCCATCATCTCTGCGCTTTTCCATAAAAACCCTCACCGCAGCTGAGCCGGCGAATTTATTCGTCAGGAGCTAGATCAGTGAGCCAACTGTCGCGCGGCTTTACAAATCAATTCCGTGGTCATTTCCACTGACAGCTTATTGGTGTTGAGTACCATATCGTAGTGATCTGGATTGCGCCAATCAACATCATGGAAATGTCGCAGATAGTACGTGCGATTTTTATCACTCTGCTGCACTTGTCTGCGGGCTTCTTTCTCATCAATTCCCATGCGACGCATCAACCGGCGTACACGAGTTTTCTCTGGGGCAATAATCTGGACATGGAGCACCCCCGGCATATTCTGCAAGATCATCTGTCCACCACGTCCCACAATGATAGCATCACCGGCTTGCGCACAATCCAAAATCACCTGCTGGATTAAATCCGCGTAACCTGCCGCACGCATCACCCGTTGTTGTTCTTCCCGTATCTCACATAACGCCTCCTCATAACTGAGGCCCTCGGTTGCCATCAACGTGGTGATAATATCATTGTAAGCATACCCTTCGCGAAGCGTAGCACTGGGGACCATAGGCACCGGGGGCAAAGTAGCCAAAGCCTCTAAAATGCGCTCAAAAAAACTGCGCTCCTGCTCTTTTTCCTCCAACAGCGCCATCATCTTCTCATCTGGGAAGCCCACCATCTCAGCGGCCTGATGCAAGACCTCACGATCCAAGTAACGCAACCCCAATTCACGGGCCGTGGCGGCCGCGATGTAGCTGCCACGACTGCCCAACTGTCTGGATACTGTAATCACGATGCTCATCTGGTTACCTCCTTCACGTCGCTAAACTTACGAGCACAATAAAGCCGTTTCACTTTCATAGTAACATTTCGAGGGAAGATTGTCAACCTTACGCGGAGTTAAGCGAGAAAGCAAGCGCGCGAGTGAGCGAGAAGACGAAAAAATTCGCGGCTAATCATTTACTGATTTGTCCGGGTGGCACAGATCACATCTGTTTTGATGGGGGGAGATGTCTCGACTACAGGGCCAGAGCAGCCTCTCGCTCGGAATGACACCGATTTATTTATTCATTCATCCGCCGGCACGTAGGGGAAAAGACGGAAAGCCACCGTCAGCGGCAGGGTATCCGAGATATTTATTGTAGCCGTGTAGTAACCGGGGGATAAAAATGGTGCCTTTTCCACGCCGGTGATGCTATCCCAAATAAAACCCTCATCTGGCCCCTCGTATTGGCCTGCATAGACGCGGATTTCTTCCCCCTCCCGGTACCACCGCGCCTCCCATGCCATCTCTGACGGGAAATTATGACACCGCGTGCTCAGATAAACACCTTGTGTGTACCATTCAAAGCGTTCCAGGGAACGGTATGGCTTACCATCCGGCGTTAAACCCATAGAAACGCTTGGTGACTCGCAAATAGGCCGATAGATCTCCGTCCCCGGCTCCGCCACCGGTTCCCGCCCCACCCGGAAAGCTAGTATGCGCTCCTCGCCACCTAACAATGTCAAAGTCGCCTGGTATTCTCCTTCTGCAAAGAGCGCGCCGTTCTGCTGGTAGCAGGCCACCACACCTTGTCCGTGATCCTCCGGCAAGGTCATATTGCGGCTGCAAACCAATTCCTCCCCGTATTTGACGGTTACCCACAACGGCGCACCGCGACACGCGGACTCGTATTCATAGTGCAGATAGAAGACGCGTGGCGAACGTATCAGACTCGTTACTCTGGGGCCAACCGGAGTCAACGACAACGTCGCGGACGTGAGCTCTGAGCCTTGCGCCAGAATAGTGAACTTGTGTGCCGCGACCACTGCTGTACCCCACTTCAAGTGCAGAACGTACTCGCCGGGAGGCAGCGGTTGTCCTGAGGGAAAAGGTATAATCAGTTCTCGCTGGCGCGGTGACCATTCACCAGCAGCCAAAACCGGTTCCGTCCCCGTGGCCCGTAGCTCCCATTGAAACGACTCGATCAGCATTTCATCATCCACCACCGGCTGGAGGCGTAATTGCGTCGCATCACGGCAGATTTCTGCTGGTGGGGAACTCAATTGCAAAACGGGGGCCACAGTAGATGCTGGCTCGCTAGTCACATTGTTCCGTGGCCAGAACTCGCAACCGGAGAGCAGTACCAACAACAAGCAATAGAGCGCAATCCTTAATTCTTTTCTAGGTTGCATAAATAGCTCCTTCGAAAATAGGCGGATAGTCTTTAGTCCAGTAGTCGAATGGTCGTTTTGCGTGCGGGACCGGCCGAGCCACTTAACCCAATACCTCAAGCATCTTGGCCGCGTACTCCCGCCAGTGCGGATCGTCCCCGACCGCCAGATAAGCGCGGAAATCGGCCACCGCGCGTTCATAGTCGCCTAATTGTTGATAGGCCACTCCGCGATTGAAGAGCGCCACGTGCAGTCCAGGGTCAAGCCGCAACGCCGCATGCAGCTCGTCGAGCGCCTGACGCGGGACGTGTAACTCGCGCCAGAAAAGCACTCCGCGTGCCAGATGCACCTCAGCCCAAGTCGGATCGCACTCCAACGCGCGGGCATAGCTCGCGACTGCCAGTTGATAAGACCGCTCCTCGCCGGTAGCATTACCCCGGTAACAATGCACTTCCCCTAGCGCATAATGCCAGTGCGCCATGCCACGCTGCCACCAACTCCTTAACCACAATAAAATTTCCAAATCAATGCTCCGTCAAGAATACCTAAAACTATAAAAACCAATAATTTTCCCGCTAAGCTGCCAAGTCTCAAAGATTTTCTTAGCGTCTTGGCGGCGAGCTATCTTTTCAGTAAAGTCATCGCCTGACACAAGCTATCCGCTCTCCCCGCCCGCCAGCATCTCCCGATAAACCACTGCTGTCTCTTGAGCTACCTGCCGCTGCGTGAAATGCGCCAACACCCGCGCCCTACCTTGTGCCTGCAGCTCCTGGCGCAACGTGGCATCTTGCACCAAGCGGGTCAAGGCGGTGCGCAGCGCAGCCACATCCCCTTCGGGGAACGTCAAGCCGGCCTCTCCAATCACATGGGGGATTTCACCGCTCTCTGAGCCGACGGGCACAGCACCAGAAGCCATCGCTTCAATCAACACGCGCCCGAACTGTTCCATCCAATTGGGGCGCGAGCGAGAAGGGAGTACCAGGAGATCGACTGTGCGGTAGAAATCGGGCATCTCCACCGACGGGATCAACGCGCGGAACTGCACTCGCTCGCGCCAGGAGTGCGCAGCCACGGAAGTGCGTAACTCCTCCTCGGCGGGCCCCTCTCCCAACACCGTCAGCCGCCATTCCCCCGGTAAGCCCTGCAACGCCTGGAGCAAGAGCGCAACGCCCTTCTCCGGCACCAACCGCCCTACGTAAGCGATATGCAGTGGCCCGTCCGCTCCTTGCTCCTGCGGTGGCGCGAAGATAGCCGGATCAACACCAAACTGCGGAATGACCGCCAACGGGCCAGGGTAGCCTTTGGTGCGCCAGACCTGCGCCGCTGTCTGACTGCCCGCAATCGCGTAATCGCAATGCTGGAGGTTATACCCTTCCCACCAGGAGAAGGGCCAGGGATAAGCGCGGTTCAAATTCTGCCAGGAGAACCAGAGTGTCTTGATGCCTCGCCGGCGAGCCAGCCAGTTGGCTTGCCAGGTAGCCAAGTTATACGGTTCCTCGTCGATGTGCAGCACATCTGGCGCCACTTCACGTAGTAGCCGCCCGAACCGTGGATAGAAATGTAGATGGAATTGACCGTTCAACGCCATCGGCAAAACCTCCAGCCGATAACCGCTGGTATGCGCCCGTTCCAACAGCGTCACCCCACGCTCATCCCGCCAAAACGGCGGCACGGCCACCACCAACTCCACATCCGGTGCAGCGGCCAATTCCTCCAACTTCCGCTGGTAAACCCCCACCAGACAAGCCTTAGAAAGCATTAAAACGCGCAAATCTCCTCCAAGTACACAAAAGTCGAAAGTCAAAAAAGTTTGGCTAACAACTAACCGCTAACGGCTAAATGCTCACCACTAAACCGCTAACGGCGCCCAGATAGTGAAAATGGTACCTACACCCACTTCGCTGGTGACGGTAATCAAGCCCCCATGCAAATCCATGATGCCTTTGGTGATCGCCAGCCCTAATCCCGTGCCAGAGATTTGCTCTGCGCGCGGGGCCGCGCCCCGGTAGAAACGCTCGAAAATATGTGAGAGCTCGTCCGGGGGGATGCCGATGCCGGTGTCTTGCACAGAGACTATGCCCCATGTCCGTCCCTCGCGCTCACCCAGCCCCGTGGTAACGGTAATTTGACCGGCGGCGAGGGTGTAATGGGTGGCGTTGCGGAGCAAGTTCCGCACTGCCATTTTGAAGGGCAGCGGATCAACCAATACTTGAGGAGAAATTGCTGCTGGTCGGAAAACTAGCTCTAATTGTCTGGCAACTGCCCCGCGACGACATTTCTCAAACACCTCCGCAACTAGATTGCTGAGCGCGGTCGGCTCTGTCTCCACAGTCATACGCCCACCCTCCAAACTAGATATCTGGAGAATGTTTTTGACCAGCTCTGCCTGATGGTCGGCCGTACTGATCAGAATATCGAAGTATTCCGGGAGTTTCTCTGGAGGAGCAGAGGGCAACATCTGCGCATAGAGTTTGATGATGGTGATGGGCGTGCGTAACTCGTGGGAGACGTTGGAGATAAACT
>JAYELZ010000006.1:0-6924 GCA_034717835.1 Chloroflexota bacterium
ACGCACACTCTTGACCGTCGCCATGGTGGGGTTGGCCCTCTCCGCCGCCCTCACCTTCTGGGCAGGCACGCTTCCCTTTATCTCCCCGCTGGTGCAGGGAATTCTGGCGATGATCCCCACGGCGATCATGTTAGGCGGCTACTTCATTATCATCTATGCCATGATGGGCAATGTGGTGGATTACGACGAAATGCTTACGGGCCGCCGCCGCGAGGCCATCTACTACGGAACCTTTAGCTTCGCCAATGGGCTGGGAATCTCGGTCGGCACGCTAATTCTCCCGCAGTTACTGGAACGATTTGGGTACACCGCTCAAAACCCATTGGGAGTCCGCGTAGCTTTCTTAGTGATTGGGGCCGCGGCCCTCACCGGCGCCCTACTCTTCCGGGGCTATCGGCTGGGCGATTCGCCAGCAGCGACCCGCCGCAACTTAGGTCTGCCGGAGGATTAAGCGATGAGCCGTAAATTTGAATTGCGGGCCGGCGTGGCGCGGGAAATTATCTCTCCTCCCAAAGGCATCTATCTCATCGGCTACGGCGACCGGACGAAAGGCAATCTCGGCATCCACGACGAGTTGACCGCTACGGCGTTGTTATTGGATGACGGGGAACGGCGCATCGCGTTGGTGGCCTGCGATCTGCTCGCTATCAATAAATTTGTGGTGGAACGGGTGCAGGAGCAGTTACGCGAGACGGCAGAGGTAATCATCAGTTGTTCGCACACCCACGCCGGCCCGCTCACTTACGCCGATTGGCGCTCCGGGCCACGGCGCCGCGCTTATGTGCAGCGGCTGGTGGCGCGAATTGTGCGGGCGGTACGCCGCGCCGCAGAGCATTTGACGCCGGTAACGCTAAGTGGGGGGCAGACGGTGGCCGATATCGCCGTCAATCGCCGCGAGCGACAACCGGACGGAAGTCTGGATATTGGCGTGAATCCCGGCGGGCCGCGAGATCGCGAGGTCGGCGTAGTGCAACTCCGCACCGCGCGGGGCGTTCCGCTAGCGACCATCGTCAACTTTGCTTGTCACGGGACGGTATTGGGGCCGGCAAACCGCCAGGTCTCCGCCGATTGGATTGGAGCCATGCGCACACAAGTTGAAGCGCAACTTGGAGGCCTGATGCTCTTCCTACAGGGAGCGACGGCAGATCTCAATCCGGTGCGTAACGTGTTGGGACCAGATGAGCAACCATGGGAGGCGGTAGAGACGTTGGGCAAGCAAGTGGCGGATGCGGTAGCGGCACTTTGCAAAAACGGCCTGACCACGTTACCATCCGCGCCCTTGGAACTACGCCGCCGCGAGCTCTGGCTGCCGCTGGAAGCGAAGGTTACTTCCAACCGCCCCCCGCGCACCTATCGCCAGATATTGTTAGCGCAGTCCGGCTTGCCGCCGTTCCTCTCCTGGGCCGTCGATTGGCTGCTCTGGCACCGCTATCCCTGGCGCTCACGGATCGAGGCGCGTCAAGGTCGCTGGACCGTACCATTGCAGATCAACGTCCTGCGCGCCGGCGCGCTGGGACTGGTCACATTGGGGGCCGAAACCTTCACCGAGATTGGGCAGAGCCTCAAAGCCGTGGCCCCCACCCCGCACACCCTCTTCGCCAGCGTCACCGACGGCTGTATTGGCTACCTGCCCACCGCCAGCGCACACGCGGCCGGCGGCCCCGAAGTAGATCTCTTCTCTTACTTCTACCGCTATCCAGGCCGCTTTGCCGCTGAGAGCGCGGCCCTGGCCATCCAAGCCGTGAGCGAGATGTGGGAAGCAATGTGAGCAGAGCCAACGGTGACTTCATAATTTCTGGGGGACGCAGATAAATACTGATAACCGCTGATTTTGATTTTATCTGCGAAAATCTGCGCGAATCTGCGTCCGCTCTAGAGTTTGGTAAGTTAGCCTGAGTAGATGCAAATCAAAGTTATTTTTTCTTGATGCCTTGGCGTCTTTGTGGCAAAACAGCCTTCTTCAGAAGAATTGACCTTTAACTTTAGACCTTTTCATGGAGGGAAAGATGAACACTCGTATCGTTTTAGTCGGAGCCGGCAGCGCGATGTTCGGGCTGGGCGCGCTGGGTGATATTTTCAAGAGCGAGAAACTGGCCGGCAGTACCGTGGTGCTACATGATATCAACCCGACGGCGCTGGAGCGCGTGGCGGGGTATGCACGCCAGGTGATCGTAGAGAAAGAGCTGCCCTATCAACTTGAAGCGACAACCTCACGCCGAGAGGCACTGGAAGGCGCGGACTTCATTTTCATCTCCATTGAGGTCGGGGATCGCTACGCGCTCTGGGAGCAGGATTGGCAGATTCCCTTGCAGTACGGTATTCCCCAAGTGTACGGCGAGAACGGCGGGCCAGGCGGTCTCTTCCATTCCTTGCGCATCATCCCCCCCATTTTGGAAATTTGTGGGGACATCCAAACTCTTTGTCCAGAGGCTTACGTCTTCAATCTGAGCAATCCGCTGAGTCGTATCTGTCACGCGGTGCATCGCCAGTACCCGGAACTCAAGATAGTGGGATTGTGCCACGAAATCGCCTCGCTCCCGAAGCATCTACCGCGCCTGTTGGAGACGCCGCTCTCCAATCTCTCGTTCCAGGCCGGGGGACTCAATCACTTTAGCATATTGACGGAGATTCACTACCGGGATACCGGCGCGGATGCCTATCCCGACGTCCGCGAGCGCGCGCCGGAGTATTTTGCTCCACTGCCGGAACGCGGGTTGTTTCAGCTGATTTTGGAGCGCTTCGGCTATCTGCCCATCACGACCGATAGCCATTTTGGTGAGTACATCCACTGGGCGCAAGAGGTTGCCGACCACGAGGGTATCTTAGATTTCTACACGAACTACAAGCAATCCTGCCTGGCTCCGGAGATGCCGCCGTTGAAACGGCTGGCTCAAGGCACCAGCGAGGCGGAGCATTGGAATTTGGTGCCGATTATGGAGAGTATCGTCGCGGATGAGCCACTGGAGGAGTTGGCCGTCAACGTGCCCAACGCCGGGTTCATCAAGGCGTTGCCCGCGCAGATGATCGTGGAAATACCGGCGGTGATAGACAGTGACGGCGTGCATGGCGTGACGTTGGAAAATTATCCGCTGGGTTTCGCCGGGCTGTTGCAAAATCAAGTCGCCGTGCATGAGCTGACCACGGAGGCCGTCTTGACCGGTTCCCGCGAGGTCGCGTTGCAAGCATTGCTGGTCGACCCGGTGGTCAACAGCGTGCAAGCCGCCGAAGAGACGTTAGATACCATCCTCCGTCGTCAAGCCCGCTACTTAGATTACATCCATTGACGCCGTAGCTTTCGATTTGTGACTTTCAACCTTTAACTTACAACTTTGAATTGAGGTGAACACACTAATGAAAACATCAACTTTACCCACCCGTGACAGCAAGCTACTCAAAACCCTCGCCTACTATGCAGCGCTAATCATGTTGGGAACCGTGACGGCCTCCAGCGGCCCGGCATTGCCCTCGCTGGCAGCACGAACCCACTCTGCGCTAGATACAATTAGCATTATCTTCACCACAGGAGCGTTGGGCTACCTGCTGGGATCGCTGCTGGGCGGCTGGCTCTACGATCGTCTTCCCGGACATTCCCTCATGGCCGGCTGGCTGGTGGGCATGGCGGCCTTGCTGGCCTTGATTCCCACTATCTCGCAGCTCTGGGTACTCTCCGGGACCATGTTGCTGGTGGGTTTGATGCAAGGGGCCTTAGATGTGGGCGCTAACACCTTGATCGTCTGGGTACACCGGCGCCAGGTGGAGCCATTTATGAACGGCCTGCATTTCGTATTCGGTATCGGGGCGCTGCTCACGCCGTTACTCATCGGGCAATCGCTGGCCCGGTACGACAATATCGACTGGGCTTACCGTCTTTTGGCCGTGGCGATGTTACCGGTGGCGCTCTTCCTCTGGCGTCTGCCCAGCCCTCAAGCCCCTTCCAACCAGGAAGAGGAAACCTCAAACGGGGTCAACTATCCTTTGGTGGCTTTAATCTCCAGCTTTCTGCTCCTCTACGTGGGCGTGGAGGCCGGTTTCTCCGGCTGGATTTACACCTACGCCACCGCGTTCCAGGTGGGAGACATGGCAGCGGCAGCCTACCTGAATTCCGCTTTCTGGGCCGCGTTGACGGTGGGGCGACTGCTCTCCATACCCATCGCCACCCGGCTAAGCCCAGGCACCGTCCTGTCAGGCGATCTGCTCGGCGGCATGATAAGCATGAGCGTCGTCCTGCTCTGGCCGCACTCCCATCTCGCGCTCTGGGCCGGGACGCTGGGCTTAGGGCTAACCATAGCCTCCATCTTCCCCACCGCCCTCTCGTTCGCCGGCCGGCGGATGAAGATCACCGGGGGCATCACCGCCTGGTTCTTCGTCGGCGCCAGCGCCGGCGGGATGCTCGTCCCCTGGTTGATCGGGCAGCGCTTCGCCTCCCTAGGCCCGCAGAGCACCATGGTGGTAATTTTTGTGGATCTATTGCTGGCGACCGGCGTCTATGCTCTTGTGTATTGGTACGCGAAGCGCGGGGAACGTTAATCGGCTTGACCAGCAGAACCAGGCTATCCCGGCTAACAATGCCAGGCCGGATATGCCCACACCGATCCAGAAAGTGCGCGGGATAAAGCGCAGCTCTATCTGATGCGTCCCGGCCGGCAGAGCGAGAGCGCGGAAGAGGCCATTAGCGCGGTAAATCCGCGTCTCCTCACCATCCACCCAAGCGCGCCAGCCGGGATAAAAGACCTCACTGAAGACCAGTAGACTATCACAACTGCTAGACATCTCCGTCTGGATACTGGATGGCTGATACCCCGTCACCCGCACCGCATCTTGACATTCAGTCGCAGTACCGGGGAGCTCGAGCGGGACGGGCTGCACCAGCGTAACCACCTCACGCGGGTTGTTGGCGGCCACAGCCAACCAGACGTCTTCCGAGGAGGCCACGTCCGCTTGGTGGATGATGTAAGCGCGTGGTAGATAAGCGCTTCCCCCAAAACGATAAAGTCGCAACTCGCCATCCTGGGCCAGGAGTTTGAAACGCCCATCAGCGCTGAGATCACGCTGGGTCAGTAAGTGGCGCACGTTGAGCAACCCGAAAAACTTAGCTTCCGAGAGACCCGCCTCTTCAAACTCCACCCGCTGTTGGAGGCGTAACGGAGTATAACCCAACACATCCTGCAAGCCGTAAACGATAGCCGAGTTCGGTCCGCCAGGTAGCAGGCTCTCACTGCTAAGGCGCGAAAACTCGAGTTGGTTTTCGGCCTGTATCATCGCCACCAACTCTGTGGTGGGAAAAATCCCTCCTTCCGGGGCGTCGCGCAGCACAGATTGCCAGGTAGGACTAAAAATCTCCAATGCCAGCAGCGCTGCCAACAAGAGCTGAAAACGCACTGGGGAGATTTGCTCCTCCCGATAGAGGGTGAGGAGACCGCTAAAAAGAGCTAAGACGACAAATAATAGTCCAAACCCGGAGAGTAACTCGTCCGCCCCACCCTCCACCGGATTTATTCCTATCTGGAGGAGGATGATGGCCGCGCCAGCCGCCGCCAAGCCCCAGAGTGCTATCCGCCGCAAGTCACGCAATGCGCCGGATTTAGGCCCCTCTTGCGTCAACCGCGCTACTCCCAAGCCAGCCAACACCGCGACGGCCAAGACCACGAGGTAGAAGACCCGGTACTGCTCGCGGATAAACGAACAGCCTGGCAGGGCCAAGTAGCAAAAAGAATGCACTACCGTGTTCCCCCCGAACGCAAGTAAGAGCGCAACGACGCCGAGAGCCAGCCAGAGCCGCCCTTTCTGCCAGGCCAACCTAACGCCCGCCACAGCGAGCAACAACGCCACGCCCCCCACAAAAAACAGTGAGCTACTGATACCATCAGCCAAAATCAAACCGGGTAATTGTGCCAGCGGTAGCCCTTGAGCGGCATAGTTATAATTCAACTCCGCTGATCGGTGAGAATGGAGAAACATCTCCAACGTGGGCAACAATTGAGCGGCGGCCAGCGCTAAACCAAAACCAAGAGACAAGGCCAAGCGTCCCCACCGGAGCAATAACGGCCGCCAAGAGCCACCTTGCTCCAGCATACGGCAGAGATAGAAAAACAAAATCGCATAAACAGTGTAGATAAACCACTGCGGATGTCCAGCCAGGGCGGCCAGCGCAAAAGCCACGCCGACCAGCAGATAATCCTGCAACCGCTGAGATTCCCACGCTCTATCCAGCAATAAAAGTAAGAGCGGCAGCCAAGTAATAACTTGCAATACAGTGACGATAGCAAACCCGACAAGATAAGAGCTAAAGCCGAAAATAATAGCGGCCGCCACCCCACCCCAGCGACTGCCTGTTATTCGGCACGCCAGCAGATAGGTGAAGAAAGTAGTCATCCAGATGTGCAGAATTATGATAAGTTCCAGCGCCAACGGCGTGAAAGGTTGCCGCGTTAATATCAAACCCCCAAAGAAGAGCAGATTAGGAGGATAGAGCGCGCCCAGTTGAATATCGGCTAGCCCCGGTTGTCCCCCGTTGAGATAGGGATTCCACAACGGGATACTCCCCTGGCGCCACTCCTCAAAGACAAATTTTAGCCACGGGTAATACTGCAAGTTAAAATCGCTGCGGATAAAAACCGCTCGGTCAGCAGCATTAGGGGTTATAAATCGCCAGAAGTAACAAAGCGCCACCACCAGAAAAATCACGGCCACCAGTGCATCACGTTTCCATCTTTTATTCAAGAGGCCTTCTTCTTTTTTACTGCGCAGTGAGGACAGGGACAGGCCGGCACACTACGCACGCCCTGCGGCGGACCTAACATCGCGGCCAGCAGCCGCAACACGCGTTCGTCTACAATATGATAGTAGATATTCAAGCCGTCCCGCACTCCCGCCACCACCTCCGCTACGCGCAATACCCGAAGGTGTTGCGAGACGTAAGCCTGC
>JAYELZ010000007.1:0-6901 GCA_034717835.1 Chloroflexota bacterium
AGTTTCACGTTCTGCGATACGAAGAGTTTGCCAGCTCTCTTTCAGCCGGTGGGCAAAGGCTTGGAGATCTGCCCCGGTCAAGTCAAAGGCCAAACCTACTCCCAGTAATGTTAGCAGCCCCAGCCCCAGGCTCGTGATCAGTGATCCGAAGTAGAGCGTGAAGTAAATGCTCAAAGCCCAACCGATCACGCCCCCCCCTAAGCCGGCTTCTACCAAGCCCCAACCGGCTTGACGCAGGAGCGTGTGACTTAAACCTAGTAATCCCGCTAAGGCTATTTCTAATCCCAAGATAGGACGCCAACGCCAGAGGCAGGGTTTATGTACCAGATGGCGTAGCCAGAGCAATCCCAGGGCCGAGATGAGCGCGGCGGTGGGATAGGCGCCCCAGCCGCAGAGCCATACTAGCAAGCGCGCCCAACCATCAATCCAGCGGCCGGAGTTGAGGCCGGCGAGGGTGGCGCTGGTTAATAGCCCTAGAAAAATGAGGGCTAGGGAGATGAATTGTTGGCCGGTGGGGCCGGTGAGAAGTTTGGAGAGCCTGCTTGCCACTCGCTCGGAGGCAGTCCGCGAGTCCACTTGCTTGCGACGCGCCAGGTAATTCCTCGGGTGGGCCATTTTACGATCTCTGCGTGGTGACATAAATTCTTCCTTCTGTAATGACGTCTGGGATGACGTGGGTTACTGGTTATCAGGGGGGGGGATTTGTTCTTGGTGTGCTCCTTCTTCCATTTCTACGATGATGCGCGTTAGATTGTCAATGGCTACCCGTTGTTTGCGATAGAAGCTGGATTCGCTGACGGCTAAGCGCAGGGCCACTTCGCGCACTGTTTTGCCGCGCAGGAACTTCATTTCCAAGATATTGTACAGGAGCCATGCGGGAGCGGTGAGTTGGCGTTTTCCATCGGGGCGCAACCGTTCGATACCTTCGGAGAGAATGGCGCGTAGGGCTTTGATAGTGCTGTAATCATGTTGCGCGCTACTTTGTTGGACGATTTGGAGGTCTAAGAGAGGGTTCTTGGTAAGCCGCGGCCCGCCCCAGTAATGAGCTAGTGCGTCATGTACCTGCGCGGCGACCTCTGCGTGATCCACGTGGGTAAATTGGGGGGCAGCTGCTTGCTCGTAACGTAATTCGCTTTGGCGCTGTTGGATATTCTGTAGTTCATCGTAGAGCGGTGAGAAGGCCTGGAGGATGAGCTCTTGCAACCGGCGATCTTCCAGGGCGGCGTTGGTTTGCGCTAAGAGCTCCTTCAGTTGCTGGTTCTGGTTGGGGGAAAGGGGGAGAGAGACGCTCGGTTTTTGTAAGCCTACCAAGCCCAGGTGGTGCTCTCCCGATTTATCCTTGAGCGCGGAGACCCAATAATCGTCCCAAATTAGAAACCCGCTGGTTTGTAGAACTTGGGCTGTTTTGGGGAAGGGGAAGTTGGCTACTTCTTCCTCTGAGATATGTAACCCACACCAAATTTCGCGGTGCAATTGTTCTGCTTGCCAGGTGGCGATGAAGCCACCGGGGCTACTAAGTAGCTCGCACATCGCGGCTAAGATATTCTCCAAAAATTGGGCGATATCTGCCGTAGTCAACAAGCGCTGGCTGAGTTCCTGAATTTGGGCTACTTCTTGGCGTCCTTGTCGGTAAAGAGCCAGGTCCAAGAATGGCTTCCCCAATTCCACTCCCAGCTGGGCCAGAATGATGGTGATGGCGACCATGACCAGTGAGAGGGTATGGCTTTCCAGGCCGAATTGTTGTTCTCCGGTAAGACCGAGACCAAAAACGCTCAGAGCTAACAGCGCGGTCACTGGGCCGCGCAGCAAGAAACGTACCAAGCGATGTTTGATAACTCGTTCGGGGGAGAGGGCGCCAATGAAAGCGACGCTATAAGCAATCAGCGCTAACATCCCGGCGATGGCTAGGTTGCTGATAATGAGGAGTATCCAGAGTAGGGGGCTGGGGAGGGCGGCTGGCCAGCCGATAATCAGCAGATAGGGGAAGACCCCGATGGCCGGGGCCACAAATCCGATGGAGAGGTAAGACATGCGTCGCCGAGCGGCGCTGGTGTAGCAACGACGTTGCGCTTGTAGTGTTACTCGTAATCCCCAGAGTGTGACGGCGGCGAAGAGGAGGGCGAAGGGATAGAAAAGTGGGCCGGCATGTAGGTGCAGCACCCCGGCGGAAGTTACGCCATTATGTACTACTAGATCGGTGAAAAACGCCAACAGGGTCACTATCCCACTGATGAGGAAGTTGCCCGCACGCAACCAGCGCGGATAGTGGTTTTCTTGTACTGCCAATTGAATGGCCCGGGTAAATTCCAGATAGAAGGCCGGTGTGAACGCGATACCTAGCCATTGGAAGCGGAGTAATTTCTCACTCAAGGCGTGATTATGGCTACCGTGGAGCAAAATATCCACTAGGTAAACAATGATGATACAGCCCAGCAGCTCATTGAAATGGCGTGCTACGCGACTACGTCGATTATGGAAGTAGAGATAGAGCAACAGCGCGAAGGCGGTTGCTCCTACGCTGGCGGTTAAGACATCATTGACGCGGGCTAAAAAATGTAACCAGTTCATATAAATTTAGCGAATGTATTTACGGAAGAGTAACGCTGCTTCTTGACCGGGCCAATAATTATCCTGGAATCCGCAGGGGGTGAAGCCCTGTTGTTGAGCAAAGGCGAGGGCCGGCTGGGCTTTGAGCGGAATTGCTAAGATCAATTGCTCCACGCCCTTGCGGAGGCTCCAACCGGTGGCGTGGTGGAGGAGAGCACTGCCTAGCTGCTGTCGCCGTTGCTCGCGATCTACGACTAATTCGGTTAAGTAGGCCGCGTGGCGTTCTAGTACCAACTCTAAGCCTAGATAGCCTCTCACTTTAAGACGTTCGGCGGCAACCCAGAAACTAGCGCGTTTCTCCCAGACCGGGATTAACTCTTCCGGCGCGAGTGGGGGATGGAGCGTTTGCTTGCGGGGTAGCTGCACTTCACGAAAGTACATGCCCCATTCTTTGGCTCGTTGTTGTTCTTGTAGCTGCCAAGCGATCTCGGTTTCATAAGAAGCATCTAAGGCTAAACATTTCGGCCAATCATCGTTGCGTACTGAACGAATATGCAAAGGAAACACCTCCAACTTTCGACTTTTGACTTTCGACTTTTGACTTTCGACCTTTGACCTTTGACTCTACTGCGCATCAATATATACGGGAATGGTGCAAATGGTAGTATTGCCATAGATATCCACTGTTACCAGACGGAATTTATAAGGGCCACCGGGTGGATAGAGCTCTGGATTGGAAATATCCCAACTTCCTAAATCGCCATTTTCTACTGGGCGGTCAAATTGCTCGATAAAGTTGGGCATTTCGGAATTGGGGAAGACCACCTCGAACTTATAGTAGGCGAAGGCGTTGATCTGTGCAGTACCCTGGATTTTTACTATATTGGAAAGATGACCGCCGGCAGCCGGCGCAATCACCTGTACATCAGGCGAGGGACAATCCGGCGGGGCGGCGGTGGGCAGCGGGGTGGGGATGGTGGTCGGAGTAGGCGGCGCTCCGCCGAGCGGAGTGGGCGTGGCCGTCTGTAACGGCTGCAAAGTGGCGGTGGTGGTAGGCGTGGGAGTGGCGGTTTTAGTCGCGGGAGGCGTTAAGCCGGCGGCCATCTCGGGCGTCGGCGTGGCGAGGGTGGGGAGTTCCGGCACGATGTAATTGTCTACGATAAAGATCAAGCCACCCAGGAACAAAAATAGTCCCATCATTACCTGGGCGCGCTTGATCTGCTGTTGGATACGCTCGCGCTCCAACGTGAATTGGGCCGCACGGAGTCGCCGTCGTGCGGAGAGTGCCGCCAGAATATAGCCCAGCACTCCCAGCAGGGCGATTAGATAGAAGAGATAAGTTTGATGGGACAGCCATTGCAGTACCACATTCATTTTAGGTGGAATTACTCCTAAATTTAGACTAAACCAGATTCGAGGATGCCGCGTACTAGCGTTTCCAGGCGCGGAACCAATTGTACACCAGCTTCCAAGACCTCTTCGTGATTGGGAGGCGGCGCACCTTCTTCCCCGACCAGGCTGTTGGTGATGCCGGAGAGACCCAATACCTGCATGCCCCCGTGGCGAGCGGTGATGACTTCCGGCACGGTGGACATGCCGACGGCATCCACGCCGATGGCGCGCAAGAAGCGTACATCGGCCAGCGTCTCGAAACTCGGCCCAGCCAAGCAGATGTAGACGCCTTTGTGGTACGGGATGCCATTTTCGCGGGCAATCTCGCAGGCTTTCTCGCGCAACGCGGGCGTGTAAGCCTCGTTCATGCTGGGAAAGCGTGGCCCTAACTCGTCGATGTTCGGGCCGTAGAGCGGATTTTGTCCGGCCATGCCCAGCAGATTGATGTGGTCATGGATAATCATCACTTCACCCGGTTTGTACGTGATGTTGACACCCCCGGCGGCATTGGTCACAATGAGGGTTTTCACGCCCAGCACCTGCATCACCCGGATGGGGAAGCCTACTTGCGTGATGGGGTAGCCTTCGTAGAAATGCCCGCGTCCCTGCATGACCATTACTGGACGGTTGGCGAGGGTGCCCAATACCAGCCGCCCAGCGTGTCCCTGGACTGTGGAGACGGGATAGTTAGGGAGTTCCTGGTAGGGGATGATGGTGGCATCCTCGATTGAGTCGGCTAGATGGTTTAGCCCGGAGCCCAAAATCATACCTATCTTTGGCTCCAAAGACGTGCGTTGGCGGATAACTGCGGCCGTAGCCTGGAAATCTTCCATCGTGTAATGTTTCATGGTTACGCTCCTTATGTTGGGTTAATTTCTTGCCTGCCTTGACAAAACATCTTACCACAGAGCCACAGAGGGCAGTGAGGAGAATTCCCTTGTTGCTAAGTCGCTAAGTCGCTCTCAAAAGCGCGGGGGTGCGCTTGGTCGTAAGCATCCCGCTTGCGTTTACTCGATACCTGGGTGTATATCTGGGTCGTGGTGATGCTGGCGTGACCTAAGAATTGTTGCAATTCGCGCAAATCGGCCCCGCCATCTAGTAGATGGGTGGCGAAAGTGTGGCGCAAGGTGTGCGGCGTAACTTTATCTCCTAGCCCGACTGCGTGGGCATGTTGTTGTATAATAAACCAGAGTCCCTGGCGGGTGAGTTGCTCGCCGCGTTGGTTGAGGAAGAGAGATTCTTCGGTAGTTCCACAGAGCAGAAAAGGCCGTCCATCCTGTAAATAGTGCCGGATAGCCTCCAGGGCCATTTTGTGGATCGGGATAAATCGTTCCCTCTCCCCTTTGCCCAGACAGCGCACCCGTTGTTCCTCGAAATCAATGTCACGGATGGTCAACGTCACGGCTTCGGTAGCCCGTAACCCCGTGGCGTAGAGCGTCTCGAAGAGCGCGTGATCTCGCAAGCCGAGCGGCGTAGCATGGGAGGCCGTCTCTGCTAAGAGCTGTTCTATCTCCAAATGGGTGAGCACTCGCGGCAACCGTTGTCCTACTTTGGGTTGCGGCAACCACTCGGTCAAGTCTCGGGTCAAAAGTCCCTCGGCAAAGAGAAAGTTGAGGAACGAGCGGCTGGCGGCGGCCTTGCGGGCGACGCTGGCGGTGCTGTAACGTTCCTGGAGCCAATCTATGAACCCAGTCAAAACGTCTGGGGTTAGCTCCTCCCAACCGCTCAACTCTGCTGCTACCACGTAATTCCGCAACTGTTTGAGATCCATGCGGTAGGCGGAGAGTGTGTGGGATGAGTACCCGCGTTCAAATTCTATATAGTGTAGAAATTGGGTGACGGCTTCTCTCATAAATGTAGTCTGTCCAGATTTAACACTATTAACATAACAAGGGGAATTATAGCATAACTAGAGGGAAAACCAAGAATTTCACCGCTGAGGGTGCGCCGGATGACAAGCGGGGGTACTTATGTTGCTGATGGGTGGTTGGCCAGGGTTGACTAATTTTAGATGCGATCGTTCTGGAGATACGTTTGATGTACCTTGATAAGGTAGTAAAATCGATATTCGTATTGACGAACAAATCAGAAGGAGAGAGGCAGCGATGAAACGGATGACATTGACCAGTTTGTTGATTTTGGCATTTGTATTGGCAGCATGTGGTAGTGAAGGTGAGGCAACCGCGACGCCAGACGTCCTAGAGAGTTATGTGCCCATGATTTCTGTCACCGGTGAAGTGCTGCCGGCGATTAAGGTTACAGTAAGCTCCCAGACTGGCGGCAGGTTGACCGAATTACCGGTGTCAGCGGGCAGCCAGGTGGCGGCGGGCGCGGTATTGGCGCGCTTGGATGATCGCGCAGCGCGTTTGGGTGTGCAACAGGCGCAGGCGGTCTTGACCACGGCAGAGGCGCAGTTGGCGCAGGTGCAGGCCGGGGCGCGGGATGTGGATGTGGCGCAGGCTGAAGCGGCGGTGGAAGTTGCCGAGGCCGGGTTGCAGCTGGTCTGGGAAGGGGCCGACGATCAGCAGCTTATCGCGGCGCAGGCGGAACTCTCCAATGCTGAAGCGGTACTAAAACAAGCGCAGGGGGCTTATGATCCCATCAAATGGCTGCCGAGTATTAGTATGCGCCCGGAATCGCTGCAGCTGGAACAGGCCACCAACGCTTATGACGCCGCGCAAGCGCGTTACCAGGATTTGGCGGAAGGGCCTTCGGCGGCGACTATCCGTCAGGCGCAAGCGCAGGTGGCGCAGGCGGAGGCGAGCCAGGAGCTGGTGCAGGCTGGCACCACTGCCGAGGCCATCGCGGTAGCAGAAGCGCAGGTAGGGGCGGCCCAAGTGGGCCTGGAGCAAGCGGAACTGGCGTTGGCGCAGACCGAGATCAGAGCGACCTTTGCCGGCGTGGTGGGCATTACTTTTGTGGAGGCTGGCGAGTTCGTCGCGCCCGGCCAACCGCTTTGCAT
>JAYELZ010000008.1:0-2103 GCA_034717835.1 Chloroflexota bacterium
AAGTGGGCCTGGAGCAAGCGGAACTGGCGTTGGCGCAGACCGAGATCAGAGCGACCTTTGCCGGCGTGGTGGGCATTACTTTTGTGGAGGCTGGCGAGTTCGTCGCGCCCGGCCAACCGCTTTGCATCGTGGGCGACTTGAGCACATTGCACGTCGAGACCACTGATCTCTCCGAGATTGATGTGTCCCAAATTGAGGTGGGGGAAAAGGCGACCGTCACCTTCGACGCGCTACCCGATGAGACGTTCACCGGTACCATCACCCATATCGCGCCGATGGCTGATCCACAGAGCAGCGGCGTCAACTACACGGTGCAGTTGGCGGTGGCGGAGTTGGATCCGACCATTCGGTGGGGGATGACGGCTTTTGTGGATATTGAGACGGAGTAGACGGTAGACAGTAGACAGTAGACAGTAGACAGGCTAGTTGGGCTGTACGGGCATGGTTGGGAAACCGGCCTGAGCAACTAACCGCTAACGGCTAATCAAATAACGACTACTCGACTAACGACTAACCGACTAACCGACTACTCGACTAACGACTAACCGACTAACTGACTACTCGACTAAGGACTAACATGATATTAAAAAATCTTTTACGACGTAAAGTACGTACTTTACTAACTCTCCTAGGAATTGCGATTGGGGTGGCGGCGGTGGTGG
Source organism: Chloroflexota bacterium (assembly GCA_034717835.1). Taxonomy (GTDB): domain Bacteria; phylum Chloroflexota; class Anaerolineae; order B4-G1; family SLSP01; genus G713. Next base: position 663 of record JAYELZ010000008.1, read on the forward strand.
CGCTGGGAGCGCTAGGTGAAGGGTTCAAGAGCGGCTACGGCTCCATGGCTAGCGGCAGCAATACGGATCTACTGGTATTGCAGAAAGATGCTATTGATATATCGCTTAGCGCGGTGGCCCAAGACCTCAAGCCAGTATTAGCCGGACAGCGGGGCGTCATGGCGATCTCGGAGATGATCTATACCTTCGCGGCCTCGGATAACGTACCTTATTTTATCGCTTATGGTTATGACCCGGCAGGATTTGCCATCCAGAAATTCAAGATAATTGCAGGAGAGTCACTCTCTACCCAGCGCGATGTGCGGGGCGGGCGGCCGTTATTGTTGGGCAAGGCCGTGGCCGATGATCTGGATAGGCAAGTAGGTGATACTTTCCGGCTCTATGGCACGCTCTTTCGGATTGTGGGCATTTACGAGACTGGCGCACCCTTCGAGGATGGCGGCGCGGTGCTTACCCTGGAGGACGCTCAGATTCTCAGCGGGAAGCCGCATCAGGTCAACGCCTTCTTGCTCCAACTGCGCCCCGGGACGGATATTGAGGCTTTGAGCGCACATATCGAGAAGCGGTTCGATAAACTGACCACCACTACCTCGGCCAACTTTGCCGAAGACCAGGATATGTTCAAATATATTGACGCTTATGTTTGGGCGATCTCCTTGGTGGCGGTGTTGATCGGCGGCGTGGGCGTGATGAATACCATCATGATGAGCGTGGTGGAGCGTACCCGCGAGATCGGAGTGCTGCGGGCCGTAGGTTGGCGGCGACGGCAAGTGCTCAAGATGGTAATTGGCGAATCCTTTGTGCTCAGTTTCTTGGGCGGAGCATTGGGGGTAGGGTTGGGCTTGGGGATTGTCAGTGCATTGGAAGGGATCCCGACTCTCAGTGCCATGCTCCCAGGCACCTTTTCGTTTGCCCTTTACGCGCGCGGGATGGGGGTGGCGCTGGGATTAGGGCTGGTCGGCGGCGCGCTACCGGCCTGGCGGGCCTCACAGCTCACCCCGGCGGATGCGATGCGTTCCGAGAGCAGCAGCGTGAAAATCGCGTCTTGGGTGAAGAGTGCAGCCTTGCGTAATATCCTGCGTCAACCCACCCGCACCTTGCTCACCTTGGTCGGCATTGCGATGGCGCTGATGGCAATGATTTTGATGGGGGCGCTGAGTGCGGGTATGATTAATTTACTAGAGAACATGATGGGAGGGGGCGGAGCAGATCTGCTGGGCATAGAGGCCGACGCCTCCATTGATTTGAGCAAGATTGACGCGGGCGATGTTCATCGGCTGACCCAGCTGCCCGGTGTGGAGGAAGCGGAAGGCTTTCTCACCGGCTATACGGTGGTGGGCGATTTACCATTCTTTGTGGCCTTTGGCTATGCCCCGCGAGGCTTGGCGATCCGCAAATTTAAGGTAGTGGAGGGTGATTCATTGCAGACCAATCATCAGAT
>JAYELZ010000008.1:2203-6886 GCA_034717835.1 Chloroflexota bacterium
TCTGGTAGTCAGTCGATTATTTGACCAAGGACTAATTGACTATCTGACTAAGGACTAACTGACCAATTGACCAATTGACTAAATGGAGTTAATTAGATGGCAAGTAATGACTATATCATTCAAACAGAAAATTTAACCAAAATCTACGGTGGTCAGGAGCCGGTTTACGCGCTAAACGACGTTACCTTCCAGGTGAAAAGTGGTGAGTTCCTCACCGTGATGGGCCCTTCCGGTTCCGGCAAATCCACCTTGCTCAACTTATTAGGAGCATTGGACCGGCCTAGCCGCGGGCGGGTGCTGATCAACGGCGAGGATTTAGCACAGATCAAGGATCTGGATCATTTCCGCGCGCACACGGTGGGTTTCGTTTTCCAGATGCACAACCTGATCCCCACGTTGAACGCGCGCGAAAACGTCGAGGTGCCGCTGCGTGGGTTAAGTGTCGGTCGTCGTGAGCGGCGGGCACGGGCAGAGGAGCTCTTGGAGTTAGTCGGCTTGAGCGACCGGATGCGGCACCTGCCCAATCAGCTCTCCGGTGGGCAGCGCCAACGAGTAGCCATCGCGCGTTCTCTGGCGAACCGCCCCGCATTGGTGCTGGCCGACGAGCCGACGGGTAACTTGGATTCGGAGAGCGGCGGAGCAGTCATCAGACTCTTGGACCAGTTGAACCGTGAATTGGGCACCACGCTCATCATCGTGACCCACGATCCGATTGTAGCCCGCGAGACACATCGCGTAGTTACCTTGCAAGATGGGCGGATCGCGGATGATCATCGCGTGGGGCATCCTTACGAGGAGGATTTGCAAGAGTTCCGCGAGAGCGGCTTGGGACGCGCCCTGCAAAACGGCAATGGCGGCGTGGAACAGGTCTTGGGCAAGCTGACAGACCGGGAGCGGCAGATTTTGCGCAAGGTGCTGAGCGGGTAGCATCACTAAATTAACTTGAGGCCTCAAAGCACTGGTGAGCGGGCAGAATGCCTACTTGGGGGCAGTTTTTACCGCAGAGCACGCAGAGAGCGCAGAGTTTTTTATTTTTCCGCTGGGTGCTCTGTCCCTCCGTGGTGCGCAGACTAACTGCTGGTATGTTTCTCCCTAGTTATTGAGAAGATACTACTTATTCTTGGTTGTGGATCAGCCTGCTCCTGGCAATATGTTTTGACAATTATTGAGCGTGAGTGTACATTGACTGGTGGAATAATCAGGGATAAGCAGTTATGGGGAATTAATTCCTGAATATACTCAATTGAGGGTAATAACATCTCTGGGGAGGTGGTTATGATGAGATAGTTCCTGCTAAGCGGAGTTTTGGTGTGTTATTGTGAATTTTTTCGGAATATCTAGTCGTTAGCACCGCTGAAGCACACGGGTGAAAGAGCAAGGTGGCGGGCTAATACTCATTTAACTTGACTTGGTTATCTTGCATCAACTCATCTCTTGAAAGGAGTGCAGGTATGAAGATTGTGGCCCTGGTGGCATGTGTGAGTAAGAAGAACCCGATTGCAATGCCCGCGCGAGATCTGTATGTCTCCACTTGGTTTCGCAAAGCATCACTGTACGCCTCGCGCATGGCTGACAACTGGTATATCCTATCAGCCAAGTATGGCTTGATCGCGCCAGAAACAGTGATTGAGCCATACGACGAGACACTGAATCGGATGCCCGCCGCGGCACGGCGAGTTTGGGCTAGACGGGTGCTGGCAGATTTGGAGCAGGTATTAAAGCCTGGCGATCATGTGGTATTCTTGGCTGGTCAACGATATAGACAAGATCTCATAGAACCAATTCGAAGGATGGGGGGCGGTGTCGAGATTCCAATGGAAGGTCTGCGAATCGGCGAGCAGTTGCACTGGCTCAAGCAACAGGTAGGGTGAAATAATGTCTACTGAGTTTGAAAGTCGTCTGCAGAATGTCTGCCAATTCTACGAGATATTGGACGAGTTAGTAAGGGACGTTGGTGGCAAACGGATGTTGGAGAATGCGACCGGTCGTATGGACTGGCCTGAGCGCGGTGTCTATTTTTTCTTTGAACCGGGTGAAGTGCAGACGACCTCCAGTTCGGGGCTGCGTGTGGTAAGGGTGGGTACTCACGCTTTAAAAGTCGGGAGCCAAACAACACTCTGGAACCGTCTACGTACACATAGAGGTACTCTCAGCGAATCGAGGCCAGGGGGAGGGAATCATCGCGGCTCAGTATTTCGCCTACATATCGGTACCGCTTTGATTCAAAGGGATAATTGGCCTGATGATGTGGCGAGCCAATGGGCAAAAGGCTCCAATGCGAGCAAATCGGTACGCCAGCAAGAATACCCTCTGGAGCAAGCAGTCAGCCACTATATTCGCGGAATGCCGTTTCTCTGGGTAGCCGTTGGTGATGAGCCAGGCCCAGACAGTCTACGCGGATACATCGAACGCAATGTCATTGCGCTGCTCAGTAATCATAATTTCCCCGAAAATCCCATTGATCCCCAGAGTCATACCTGGTTAGGGCAGTGGGCAGCCAGTGAGCAAATTCGGCGCTCCGGATTGTGGAACGTGAACCACGTCACCGAGACGTGCGACTCCGATTTCCTACATGTACTTCGTGACCATGTTTCGTGATCACTCACTCCCATTGAAAGTCGTTTCTTCCCTAAGGAAAGGCTAGGATAGAGGGCCGCCGTCGCAGGGAGGAGTTTTTCGCGGCAGCGGAGGTTTCGTAAAAAGCAGGGTAGCGGGCTAACAACGGCTTGCATCCGACGCGGCGATAGCCGCTTGAGATCGGCGGCCCTCACGCGCTTTCAGGGCGTCTTGTAGCGAAGATGGTTTCCCGCATCCGCCAAGCGGCTGAACCGCAACCGTTGCAGCGGATATTGAGCAGTTAAGTGATCGGGATTGGGAGGGGGTTTGAGAAAAGGGGCGCGGATGAACGCTGACTGCGCGAATCTGCGGCCTAAAGATGGATAAAAGCTCTTATCTTTTGAGCTACAAGGAGGTGGGGCAGTGTTTTTACGGATGTTTATCTGGGTGGTGATGTTGTTTGGGGGGAGCGCGTTGAGCCTCTGGTGGGACTGGCGCTGGGCGCATTCATTGCTAGTCAGCCCGCTTTTTCATTTGGCGACTCTGGCGGCTGGGATATTTCTGCTCCGCTGGGTGCTGCAAGTGAGCCGCCATACCGGGCGGTTGCTGGCGCGGCAGGGGCGTGAGGGCGATATCCCCCGCATGGAGACCAATAGATTGGTTACTACCGGGGTATACGCTTGTATGCGTCACCCGATGCACCTGGGCTTGCTCTTCTTTCCCTGGGCGGTGGCTCTGATTTTAGGCTCGCCGTTTTTTATCGGGGTCAGCGCCCCTCTGGAAATGCTTTTCATGCTGGCAATGATCAAATTCGTGGAGGAGCCGGAGGCCATTCGCAAGTTTGGCGCTGCCTACCGCGAATATCAACAGCAAGTCCCTATGTTTAATTTTCATCTTTCTTGCCTGCGCCAATTGAGCGGGCGGGAACCAGCCAAAGGAGCTAATGATGACTCAACCACTTGACCGTTCCGTCTCTAAAGTAGAGGTTACAGGCTTTGAAGCGCGGCATTATGATATTCTGATGAACACTATCACCGGCGGTACTTATCCTTTCTTCATCCGCCGCGTTGTGCGAGAGATGGAAATTCGCCCGGCGGATAGCATTTTGTTGTTGGGATCGGGCACCGGCCGCAACGCTTGTTTGATGAACCATTATCTCTCCGACCAGGGCCGTATCTTGGGGTTGGATATCGGGCCGGAGATGTTGGAGCAGGCTCGTCGCCGTTGCCGGCGCTTCTCCCACATCACTTTTGAGAAACAGCGCATAGATGAGGTGTTGCCCTACGTGGAGAGCTTCGATAAGGTCTTTATCGCTTTTGTGCTGCACGGCTTTATTCAAGAAGACCGGTTGCGAATCATTGCCAACGCTTACCGCGCCTTGCGTCCTGGCGGCGAGTTCATTATCCTGGATTATAACGAGTTCAATCCGGCTAAAGCGCCCCGGCTGGTGCGCTTCGCCTTCAAATTAGAATGTCCGTTGGCGACCGACTTCGCGCTCCGTGAGTGGAAACCGACCTTGCGCGCGCAAGGGTTCGACGAATTTCGTAGCTATCCGCATTATCGGGGTTATGTGAGAGTGTTGGCAGCGCGCAAAGAGAGCGGAGACTGAGAGACGTGACAGTTTGTCAATGATCTTGGCAATAGCTGTATGAGAAAACCAGGAATTTCGCCGCTAAGGCGCGAAGATTTGAGAATTTACCCTCAGAAGTTAGGACGCAGATAAACACTGATTTTTTCTATTTTATCTGCGTTCATCAGCGCGAATCTGCGTCCCAGTCCTGGAGCAGCACCAAATTGGTAGTATTGTATTGGTCGTTACGGTAGACTTGCACAAAAAGTGTAGCTGTTACATACAAGCGGGCTTTAAGCAAGTGGGTACTTTGCGCTATTAATTCTAATCGGCAGAAATAGCTGCGTGTCTGCGCTTCTTGACGTAGATTGCTAAACAATTGTCGGACGTTCATCAGTGTTGCACCAGGGTCTGCAACTGTCCAATCTCGCGCTTCATGTCAGCGATGCCCGTCATAGCCATTTTCCAATCAAAGTAGTCCTGTTCTACTTCCCACGCCGGTTCACCAGCCAAGATTTGCTGGCGGAATATGGCAAATTCCTGCTGGTGCTTTTGCT
>JAYELZ010000009.1:0-27080 GCA_034717835.1 Chloroflexota bacterium
GCTCTCCCTTTCTGGCAGGTGGCGGCGCTCAATCCGGCGCCGCTCTACCCCGGTGCGACCGTAGTGCTGCCGGGCGATGACGCTTCGGATTTTCTCCCTTATCCGGTCACCTCTCTGGCGCTCTCCTCGCAACCTGTTGAACGGGGACAGACGACGGTCCTGGCTCTGGAGACAGCGGACGCGGTGACCTGCGAAGTCACTTATCCGGAGCGTACCGAACCTTGCTATCTGCAAGACCCCACGCATCTTTACGCGCTGGTGAGTCTCTTGGCTACGTCGGAGCCGGCTACCTATGAGATCGAATTGCGAGTCTATTACCAGGATACGGAGCTCGCGTTTGAACTGCCGCTGGTGGTGACGCCGGGGCGGTTTGGCTTCGAGCGCATTGACGTGCCGCCAGGCAAGCAAGCGCTCTTTGATCCGGCCCTGCTGCGGGGCGAAAACGCACTGGTAAATGCGGTCGCCGATCTCCACACGCCGGAGAGATATTGGCAAGCCCCTTTTGATTATCCCGTGCAGGCTGCGGTCTCCTCGTATTTTGGGTCGCGCCGCTCTTATGGCGGTTCTTACAATAGCTACCATTCCGGGGTGGATTTCCGCGCGGCTACCGGCGCGCCGATCCATACTCCAGCCAGTGGCACTGTGACGTTGGCGCAACAACTGACCGTGCGGGGGAACGCGGTCATCATCGATCATGGTTGGGGTGTGGCAACCGGCTATTGGCACCTTTCCCAGATCAACGTGGAGGAGGGGCAGCACGTATCCAAGGGCGAGGTCATCGGTTTGGTGGGCAATACGGGCTTATCAACCGGCTCTCATTTGCATTGGCAACTTTGGGTGAGCGGCAAACCGGTCGACCCGCTGCAATGGGTAGCGGACTTCTACGATTTCCCCGCGCCGGTGCCGGCAAATACCACAGACATGGAGTAGAGGAGGAGGATGAGCCGCGCGACATTAGCCCACTACCAGCGCAGAGACGGATGGTTGGGGGCACAGTTTCGTTATCTTGCACAAACCACCTCCACTAACGATGTGGCGCGTGAACTGGCGGAACAAGGTATGGCTGAAGGGCTAGTGGTGTTGGCGGAGGAACAGACCGCCGGGCGCGGTCGCTTGCAACGCCGCTGGTCGGCGCCGGTCGGCAGTAGTCTCTTGATATCATTGCTCTTTCGTCCGCCAGAGCCATTCGCTTACTACGCTGCGCGCACCACCATGCTCTGCGGATTAGCTCTGGTCGCAGCGCTGGATGAATTAACCGCGTTGCCGGTAGAACTCAAATGGCCGAATGACCTCATTGTGACGCGCGGCACAAGCTGGCGCAAGCTCGCCGGGATGCTCAGCGAGATCGGGATGGTGGATGCACGCCCGGCATATCTGATAGTGGGCATAGGCCTTAACGTCAACATCCCCGCCCCGGCGTTGCCGGAACTGGCTCCCAACGCCACTAGTTTGTCAGTCGAACTGGGGCGGACAGTGGCGCGCGAGTCGCTTCTCACGGCCTTCCTCCAGCATACCGAGACGCGCTACGAGCGGCTGCGGGCAGGTTGGGAGCCACTCTCCAACTGGCAGCGCCAGCTAGCCTGGTTGGGCCAAGCAGTGCAATTACAGGCGCCCACAGAGACGATTTACGGGGTCGCGAAAGCAGTTGATCAGGAAGGGGCCTTACTGCTTACCCTCTCTGATGGTTCAATACGATCCTTTCCGGTAGGGGATATTACCTTGCGACCCGCTAACCGCTAGTTCCTAATTCCTAATACGAAGTGAGGCAACCACGTGCGCTACTTGATCATCTCAGACATCCACGGCAATGAGCCAGCCTTACAGTCGGTCCTGCATGACGTGGGAGATTTTGATGAAATTTGGTGTTTAGGAGATACGGTGGGGTATGGCCCAAACCCCAATCAATGCTTGGAGCAATTGCGCGAATATCCGCTGCTCTGTGTCGCCGGTAATCATGATTGGGGGGTGTTAGGCCAAACCGGCCTCTATGTTTTTAATAGCGCTGCCCGACAAGCGCTTCTCTGGACCCGCGATGAATTAACGGCTCGTAATATGCAAATGCTTAAAGATTTCCCTAGTTCTCTCCGCGTACAAAAAGTTCTCTTAGTCCATGGTAGTCCCCGGGAACCAATTTGGGAATATATTCTCAACACCACCAAGGCCAGAGAGAATTTTCTGGCGATTGATTTTCAAGTGGCCCTAGTTGGACATACTCACATGCCGGTGGTCTTCGAATGGTTGCCGGAGAGCGGGCGTGCGCGTTTGATGCTGGCGGATTATGAAACCCCATTGCATTTGGATGCACGGCGGTTAATTATCAACCCCGGTAGCGTGGGGCAGCCTCGTGATGGCAACCCCGATGCGGCTTATGGAATTTTGGATACGGCAGCCAACACTTTTGAATTCCGCCGCGTTCCTTATCCGGTGGTGATTACCCAAACCCGCATGAGGGCTAAGAGGCTTCCCCGACGACTCATTGACCGGTTGGAAATAGGCCGCTAGTAACTTGGGGCGGTTATCTTGGGGGAAAAATGCAGCTGGTTTTGAGAAGTGCCAGTCTTTCTTCTCTCTAACTTCTCCTGTCTACATTTGGGTGACGATAAAGTGTTTCTCTCGTGTCCGCCGGATTTGTCCAGCGGAACTTTTTAACATTACTTACCGTCTATGAAGATAGTCTAATTAGTATCATGAGGAGGGATGAAGATGAAACGACTATTAGTAGTTTGTCTGGTGGGAGTGTGGTTGGTGTTTTTGTTAACTGGTTGCGCATCCAGCGAATCGCAGTCAGCGATGGATAAAGGCATGGAGTTGGAGTATGATGCGGCTGCTGCGCCCCGAGAAGAAGCCGCCATGGAAGGCGAAGTCACGATGAGCGGGAACGCTACTCACTCGTTGGGCGATATGACCGAGCGCATGATCATCCGCAACGGACGTTTGGAGCTGGTAGTCATGGACACCCTCGCCACCGAAGAGAGTATCGGGGAGTTGGTGGATGAGTTGGAGGGCTATTTGCTCTCCACCGAGAGCAACCGCTATGAAGGTGGCTTGCTGCGCATCAGCCTGACACTGCGCGTTCCGGCCACGACCTTCAATACGGCGATGGCGCGTTTACGCGCTCTGGCAACCGAGGTGACTTACGAGAGTATCTCCAGCGAAGATGTGACGCAGGAGTACGTGGATCTGGAATCGCGCTTGCGGGCCTTGAAGATCAAAGCCCAGAAGTTAGAGGAGCTGATGGACGAGGCGGAAGATACCGAGGCCGTGTTAGCGATCTATCATGAGTTGAGCGCGACGGAGCAGGAGATTGAACATGTCAAAGGGCGGATGCAGTATTTAGAACGCTCCGCGGCGATGGCGACCATCACCGTCACCTTGACCCCGGATGAGCTAGCGCAGCCGGTGGCAATCGCGGGTTGGCGTCCCCAGGGGACTGCCAAACGCGCGTTGCAAGCCCTGATCAATGCTTACCAATTCCTCTTCGACACGCTAATCTGGATCCTAATCTTTGTTGTGCCGGTATTGGCGGCCATCGGTTTGATCGTGGCCTTGTTTGTCAAGATAATTAAATATCTTTTCTTCCGCAACCGGAAAAAGCAAAAGAAAGAGAATTCCGCTGTTCCTACCGCGAAAAAATAGGATTTTAGCTACTCCGTAAACCTAGATGTGGTATCTCTACGTCTTACATTGCCGAGATAATTCTCTGTACACGGGCATCACCACCGACGTTGCGCGGCGCGTAGCCGAACATCAAGCCGGTGTGGGTGCCCGTTACACGCGAGCGCATCTGCCCGTGGAACTGTTGGCCGCGTGGCAATATCCCAACCGGAGCGTAGCGACGCGCGTAGAACATCGCTTCAAGGCCTTGACGCATCAGGCCAAGAGTGCTTGGGTAGAGAGCCGGCAGCCCTTTATGGACGGAGACTTTGTTTCCGCGATGTTTGACAAGTAACCAGTTGTGTGGTGCTGACCATTCTTCCGAACGCAGATGAACGCAGGTTTTCGCAGATAGATATTGGTTGATTGCTTTTAATCTGCGAGCATAGCCAGCGTTTATCCGCGTTCTTTTTTTGATGAGGCGATCCCGTATGAAACGAGCACTCTACATTCACGTTCCCTTCTGCCTGCAACGGTGTACCTACTGCGATTTTAACACCTACGCGGGCTTGCTCCCGCTCCGCGCGGCCTACGTTGACGCGCTGGAACAAGAGGCGGCTCTCTGGGAGAAGCGTTACCCTGATTTGCAGGTGGCGACGCTTTACTTCGGTGGCGGCACTCCGTCTTTGCTCTCTCCGGCCAGTGTGGCCAGGTTGGTGAATGTGGCGCACGCGCGTTTCGCTCTGCCGGTGGACGCCGAGGTGACATTGGAGGCCAATCCCGGCACGGTGGATGAGCCACAGTTGCAGGCGCTGCGTCAGGCGGGCGTGAATCGGCTGAGTTTGGGGGTGCAATCGTCCCACCGCGAGGAATTGGCCTTGTTGGGACGCATCCATAGTTGGGAGGAGGCCGTGAGCGCGGTGAAGGCGGCGCGCCGTGCTGGTTTCACCAACGTCTCACTTGATTTGATTTTCGGCCTGCCGGGGCAAAGTCTCGCGCGCTGGGAAAAGACCGTGGAGCGAGTATTGACTTTGCAGCCGGAGCACCTCTCACTGTACGCGCTCAAATTGGAGCCGCGTACCCCGCTGGCAAAACAGGTCGCGGCAGGAGAACTGCCCACACCCGAGCCGGATTTGGCTGCCGATATGTATGAGCGGGCCGGGGAATTTTTGCAACGTGCTGGCTTCTGGCAGTACGAGATCTCCAACTGGGCACGGGGACGCACGTCGGCGCCGGAGATTTGGGCAGTACCTCCTGCCGGTCAGAGTGAACAGCTTACGTGGGTAGCGCGCCACAACTTGATTTACTGGCGTAATACAGCTTGGGTGGGGTGGGGAGCTGGCGCCTATTCTTGGTTCCAGGGGCGACGGTGGAGCAATCCGGCTCATCCACATGCCTATATCGCGGCGGTTGGCGCTGGGGAGTTGCAGCGCATCGCCGAGGAGCATATCTCCCTTGAGCTGGAGATGGGAGAAACGTTAATGATGGGCTTGCGGCTAGCAGAGGGCGTGACCGCGCTCAGCTTCCGGGCGCGCTTTGGGATAGAACTCTTTGCGCAGTACGGTGATGTGATCGCGCGTTTTGTGGGGCTGGGCTTGCTTGCTTGGGACGAGAAACGCCTGCGCCTCACGTGCGCGGGTCGCTTGCTGGGGAACCAGGTCTTCGCGGCGTTTCTTCCGTGAAGTGCCCAATTTTTTCGGGCGTTGACTAGCGCGGATGAACGCGGATAGAAAAAAAATTCATGTTTGTCCGTGTCCCAGTCTGCCTCTTCTTTTGACAATCCCTTCATTTAGTTTAGAATTGACGCTTGGACTTAACAGAGCGGTTTTGTCCACCACCTATTGAAATTCATCCAGAGGGAGAGGTTTAATGAAAGAATATACTACTGAACAACTGCGTAATATAGCCCTTATCGGCCATAGCGGCTCTGGCAAGACGACGTTTGTGGAGTCGGCGCTTTTTTTGAGCAAAGCGACCAAGCGCCGGGGGACGGTTGAAGAAGGGAACACCGTTACGGATTTTGATGCCGAGGAAATTAACCGCAATATCTCTTTGAGCACTGCTCTGGCTCCGGTAGAGTGGAAGAAGAAGCATAAATTGAACTTGCTAGATACGCCTGGCTATGCGGATTTCATGGGAGAGGTGAAGAGTGCGCTGCGTGTGAGCGAAGTGGCTTTGACGTTCATTGATGCGGTGGCTGGGGTTGAAGTAGGTACTGAGCTGACTTGGGTTTATGCCGCTGAAGAGAAATTAGCCCACATGGTCGTAGTCAACAAAATGGATCGGGAAAACGCTGATTTTGGGAAGGCCCTGGAATCGCTGAAGGAGACTTTTGAAGGGACCCAATTTGTGCCGGTACTACTGCCTATCGGTTCCCAGGATAATTTCCAAGGGGTTGTGAATGTGCTGGAAAAGAGAGCCTACCTGGGGGCAGCCGGTACTCCTGCTGAGATTCCCGCCGACATGCGGGAGCAAGTGGAAGAGCTCAGCTTTGAGATGATGGAATACGCGGCTGAAGGTGACGACGAATTGCTGATGAAGTACCTGGATGGCGAAGAATTGACAGTTGAGGAGATCATCACCGGGTTGCGCCAAGCAGTTGTTAACCGCACCGTAGTACCGGTTATGGCCGCAGCTGGCGTCAGTGATGTGGGGGTCCCTCAGTTGCTAGATCTTTTGGTGAATTTGGTTCCTCATCCGGCCGAAGTAGCTGAAGTTGAGGGTCTGGACGGCGAGAGTTGGGCTGTCGTCGAGGATTCTCCACTCGCGCTGCTGGTCTTCAAAACGATGGCGGATTCCTTTGTGGGGAAAATTAGTTACTTCAGGGTTTGCAGCGGACTGGCAGAATCTGGAGATACTTACTACAATCTACGGGCTGATGAAGATGAACGGGTAAGCCAACTGTTGACGATGCGCGGGAGTGAACAACTCCAAGTTGAACGGTTGCATCCGGGCGATCTTGGCGCGGCAACGAAGATGAGCAGCGTGTTGACTAACGATACTCTTTGCCGTGAGGATAGTCCAGTCAGGGTACGCGGGGTGAATTTCCCCTCGCCATTGTATAGCGTGGCTATTTACCCGCACACTAAGCGCGACACAGCCAAGATGGGTTCCACCTTGACGCGCATCTGTGAGGAAGATCCCTCCTTGCAGTGGGAGCAAAACCCCGCCACGAATGAAACTATTCTTTCCGGTATGGGTGGATCACATGTAAATACCGCAGTCAGGCGTATCAAGGGACGGTTTGATGTTTCATTGGATGCTAAAACTCCTAAAGTACCTTATAAAGAAACCATTACCCGCACCGCTTCTGCGCGCTACCGGCACAAGAAGCAATCCGGTGGAGCTGGGCAGTTCGGAGAGGTGCAAATGCGGGTGGAACCTCGACCGCGCGACGAGGGGTTCGAATATGCCTGGGAAGTCTTTGGTGGGCATATTTCCACCTCATTCCGGCCCTCGGTGGAAAAAGGGGTTAGATCGGTCTTAAAAGGTGGCGTGGTCGCTGGTTATCCGATTGTGGATGTTTTAGCTGCAGTCTATGATGGTAAGGAGCATCCAGTAGATTCTAAAGACATTGCTTTCCAAGTTGCTGGACGTGAAGCTTTCAAAGCAGCGTTTATACAGGCCCGTCCGGTGTTGTTAGAACCTGTTTATAACTTCGCCATAAAGGTCCCCAATGAGTTTACTGGAGATATTATCTCGGACCTGAATGGTCGGCGTGGACGGGTGCAGGGGATGGTGCAAGAAGCTGCAAAGACGATTATCACCGCACATGCTCCGCTAGCGGAGATGCAGCAGTACGCGGCTAACTTACGAGCGCTCACTCAGGGACGTGGCGTTTATACTATGGAATTTGCTAATTACGCTGTTGTGCCGGGGAACCTGGCTCAAGAGATCATCGCAGAGTCCCAGAAAGAAGACGAATAGAATTTTTTCTTTTAGTAAATTAAAAAATGCCCCCAAGATTTTCCCTGGGGGCATTTTGGTTGTCATCTTTCAAGAATTCTAATCCCCCTACGAAGACTTCGCCAGTGCCTATAAAACCATCAGCAGGCGGGGTATTTAACACCCAGCCTGCTGATGGATTAAAATGGAAAAGTCAGCCGGAAGAATTATTATTCTTCCATTTCTACTGCTGCTGCTTCCTCCTCCTCTTCTCCTACTATAGCCACTTCGGCGGCTTCCCCAAGCAACGTTTCTTCTACTGTCTCTTCTTCCAATTCTTCTTCGGCCACGAAGGTGATCTGGACAACTATGTCGTCTGGCTCAGCAAAGAGATGGATCTTTTCTGGAATATCTAAATCTTTGATAGCTATTGCGTCACCAATCTCAATTAGCTCGGTAATATCAACCTTAATGGCTGGGATCAGATCGGCGGGCAAACATTCTACTTCCACTTCGTAGATTTGTTGCAACAATACACCACCCAGCTCTTCCACCCCAGGCGCTTCGCCTACTAGCAGGATTGAGATAGGCAAGGTGACGGTCTCTTGCATATTTAGGGCTTGTAGATCAACATGGGTCACAAAACGTTTGATGACATCCCGTTGGACATCACGCACGATGGTCATGTATGTTTGTTCGCTGCCCTCAACTTGCACTTGGATCAAGCTACTGCTGCCAGCTTTAGCGATAACCTTTTCAATTTCACGGGTATTGAATTTTAAGGCTGCGGAGGTGATATCACTCCCGTACAATATGCCGGGGGTCATCCCGATCTTGCGCAGGCGTTTTACTTTCTTACCGGTGATACTTCTGGGGATAGCTCGTAGCTCTAACTGTTCCATAATTTCTTTCTCCTTCATCCACGGAGTAGTTCATACTCACGATAGGTTTAATACTCAGCTAAATGGGCCGCATTTGTTGCGGCCCACAAATTTATCAATGCTATTGTAATGTAAAATGAAGCATTGTCAACTAGCGTTATTTTAGACCTTCTGCTCCTTAAACAATAATTGTGTGGAACGCCACTTTTCCAGAATGGAGATGGCATACCAGGAGAGGCCTATACCTAGTAGTTGAGTGACAAAGAGGAGTAAGTGTAGGTTCCCAGCATCATCATGGAGATTGGGAAAGAGCATCATCAGGCGCACCGTGATATTGATGCCCTGGATGAAGACTAAAGTGTTACGTCCATTCTCCCTGCTGATAGTTTCGGTATTTAGGGCGATTAGGGTTAGCACCATTAGAATTAATAATGCGGGCGGGGCGACGGCGGCTTGGGGGGAGCTAGCGAGGAAGGCCGGGGTATAGATAATGACGGCGATAACTTGTAGAGCAATGAACAGTAGCAAATTCTTACGTTGATTGGACATCGGACAACTCCTTAAAGGGTAGATTATATGATGTTCGTTACATTATAACTAAATCCAGCTCCTGGTCAAACTTGACGTATGTCAGTTTGTTGATAGAATAGTTTCTTATGTACGGATGATCCGAGGCTTTTTTGAGACGCACAATTTTACAGGTCATCAAATTATCTCCGGGAGGTGCGCTAAAGACAGATGCTAAGTTGATAGAGGAAGTAGTTTGTATTATATAAATCTGTATAAATTCTTAGGAGGAGGAGAGAGATGCGTAAACGGTTTTTGATTTTAGCGGTACTTTTGACGTTGGTAATTTTACCCGCTTGTGGTGGCTCTGGTAGCAAGGACGCTTTCAAAGTCGCTATTTTGGCGCCGTTGAGCGGTGATGTGGCTACTTTTGGCGAGTCCACTCGTGATGGTGTCCTATTAGCCATCAAGGAGTGGAACGCTGCGGGCGGCGTACTGGGTCGGCAGATCGAGACGATTGTGGAAGATAGCCAATGTAACCCCGAGGCGGCCGTGAGTGCTGCTAACAAGGTTATTGATCAAGATGGCGTGAGCTACATCATTGGTGAGGTTTGCTCCAGTGCTTCTATTCCTATCTCTGAGATAGTGGAGGCCAAGGGTGTTTTCCAGATTTCCCCGACCTCAACTAACCCCAGCGTAACCATTAATGAGGATGGCAGCACCAAGTCCGCAGTCTTCCGGGCTTGCTTCATTGATCCCTTCCAGGGGACGGTAGCCGCCAAATTCGCCCAGGAGCAGTTGGGGGTCAAGACAGCCGCAGTTCTATTGGACCAGGGTAATGACTATGTGCGTGGGTTGGCGGAATTCTTCAAAGAGGCTTTCGAGGCAGGTGGTGGCGAGGTGGTAGTGTGGGAAACCTACACTGGCGAGGACCAGGATTTCTCTGCCATTCTCACCAAAGTTAAGGCTGCTAACCCCGATATGCTCTATCTCCCGGATTACTACTCCACCGTCAGTTTGATCGGTGCGCAGGCGAAAGAGAAGGGCATTGAGGCCATCATGATGGGCGGCGATGGTTGGGATTCTCCTGACCTGGATACGTCGGCGGTAGATGGTGGCTACTTCACCAATCACTACTCGGCAGATGATCCTAGATCAGAGGTGCAAAACTTTGTCGCGGCGTACGAGGAAGAATATGGCTCAACCCCAGATGCGTTGGCGACGTTGGCTTATGACGCGACCAATATCCTTATGGATGGCATCGAAAAGGCCGGAGACGATGACCCGGCAGCCGTAGCGAAAGCCATCAAGGGGATGACCTTTGACGTGGTCTCTGGGAGTATCACCTACGACGAGCTGCATAACCCTGTGAAGTCCGCAGCAATTTTGCAGGTCAAAGATGGTAAAGTTACCTTCGTTGATAGTATTGCTCCGTAGTGGATTTGTTTTCCCCAGTATAGCAGCCTAGCGAGGGCTGGGGTTGCGCTAGTCGCGCCCCGGCCCTTTAGTTATTTCGGTGCTGCAACTATATCAGTGGTAACGTTACGTTTCTGCATGAAACTAGTTGGCAGCACGCTTCTTAGGGAGGTCGGAGGGATATGGGAAAATCAGCAGAAGGATTGGCGCGCGCGGCGCGCGTTGATATTGTATTGAACCGCCGTGATGGTGTGGTGCTCAATCGTCTGGCGCAGGGCTTATTTTTGTTATTGGGATTAGGCGTCCTCTACGTGTTGGCGCGAGCGTTCGCCGATAGTCCCTCTATTTTTGTGCAGCAGATGTTGAACGGATTGCAGCTGGGATTTATCTACGCGCTCATCGCCCTGGGATACACGATGATCTATGGGATCGTCAAATTGATTAACTTTGCTCATGGCGATGTTTTTATGATCGGCGCGTTCACCAGCTTCTATGTTATTTCTGGATTAGATTTACACCGTTGGCCGGTGCTGTTATGGCCAGGGCTGGCGGAGGGCGTAGTGGTGCTGCTGGGTACGATCACCGTGATCATGCTCTCGATGGGGGTATCAGCTTTCCTGGCTATGGCGATGGAACGCTTCGCCTACAGGCCCTTGCGCAGTAAACCGCGCATTGCTGCTTTGATCACAGCGGTTGGCGTCTCCTTTTTCTTAGAATACTTCGGGGCGTTGCCTTTTGTTTACAGCAACAACTATATTACTTATACCCGCCCCTTCGAGGTGGAGGTATACACCGCCGGCATTATCTCACCGGTGGCGATTGGGGGAGCCTGGAGTTTGTTCATTTTGTCCCTGGTGGTCTATGTTATCTTGAAATGGCGTGCGCATCGCGGCGATCTGCGAGCGCAATCCTGGGTTAGACATCCTTTGTTGCAGTTGGGTCTTTTGTTGGGGGGGTTCTTCTCGACGGTTTTGACTTTGGTGGGAGTGCAAATCGAAACCGGCGGCGAAATCTGGGATCTCTCGGCTTCCAACGTTACGTTGGTGATTATGGGCAGCTCTATAATCCTCCAAGTGATTTTGCAATACGTGGTCAACCGCACCAAATTGGGCAAAGCTATGCGCGCGGCGGCTTATGATAAGGACGCTGCCCGGCTGATGGGCATTAACGTGGATGGCGTGATTGCTGCCACCTTCGCTTTGGGCGGCGGTCTGGCTGGAGCAGGCGGCGTGTTGTATGCTACCGCTTTCAAACAGGTCCACCATCTAATGGGCGTTATCCCCGGTTTGAAGGCTTTTGTGGCTGCGGTAGTGGGCGGCATCGGCAGTATCCCCGGTGCATTACTTGGCTCGCTCATTATGGGCCAAACCGAGGTCTTGGCGGCGGGCTTTATCTCCACGCCTATGCGGGATGCAATCTCGTTCTCGCTGTTGATTGTGGTGTTGCTGGTCTGGCCGCAAGGTCTCTTCGGTGAGCCGCCCGGCGAAAAGGTATAGAGGAGGAGACTCGAGATGATAAAACGACTTAAAAGCTCGACCGGCTACTTTATTTTGGGCGGCTTGGCGATTTTCCTGGTGGTGCAGATATTGTTGAGCACCGGGATATTGAATAACTTCTGGCGGGGCATTATCTTCTGGGGTGCCGCTATCACGATGGTTACGTTGGGCTTGAACCTGATCTTTGGTTTCAACGGCCAGTTCTCGTTAGGACAATACGGCTTTTATGCCATCGGAGCTTACGGGGCGGCGGATGTGACTTTCCGTTGGGTGCATGGTGATCCTTCGGGCGTAGTGGTGGTGTTCTGCGGGGTATTGCTCTCTTTACTTCTCTACGTTTTGGTCTCCAAGCTCTTGCAGCGTTTCTACGGTATCACCGTGATGACCAAATTCTCCGCTTATCTATTGGCTACCATTTTGGCTTTCTGGGTAGCAGTGCAGGTGCTTCTTCCCATACTTGGCCCGGTGACAGTCACTTTATTGGGAATTTTACCAGAGGCAGTCTCTCAGCAGATCGTCTTCTTTGTCGCCTTGCTGGGTGGGGCGGGATTAGCTGGAATTGTTAGTTTCCTCTTCGGTATTCCAGTGTTGGAACTCGGCTCCGACTATTTTGGCATCGCTACGCTGGGTTTTACGATTATCGTTAAAGTGCTATTGGATAACACGGACACAATTCTCCCTTTCCCTGAGATGAAAGGGGCCAGAGGGATGATCGGTATTCCTAAGTGGACTACTTGGCCCTGGGTTTTTGGAACCCTTATGGTGGTGGTGGTGGTGATGCGCAACCTGTTACACTCTAGCAGCGGGCGCACAATCTTGGCGGTGCGAGAGGATGAGCGTGCGGCCGAATTGGTGGGGATTGATGTGAACTGGGCCAAGATTTTACCCTTTGTGATAGGGAGTATCTTTGCCGGCCTGGCTGGCGGGATTCGGGCACACGACATGGCTTTCTTGCACCCCCAATCTTTCAACTTTATCCAATCCTTTAATCCCTTGATCATCGTGGTTTTTGGTGGCCTGGGCAGTATGACTGGGACTATCTTTACCGGCTTCATTTGGATTGTGTTGTTGGAGGGGGCGTTGCGGCTCTACCTGCCGCCAGGCTTTGAGACTTGGCGTTTTGTGGTCTATCCGCTAATTCTGTTGTTGATGATGCTCTTACGCCCGGCTGGGCTATTTGAAAAATACGAGCTGCCGTTCTTGCGGCGACCAGTATTCCCCTTGCGTACAAAAGTATCTCCCACAGAGCCGGAGGAGGTGGCTTGATGACAGGACGACCTAAGGGACTTGCGCCGGAAATTGAGACCCGGCCAGTATTATTAGAGGTTAGCGGGTTGACGCAATTTTTCGGCAACTTGCGCGCAGTATATGATTTTAATCTCACGTTACATGAAGGCGAGTTAGTGGGCTTGATTGGCCCTAACGGGGCTGGTAAAACTACTGTCTTCAACCTCATCACCGGGGTTTATCATCCCACCGAAGGCAGTATTCGCTTCCGCGATGTGGAAATAGTGGGGTTGCCCTCCTACGAGATTATCCAAATGGGGATTGCGCGCACTTTTCAGAACATCCGCCTCTTTTCCAATTTGACCGTGTTGGATAACGTCTTGATCGCTTACCATCCCCATGCCGGGTATAGTCTGTTAGATTCTTTCCTGCGCAACAAACGTTTCCAGGAGAAAGAAGCGGAAATGACGGCGCGGGCACAGGATTTTTTGGCTATCTTTGGTTTGGACAAGCGGCAGAATGATATCGCGGGCAGTTTGCCGTATGGATTGCAACGCCGGCTGGAAATTGCGCGGGCTTTGGCGACCCGTCCGCAACTATTGATTCTGGATGAACCGGCGGCGGGGATGAACCCGCAAGAAGTTGATCAGTTGATGGAACTGATTTACTTTATCCGGGAACGCTTCCACTTAACCATCTTGTTGGTTGAGCATCGGATGCAACTGGTGATGAATATCTGCGAATGGATGACGGTAGTGGACTTTGGCGAGATCATCGCGCGTGGGCAACCTGCCGAGGTGCAGAATAACGCCCAGGTGGTAGAAGCTTATCTGGGTCGGCAGGCCGTGGATTTGGATTAGGAGGCAGTATGACAATTTTAGAAATCAAGGATCTTTATGTTTCCTATGGGGCGATTCGCGCTCTGCATGGAATTTCCTTTCATGTAGAAGAAGGTGAAATTGTCACGTTAATCGGGGCGAATGGTGCGGGGAAATCTACCACGCTGTGCACCATCTCTGGCTTGTTACGGCCTGATCGTGGCGAGATTATCTACGATGGTGAGGAAATTACCCGTTTGGGAGGAGACGCCATTGTCCGTCGTGGGTTGATTCAGGTGCCAGAAGGGCGTCGCATTTTTGCTCCGCTGACGGTACGCGAGAATCTGGAAATGGGAGCCTTCACTCGCAACGATAAAAAGGAAGTGCAGGAGAGTATGGAATGGGTCTTTCAGCTCTTCCCTCGTCTTAAAGAGCGTCTGGAGCAGGCGGGAGGCACTTTATCCGGTGGCGAGCAACAGATGTTAGCGGTGGCCCGCGCTCTTATGGCGAAACCGCGTTTGCTCCTGATGGATGAGCCTTCCATGGGATTGGCGCCCATCTTGGTTGAAGAGATCTTCGAGGTGATTGAGGAGATCAACGAGCAGGGTGTGACCATCCTCTTGGTGGAGCAGAACGCGCAGATGGCTTTCTCCATCGCCCAGCGCGGTTACGTATTGGAGACTGGCTCAGTCCAGTTGGAGGGGCCGGCGGCGGAATTGGCTCGCAATCCTCAAGTACGTGAAGCCTATTTGGGCGGCGGCTAAACTTATAGGTGGGTTAGATATCGGTTTAGTACTGGGCGGTGAGGGAGTTAAACCCCTCACCACCCAGTTTTTTTATGAGCAGAGGAAGGTGTCACCTCGAGTTTAGATCTGTCATTCCGCGTGCCACGAGGAATTTCTAGCGTGTATCTGCCCCATAACACTGTTCCCAGAAGCAGGCAACTGATGCAAATACCGACTCTTCAAGAAGCCCGCGCGCTGTTGTTTGTGGTAGCTTATCTAATGCGAGTTGAATATTCAGCCTATGACCGACTGATTCAGCTCTGTGACGCACTAGCTCTCGCTGCCGGGTTTTGCCTGATTGAAAAGCGTTTGGTGGATGTGGCTCTCCGGCAGGGGATAGACGAGTACACACCCTGGCGCTGGCAGGGGGACTTCAACAACCAACTGGAAGGGGAATCAATCTACGACTTGCTGCCGGGTGTGATTGAAAACACCTTTGGTTTTGTTCCTCGTCCTAGGTAAAGTTAAACTATATTGCCGAGAGGCAGACCTGAGGCTTGGTAGTTTGTTTCCTTAGCGTACTATCCCCACCGCCGGTACGAGCCGTTCATAATGGATTTGCGGCTCTCCACGCCGGTCACCGGGCACGTTGGCGCGTCCGCCCCGGTAGTAGGTTTGTGCAGAACCGCCGCCATCCAAGTTCAGCGCCTCAACGGCGCCCGCCTCTGCTAGGAGTTCCGCCGTTTTCTCCAAAGTAGCCCCGTCGCTATCCACACCGGGCACTTCTAAACCCCGGTTGATGCCGGAGACGAGCAGGAGAATCAAATCCCCGGAGCGGTCAATACCCAGCGCGGTGCGCGCGTGTCGCGTGCCATTGACGTGGAAAGCGGTGGGCACGATGCCGGGGCACCACTTACCAGCGTGGTTGGCTTGACTGGGCCAGAATTCCTCCGTCGCTACCGCCGTCTGGAGTGCGTGCTCTCCCGAGCGCAGCAGCCGGTGCCCGCCCTGGAGTGCGCGTTGGATACCTTGCTGGCGTTCGTGCGCGAAGTGATAGGTAACCTGCCAGTCATGTTGGAGCTGCTGGCGTAGCTCACGCTGCGCGGCGGCGGAGAGGGTGCCGGGAGTGAAGGAGAGGACATAGCCATTTTGCGGCAGCGCGGTCGCGCCATCCCGCTGCAGGCCCACCACGCGCCGGTCCACGATGACCAGTTCGAGGTTCCCCGGCGCGGCGGGGGTCTGCTCCGCAGCCTGTTGGCGCGCTGGGAGGCCGAACCCGCGTGTGTAGAGGCTCACTGGGGCGGGCGTGGATGGGTTGAGAGCGCAGGGGCGCGCTCCTGGAGCGGGGGCAGGCGTGTCGATGGGGTGCAGCCACTGCCCGGTGGGCAGTTGGATTTGTAGGTCGCTCATCTCGAAGGTTCCGAGCTGCCAACACCCGTCGTAGTAGATGGCGGAGCGGCGGTAGAGTGGGGGACGGCGAATGACGCCCTGCTCCACCCATAAGCCGTAGGCTTCTCCTAATGCGGAATGATAGCTGGCGTAATCTGCTACTTCTAACAAGAAGAAACTGCTGTTGAAGAGGAGTAGCGGTTGTGTGCGTCGCGCTAAGGTGCTGAGGTAGCCGCAACGCCCGACAGCTGTCAGGTCGGTGGCTGGTTCCAAGCGGCTGAGGTCAACGGTGGCGGCGGGAGGGAGAGCTGGGTCGCGCGCTAGGTGGAGCCGGTGTTGCACGGTGAGGAAGGTTAGGACGGCGTTTCCCCAGTCGCGCCAGGCTGCTGCGGCGGCTGGTACGGTGAGCTGCCACGTCCGCTCTGCGTAGCAGAGCCACTGCCGTTTCACTAACGTGCGCAAGGTGTAGGTGATGGCGGAGTTCGCGCTGAGCAACCGTTCGCCGGTGTCGGTGTGGAGCGCGGGTAGCTGTGGGAAGAGCTCCCTCGCAGGTCGGTCGGGGTAGGGGAGCGCGTAGTTAATGGTGAGTGGCTCTCGCACTCCACGGGCACGGGCTTTGTAAAGCCGGTAGTGGGCAATATCGCGTAATTTGGCTTGAGGCTGCTGCGTGTCGATATCTTGGAAATGCAGGGCCGCAGCCGGTATCCGCACGACCAGGTAGTCCGCGAAGCGACCATCGTCGTATGGCCGCCGCCGTTGCTGGCGTGAGAGCTCTCTGTTGTATTCCCCACGTGCGGAGGAGGTGTTAGTTGGCTCGGCGTGCGGCGGTGGCTGACGAGCCGCCATCGTTTTCCCCATAAATAGCTCCTTGGTTGTGCTGAAAATGTCTTTTACCAGAGAGGCTCGGAGAACATTGAGCCGCTATCCTACCCTTTAAGCCCGGTGAACTTTTTGGCCCACGCGATTAGTTCTTGGGCTTTGGCGGGACTATCGGCTTCAGCGAAGATGCGGAGGATGGGTTCGGTGCCGGAGAAACGCATGAGTAGCCAGTTGTCGTTGGCTAAGCGGAATTTGGTGCCGTCCAGGTGTGAGATCTCTTGGACGGGGTAGGGGCCGAGTTTGGCGAGTGGCTGCTTGTGGAGTTGTTGGGGGATGATGACCTTCATCTCCGAGGTGGCCGGGATATTTTCCTCCGCTGCGTAGAGCCGTCCGGTGCTGGCGTAGATTTCCACCAGCAGTTCGGAGATTTTTTTGCCGGTGAGGGCTAACATTTCGACGATGAGCGCGGCGGCGAGGATGCCGTCTTTGCCCAGGATGTGACCGCGTACCGTCAGGCCGCCGCTGCTTTCGCCGCCCAGGAGCGCGTGCTGCGCTTGCATGCCCGCGACGATATGTTTGAAGCCGACCGGCGTCTCTAAACTCTGCTCGCCGAAGTGCGCCGCCAACCGATCCAGCAGGTGCGTGGTGGCTAGATTGCGCACAACACCACCCCGGAGGTTGCGGGTCTGATGTAGGTGGTAATAGAGGAGCAGGAGCACGTCGTTGGTGGAGATGTAGTTCCCCTGGGCATCTACCAACGCGATGCGGTCGCCGTCGCCATCGGTCGCCATGCCCAGATCGTAGTGCCCTTCCTTGATAGTGGTAATCAACATGCGCAGCGCCTTGAGGTTGGGCGCGGGGGAACGCCCGCCAAAGAGGGGGTTGTGGCGTCCGTGGATAGTGGTCACGCGACAGCGCGCTTCGGTCAGCACAATCTCCATGGTCGCCTGACCCGCACCGTACATCGGATCGATGGCTACCCGCAGTCCCGCCGTGCGGATGGCCTGCATATCTACCTGCTCCTCCACTGCGTCCACGTAACCGTTGGTGCAATCGGCCGGTTGGACTAGATTCGCATCCAGCGCGATGGCCAATTCCAGCCGCACGACGTCTGTCAGGGACAGGGCATTGGCTTCCTCCTCGATAAGATTGGTCTCCTCGGTGAGGAGGAGCGAGCCGTCTTGGTGGAAAACCTTCAGGCCGTTCCATTCGGGGGGATTATGACTGGCGGTGAAGACCAATCCCCACGCGGCTTGCCGTTGCGCGGTGGCGTAGGTGACCAAGGGGGTGGGGACGGCCTCGTTGAGCAATGTCACGGGGATGTTGTTGCCCGCGAAGACCTCGGCGGCGGCCTCGGCGGCGCGGTCGGAGAGAAAACGGCGGTCGTAGCCAATCAGGACACCTTGTTGCTCCCGGTTCTGGCGGGTCAGCTGGTTTGCTAGCGCCTGCGAGAGTCGTCGCACATTGGCAAAGGTGAAACCTTCCCCAATCACAGCGCGCCAACCACCGGTGCCAAAATGGATGCGGTTCTTCTGCTGGCGTTGGATGGGTTGGAAGTAGCGTTTTTGGAGAATCAGCTCGGCTTGTTTGAGCTCCTCCGGGCTGTTGATGCCCAATATCTCATCCGGGTCCTGGCTGCGGTAGCTGCTGATGCGTTTCCCAGCGCGAGCAAAGCTATGGATCACGTCGGTGAGCGGGAGATGCTCGCCTGGACGCTCCAGTTGCGTGAGAGCTTGGAAGAGCGGCTGTGCCTGTGCCACGTAAGCCCCCACGTTCAGTTCGCGGGCGACCGGCGTTTCTGCGGGTGCGGCAGTAGCCTCAACAATATCCACCACCCAACCTCGCGTATCGCGGATGATGTGCCCATAGGGATAGGGCGCCGTCACCGTGGCGGTGAGCAGCGTCAGCGTGGCCGCCTTGAGCCGGTGCCGATTGAGCAATCCCTGGATGGACGAGGTGCGAAAGAGCGGTGTATCGCCATAGAGAATTAAGAGATCGCCTTGATAAGCGTGCAGCTGGGAGGCGGCTTGGAGTACCGCGTGTCCAGTACCGCGCAACTCTTCTTGGGTGAGATAATTAAAGCGGGTACCTAGATGGGCGTGCACCTGCTTACCCTGGAACCCCGTCACCACATAGAGGTCGGAGGGAATGACAAAACGTAATACCTCCTCAATCACATAATCGATCAACAATTGTTTTCCCAACGGCTCCAGGATTTTGAAGTAAGGTGTACCGTCTCGATCACTGGGACTGGCGGCTAAGACGAGGGCTTTGAGATTTTGCATGGTAGCTCCTTTATGCACGGCAAGTGGCGAAGTGCAGTTTTCTAGCTGCTGTCTGGCAAAGAGTATAGGTGAGATGTAAGGAAGGTCAACAATTCTACGCTAGTGTCATGCTGAGCTTACCCTTGAATTCTCTCAAAAGTAGACCTATAATGAAAGTAGTTGACAATCCCGTGGGGATAAGCCATACTCGCGGCATGAGTGTTTAGCTGGTGGGAATCCAGGACAACGACTAACTTCATAACCAATCCAAGTAGCGCCCGCTCCACCAGGCTATGGTGCAGAGCGGGCATTTGTTTTTGAGAAAGGCTCTTGGGGAATTCGCGGGGTTGAGTTAAAATTAACCCCGGATTTCACGGATTAGCACGGGAAAAAATAAAAAATCAGTGTAATCTGTGGTGAAAAATTTACGGCGCGTGACACTTACCCCGCCCAGTCCCAGAGACCCTTGAGAAATAAAAGGAGGTTACGTTATGCGAAGCTATTGGAGAGTATTGTTATCGACAATAATCGCCCTCTTGGGCATTTTGGAGATTGTTAGTTCAGAACCGTTAGCTGTTGTACCTCCCGCCGCAGTGCAACTCGCCGGCCCCACGGTTGGAGAGCGTAACACTGACTACCCCTTCACCGCGACTGTCAATCCGCTCACCGCCACCTTGCCGCTCACCTATAGCTGGGCCGCTACTCAACAGGCCCCGGTTGTGCATACCGGGGCCGGAACTACCGATACGGTACAGTTCTCGTGGCCCCTGACCCGCACCGCAACCCTCACCATCACGGCGACCAACGCCGGCGGGGTGGTCAGCGATACGCACGTTATCCTGATCAATCCACGCTCCCAACTCTATTTGCCATGGGCTTTAAGACAACACTCGCCTGATTTGACGATCTTGTCCTTCACCGCCAACGTGACTGTGGCCGATCCTGGGCAGAGCATCACCTTGACGTGGCATTCCTGCGGCGCCACCAGCGCAACTCTCTACCATTTGCTCCCTTCGGGGCAGTTCGGGACGTTTTGGAGCGTAGCTCCGACCGGTTCGATGGGTTACGACATTTCCTCGACCACCCGCAACTCCGAGAGGTTCATGCTCTTCATCAGCAACTCCGCCGGGGATAGCGAGATGGCCACGCTCTCGCTCCCTTTGACTTGTCCTGATGAGTGGTTCTTCTCCCCTGCGCCGGATATTTGTCCTGCTGGCCCGCCAGTTTACTCGGCGGGCGCGGAAGAGCACTTTGAGCAGGGGGTGATGCTCTGGAGGGAAGCCGAAGATCGCATCTATGTGCTCTTTGCGGATGAACAGGTGGGGGTGTGGCGCGTCTACACGGATGAGTGGGACGGCGAACCGGATCCCAATCTCGAGCCGCCGCCGGGCCTTTACCAGCCGGTGCGCGGTTTTGGCCTGGTCTGGCGCGAGCAACCTCATGTCCGCGAGCGGTTGGGGTGGGCGTTGATTGAGGAAGTGCCCTATGAGAGTATTTACCAGAGCACTTCCCATTGGAAATACCGGCACTTCTATATCAAGGCTTTGGATGGCGGCGTCTGGCATCTAGGGCCGGAAGGCAGCGAGTGGGAGCATTTGCCCTAGTGTTCATTACCAGCCGCACGGCGGAGTTGCCTGTGCTGAGCGAAGTTGAAGCATAGGTGTAGGTAAACGTGCCATCAGGCGTCAGGTTGCCACGAGCATCCCCAGTGTACGGTAGGTTAGGAATTATCAAAAAGTACAGGTATGATTTGGTCTAAAATATCATCTTCGCCGCTGAAACGGAAAAGTGCCGGGAATATACGGTCTCCATGAAAATCATACGAACACCGAAAATCGGCAAAGGGTTCCGCCACATCCCCAATGTCGTCCACAGTGGTATCCGTCTATTCGCGGAGGTGACGTCTCCGAGTCTATTGCCAGGGCAGTAAATACACCTTCAGGCCCAATGGTTGTCCAAATAGATGTGCCGCGAATCCAGTAGCCCCTCCTCACCTGCCGACTCTGGGTGTCTCGGCCTCAAGCAAGCGGTTGCCCGCAGCGCAGACAGTGGCCGGTCTCCAATCCCGCCGAGACAAACTGCTTGTAGCCACAATGGACGCAGAGAGAAAAACTCTCAGTCTCATAGCCGCAGCCGGGGCAGAAATGGTAGTCGTCGGCCAGAGCGAGGCCACAGCGCGGGCAGTGATAGCCGGCCGGTTCAGGCTCAGGTTCAGGCTCAAGCTCGGGTTCAGGTGTAAATTCGGGAACGGCGGCTAAAGGTTCAGGCACCGGCGCCGGTTCCAGGGCGGGGGGACGCCGCGCGTAAAGCAGCATGAAGCCGCCGACAAAGAGCAGACTGCCCACGGTCATCAATAGCCCGCGCCAGGGGGTGAGCGTTCCCAGAGAGAAGCAGCCCAGGAAGATGGCTAGCAGCCAGACCACACCCCAGCCCACCTGCCGCCGGCCGGTCGCGCGCCGCAGGAAAAGTACCACCAACGCGGAGACGAGCAGCAAGGCCAACAGAGCCGCCAGCAGCACATCCATCAAGCCACTCAAAAAAGTGAGCAGGGGGTAGAACAGGGCCAGACCCAGGCCGGTCAGCAGATAGCTCGGCAGTTGCAGGCGCACGTCACTAAGATGACAGAGGGCAGAGAGTGAGACCAGAGCGAGGCCCACCAAGAAGGGCGCCAGTATCGCCAGACTCAGGAAATCATCCTGCAGTTTTGCCACCCGCTGCGCGAAACTCAAACGGCTCGGCAGAACGAGCCGGATGTTCCGGTTAGCGATCAGATTATCGTAATCCCAGGTGAAGGACTCGCCTTCCTCGGCCAGCTCATTGGCGGTGGAGGGTAGAGACCACTGCGGAACTTCGCTCCCCGTGAGACCTACTACCGTGAAGGTGACATCCACGTCAGAGCGTTGGTTTTGATTTAGAGCATAAGCAAAACTGTTCGCGCCATCTGCCTGGTAGCTGATGCTGATCTGCCGCTCCTTCCCGGCCTCCAGCGTAGTGTTCCAACCGATGCCACTCATGGTGTAGCTAACCTCAGAAGGCTCCACGTCATCCACCAAGAAACGCACCTCGTGCAGGGTCTCCAGGTTGCTGGGGAAGGGGAAGAAAAGCTCGACGGTGGTGGTGGTCAGCGGGCCGGCGTATACCAGCCGGTACTCGCCGTGAAATTCGAGGTCATAGGCAGTGACGCTGACGCCTTCCTGTTCTTCATAGCGGGCGGCCAGGATGGCCCGGACGTGGCTCTCGCGTATCGGCAAGAGCACCGACCCGGAGAGCTCCTCGGTCAGGGTGCGCGTCACTTTTTTGCGTCTGCAGAGCGAGAACGGCTCCAACGACTCGGGGTGCAGGCCGGACGCCTACGCCAAGGGTGGTCTGGCGGTGGCCGCCAAGGCTGCT
The DNA here is from genome assembly GCA_034717835.1 of Chloroflexota bacterium. Taxonomy (GTDB): domain Bacteria; phylum Chloroflexota; class Anaerolineae; order B4-G1; family SLSP01; genus G713. Next base: position 22,412 of record JAYELZ010000009.1, read on the forward strand.
GGGGTTGAGCAGTCACTGCTACCGTTTCGACCGCGGGGGTGGCAGCGGGAGCCGGGGCTGCTTCTACAGTATTTGGTTGAGGGGGAGAATCAATGAGCGGCAAGCGGCTGTGGTCCGCTAACACCGGGGAGCAGACAGCGAGATGTTGGGCGCGACGAATCTGACGCCGTTTTTGCGCTTGTTGTAGCTGTTGGTCGCTGAGCTGGCCCCATGCTTCGTCCCAGCGATCGCTGCACACTGCGTTGCGTAAACCCAGCATGGGATTCACATGCTCGCGAGCCCAATGCATACCAGAACCCTTCAAACGCGCTTCCACGACCAGCTTGTTGCCGCTCTCTACGGCACCGCTACCCATGGGCCAGCCTTGTTCTTGGCAGGTTGGATACTGCATGTGCGCTTCCCGTTTCTCCAAATAAGCCAAACAGCCTGCCAAGTCAGGCCTCTCGGGGTGCGCTGCGACGTGTAGTGCCCCCCAAAAACTAGACCACGTGTTAAGTGAAAATCAGGTACAATAAATCACAAGCACGTGGAGGAAAAACATGGTCAAACACCGACGACACAGCGCCAAATTCAAATTCAAGGTGGCCTTGGCAGCCGCCAAGGGCACCCAAACATTGAGCAAACTGGCGAGCGAGTATCAGCTGCACCCCAGCCAAATAAGCGAATGGAAACGCGCGCTCCTGGACTTGGGTCCCGACGTCTTCAGCACGCGACGGGCGCGCGAGAAGCGCGAACAAGCGATCCGAGAAGCCGAACTCTATGAACAGATTGGGCGCCTCAAGATGGAGCTAGAGTGGCTCAAAAAAAAAGTTACCGGACTCGATTGAGAGCCAGCGTATGATGGTCGATCCGCAACATCCCGAGCTCAGTATCCGTCGTCAGTGCCAGCTGCTGGGCCTGAGCCGCGCGACCTACTACTACGCTCCGGTACAGGAAACGCCGTTGAACCTGAAGCTGCTGCGGCTCATCGACGAACAGTACTTGAAAACGCCCTGCTACGGCTACCGACGGATGACGGCGCACTTACGACAAGGTGGGTACGCGGTGAACCCGAAGCGCGTGCGCCGCCTCATGCGCCTGATGGGTCTGGAGGCGGTGGGCCCGCGCCCGCGCACCAGCATCGCAGCACCTGAACACACCGTGTATCCCTACCTGCTTCGCGGGCTGGCCATCACGCGCCCCAATCAGGTCTGGAGCACCGACATCACGTACATCCCGCTCGCCCGTGGCTTTATGTATCTGGTCGCGATCATCGACTGGTACAGCCGCTAGGTACTGTCCTGGCGCCTGTCGAATACGCTGGACGGGCGTTTCTGTCTGGAAGCGCTAGCGGCAGCCTTGGCGCAGGGCACGCCGGAGATCTTCAACACGGATCAAGGCGCGCAGTTCACCGCGCATAAGTTCACAGCGCGGCTGGTGGAAGCCGGCATTCGTGTTAGTATGGATGGACGCGGACGGGCCTTGGACAATGTCTTCATCGCACGGCTCTGGCGCTCAGTGAAGTACGAGGACGTGTACCTCCGCGATTACGCCTCGGTACCTGACCTAGAGTTAGGCCTGGAACGCTATTTCACCTGCTACCATCACGAGCGCCCGCATCAGAGCTGGGACTACGAGGTCCCGGCTACCGTGCACTTGAGAGCGGTAGCACCCGCCTTATGTTAAGGTTCACTTTCACTTATTTTCACCCATTCGTGGTCTAAAGGATGGGGAGCACCTCAATCCGCACTGGTTTCGAGGTGCTAGCTATTTGAAGATCGGTTGGAAATGGGTGCTACGTGCTTTTGTTAGAGGGTATGATCTGATTACACAATTTATGCTGTCGCCCTTACCTGACCCTGAACCGGCTAAGGCTTCTATCAAACAGGAAGAGCAGAGAAAGAAAAAGCGTATACTTTCCGTTCATACCACTGTGTACTTGCCGTATGCGGCAAAATCAGTATGAGTTTTGTCAGTCAACCAGCGTATCAAGTTGAATTCCATTTACAACCAATTGCTTCATAGGACCGGAGGTGTACTAGATGACAGAAGAAATCGTGTTGGATCTGGGTGAATATGGGGAAGTCGTCGTTGAATCAAGTGAAACACACTCCAAAGGCCTAAGACCGGTGAGCCGTGGGGATGAAGAGCGTCCCCGCCGCAGGGTGAGTGCCGGTTCGTTGCTTCGCGCACCTCTCACAGGCTTGGGCAAGCTCTTTATGGCCACCCTGCCCAAAAGCAGCGAAGACGACCCCTACGAGTTGGACGAATTCACCATCGAATTTGAGTTGGGCCTTGAAGCTGAAGCGGGCAATAATCTCGGTGCCGTGGCAAAGATCATGCCCAGTGGCGTTATGACATGTACTTACACTTGGAAGCGAAAAAAGTCAGACGAAACAGAGGAGCAAACGTAGCAAATCTTGTGCTCAGATCCAATCATGACTGGGCAGTAATAGCCGCTTTGATGCTTGAAACGCGATATCCTGTTAGAGTTTACTGTGAGGCGAAAACGAATGACCTTTGATCTGAAAGACTGTGTAGTTCGCGTAGAAAGCTTGGATGAACACATTGGCGGCACCGGTTTCGTTATAGCAGAGGATTTGGTCGTGACGTGCGCACACGTAGTAGAGGCGTTGGGGGCGCGTCCTGGAGATCAAGTGCTTATCCGATTTCACACTGGTGGGACGCAGAGATCTGAGGTATTGGCTGATGGCTGGCATCCAAAGCAGGATGTGGCATTGTTGAGATTTGCAAAATCTGGAACTAACCGGTTGATTCTCCCGGCGCTAGGGACAGCCAAAGGACGTGCTGGTCATCACTATGTGGCTCTTGGCTATCCAGAGGATGGTACCGTGCAAGCGCGTCGACCCCAAGGCAACATCAGTGGCCTGGTACCAGTAGAAGACTGGCCCGCCGATCTACTTCAACTCCAGGGCGCAGAGGTAGACAAAGGCCTGAGCGGTGCATCGGTGCTTGATTGCGAAAGTGATCAGGTAGTCGGTATGATGACAAGCATAAAAACCCTCGGGGGGCGCAGGTCAGAAGATCCGAAAGTTCGTTATGCGTACGCTGTTTCCGCGGAGACAATTGTTGCGTGTGCGCCATATAAATTAGAGTTGAGTATGGGAGTTACACATTCACCTCCGATTCCACACCCATCCCCGCCACCTTTGCCTGAGTACTTCGTCTCTCGGTCGGACATCTTTCCTATTCTCAAGGAACGATTACTCAATCGTGATGAGCTGCAACGAGGCATATTGCCGATTAGTGCTTTACACGGCCTTGGTGGGGCAGGTAAAAGCACACTGGCTTCTGCTTTGGCCCAGGATCCTGCTGTTTGTCAACGATTTCCTGACGGAGTATTCTGGGTTTACTTGGGACAGAAGCCCAAAATTCTCACTAGGTTAATAGAATTAATTCGGGGCCTAGGCGACTCAGGTTTCAACTCTTTGGGCATATATGAAGCTTCCACGCGTCTGCACAGCCTGCTACATTCCAGGGCAGTCCTGATGATAATCGATGATGTCTGGAATTCAGATGATGTTCAACCCTTCAGGGTGGGAAGCAGCCGGTGTCATCTGCTAATCACCACTCGACGAGCGGATGCGACAGAACCGTTAGGAGCAAAGATATACGAAGTAAATCAAATGTCGCCTCCTCAGGCAATAGAACTTCTGTCTAACCGTCTGTTTCGCCCTCTGAAAAAGCGTGAACGAGAAGAGGCGCGGCGTTACGCCGCGCGGGTCGGATATCTACCTCTAGCTCTTGCACTAGGAGCTGTTCAGATTAGAAAGGGTAAATCCTGGTCAGAGTTATTGACTGCTTTTGAAGCGGAGATTGCGCAATTGGAGGTGCTACACGATCATCGTTACGCAAATAGAAGAGAGCTTAGTCTGTTGGCGTCTATGAATTTGAGCTTGGACACCTTACGGGAAGAAGATGAGGTTGCTTGGCGCAGCTTTGTCTGGCTGAGTCTGCTACCAAAGGGTTCAAGACTAACAGCGCCCATGGCTGCAACGTTGTGGGATACAGATGAAGAGACCGCCAGCAGCAGACTAACGCTGTTGTACGGTGAATCGCTATTGTTGCGCCCCATGCCATTGCATATTCAGGAACAAGAATACTCAGCCTACCCGCTACATGACATACTACATGATATGGCCCGTCGTGTCTTCACAAGAGAGGCCCCTCGGGGGCTCGGAATGACTTTGGTGGGAGGACATAATTGTTTGCTATCACGTTACCGTTCTCGAACATTAGACGGCCATTGGCACACTTTGCCGGAGGACGGGTATATTTACGATAATCTGCTCTTTCATCTGGAACAGGCAGATCGAGCTACCGATTTATTAGCTCTGTTTACCACAAAGGAATGGATGCGAAAGCGTTACAAGCAGGCCACAGGATACCATGCATACATAGAGGATTTATGGCATGCACAAAGGACCTTTGAATGCCAAGGATCCTTCGGGCTTCGGGAAAGTAGTGCTCTCAGCTATGTGGAGTGGCGAATCCGAGAGATTTATGAGGAAATTCCTGAAAATCTGCTGAAGCTATACTTGGCATTAGGCGAAGGACTAGAGAAACGAGCAATTGCCATCGCTCAGTTGATGCCAAAGTTGAGTCAAAGAGTTGAGTATCTCTTTGAAGCAGGTGACGCGCTTATCGCCCAGAAAAGAATCGCGGAAGC
>JAYELZ010000010.1:0-6799 GCA_034717835.1 Chloroflexota bacterium
GGCACCGAATTCCCACCAATCTTCGGCTCTCTCTAGCCCCGCTCTGATACGTACTCTTCCTGTTCACAGCCTTTAACGTCCATATTTATACCACGCCCCGCGAAAATTGTCAAATGACGGAGGTCTGCTTTATCCACAGATTGCGCAGATAGCACAGATTGTTAGCATCTTTTTTTTGGCATCTTAGCGGTCAATTATCTTTTTTAAGGGGATTCGCGGCCAGCTATACCAATCTGCTGAAGCCATTATCCCAAGTAATTTTGGGATAACTTGGGATAACTAGGAAGCGACTCCCTGGCACTAAGGGCGTCCTTCAAGGGCCAGAATGTATACCCTTGACCGTCTGCCCCAATATCGTTATACTGTGAACGCATGATAAATTGGCTCTTTGGGAATTCGCGGGGTTGAGTTAGAATTAACCACGGATTAGCACGGAAAAAAGTAACTAATCCGTCTGATCTGTAGATGAAATTTAACTGAAATGTTAGCTAAGTGAGACCAGATGGACATGCTAAATGTAGGCGGCGGCGAATTATTGCTCGTGCTACTGATCGGGTTGCTCTTCTTTGGCCCGGAGGAATTGCTAAAGATAGCCCGAACCGTGGGAAGCTACTTGCGTCAGAGCAAAACTCTCTGGAGCGAGATTCTCCAAGCCCTAGAGACGGATAATGAGGAACTCGGGGGAGGAACGGATGCGGGATCGCAAAATGACACCGCTTGAACACTTCGTGGCACTGCGCTTCCGGCTTCTGCGAGCGGTGCTGGCAGTCTGCGGTGGCACATTGGTAGGCTCGCTGATCACCAAGCCAGTGATCGAATGGCTACTCTGGCCGCTAGGAGAGAGCGCGGTGATTGTGTTGGGGCCAACAGAAGCCCCTATCGTTTACTTCAAGGTCTCTCTCTGGCTGGGGTTGCTCTTAGCCTTGCCCTATCTGCTCTATCAACTTTACGCTTTCATCAAGCCGGGCCTCTATCCAGCTGAGCGCAAATACTTCTGGTTGCTAATACCAGGATCGCTCTTTGCTTTTCTCCTGGGCGGCGGATTTACCTTAGGGGCTTTTTTGCCGGTTACGCTACCCTTTTTACGCGAGTTTCTACCGAGCACGGTGCAGAGCACCTACTCGCTAGAGAAATATCTCTCTTTCGTCACCACGACGTTGTTAAGCCTCGGGTTAATTTTCCAGACCCCGTTAGTGCTTTACTTCCTGGCGCGGGTGGGATTGGTGCAATACGCCGCTCTGCGCAAAGCGCGGAAGTTGGTGATCTTTGGCGCGGCACTTGTGGCGGCCATCATCACCCCGACCACAGACCCCTTCGTTATGTTGATGGTGATGTTGCCTTTCATCGCGTTATACGAGGTGGGTATCTGGTTGGCGCGGCTGGCGGAATGACCCGGCAAGGAGTTGCCGGGTCCAGAGAGTTACGCTGGTACGATTTTATCACTATCAACGCGCATCACTTGGGTATCAGCGTCCTCAACCAGACTACGTTGCCCCTGGCGCTCCCCTTACTGGTGCAGCAGTTCGTGGGAAGGGCAGCCCAAGGTACCTACTTTGGCCGGCTGCGGTTAGGTGGCTTGATGGTGGGCTTGCTCACTCAAGCGGTCATGGGATTGCTCTCCGATCACTGCCGCGCGCGATGGGGACGGCGGCGGCCCTTTATCCTCGGCGGCACGTTGGCTATCTTCCTGGTCATCGTGGCTTTCCTGCACATCACTGCAATGGAGGGACTGCGCGGGTTTTGGTATTTCTTCGGCGCGTATCTCCTCTTGCAAGCGGCGGTGAATACCTCCCTCGGCGCGGTGCAAGGTCTAATCCCAGATTTAGTACCGCCAGAAAAGCGGAGTATCTTTTCGGGGGGCAAAGCTCTCTTTGAGGTGCCTTTGCCGGTGATTCTGGTCGCCTTTGCCATCGCACCGCTGATCAGCGCCGGACGGCTGCCAGTTGGATTTCTGGTTGTCTCCGGCGTGCTGGCCGCCACACTTGCATTGACACTGCTGGTGCCGGAAGCGCCTCTTCAAAACGCTCCCGCTCCTATTGACTGGCTCCCCCTAGGGCGATTGGTATTGATGACCGGGGCCTTTACCGGCGTGATATTGGGTATGGGCGAGCTGGTCAGATGGAATGGCAAGCTCTGGCTGGCGGTTGCAGGCAGCTGGCCGATCTTCTTGGGGATGGGAACCATGGGTTTATTCGCCATGTGCGGCGCCATTGTGGGCGGAGTCTGGATCAGCATCCGTATCTCACTAGGCCGCAGCAAAACGAGAGCGGCCCCCACGTTTACCTGGTGGGTGATCAATCGGTTGGCTTTCCTGGTCGGGGCCTTCAACCTCTCCGGTTTTGTTCTCTATTTCATCCAGGCGCGGCTGGGACTGAGTGCCGAGGAATCTGCCGCGCCGGCCGGCCGGGTGATGTTGGTGGTTGGAATCACGCTGCTACTCGCAGTATTGCCCAGCGGCTGGTTGACTGACCGGTGGGGAAATGGGTATCTTGTAACTGCTAGTGGTTTGACCGCTGGCGCGGGGACGTTTCTTTTACTCCTGGCGCCAACGTTGGGCCACATTTATGCCGGCGGAGCCATCATCGGTCTGGCAACCGGCGTCTTCTACACAGCGAACTGGGCGCTGGGTGTGGAACTCGTCCCACAAGCGGAGGCCGGACGTTATCTGGGCATAGCCAATCTGGCCGGTGCGGGCGCCGGCGCAATCGGCTCCTACATTGGCGGCCCCATCGCCGATTACGTCACCCTCCACGTCCCGGAGATCCCGGGGGCCGGATACCTCCTGCTCTTCTGCATCTACGGTCTCTTATTTCTCTTTTCGGGGCTATTGGCCGCGAGGGAACTATAGCGCGCCGTTCATATACCATTTTAGATTTGAAAGGAGTCGCCACGTGGAATACCACACCAACGATGACGAAAATGTTTCACTAACACAAACGACCTGATTTTAAAGCAGACTTTAGACATTTGACTTGCGACTTTAGACTTGCGACTTTAGACTTATCTTCAGAGGAGGTTGAAGTGCCAATATTTGAGCTAACAGCGCGACCTTACCGGTTGCGCAATCGAATACAACATTACGTCTGGGGAACGCGGGACGCGGCGGCGTTTATTCCCCGGCTCTTGAGGGAGACGGTGGAACCGGGCCGGCCTTACGCGGAGTTGTGGATTGGCGCGCATCCCAAAGCGCCTTCGCAAGTGCTTTCTAACGCGGATGCGGCGCCATTGGGCGCGCTGATCGCGGCGGAGCCGGAGGCGTGGCTAGGTGGGGCGGTGGCCCGCCGGTTCGGGGCAGAGCTGCCCTTTCTCCTCAAGGTGCTCTCGGCGGCAGAATCGCTCTCCATCCAGGCGCATCCCACTCAAGAGCAGGCGGTGCGGCTGCATGAACGCGACCCGGAGCATTATCCCGACGCCAACCACAAGCCGGAGGTGGCGGTGGCGTTGGACGGGTTGACGGCGCTGGTCGGGTTCAAGCCACGGGCGGAATTGAGGGCAGCGTTATCCGCGTACCCCGAGATCGCGGAGTTTGGCGGCGCGAGAGAGTTGGCGGACGAGACGGCTTTGCACGAGTTCTACGCACAGTTGCTGCGGCGCGCGCTGGCGGAGCCGGAGGCGTTGGAGGCGGCGACAGCGCGGTTGGCTCACCGGCTGACGGAACGGCGGTCAACGTTGAGCGAGACGGAACGCCTCTTCTTGCAGCTGCGCGTCAAATACGGTGGCGCGGATGTGGGACTCTGCTCGCTCTTCCTCTTCAACCTGCTCCATTTGCAGCCGGGCGAAGGAGTTTACACGGAGGCCGGCGTGCCGCACGCCTATCTGCGCGGCAACATCATTGAGTGCATGGCAAACTCCGATAACGTGGTGCGCGCCGGGCTGACGCCCAAGTTCAAGGATGTGGAGACGCTGGTGGAGATTCTCACGCCACGGATGGGACCTGCGCCGGTATCGGCCGGGGAGCGCGAGGCCGGCTGGGTGATCTACCGGACCCCAGCGACGGAATTCGAGCTCGGCCGCCGGGAGTTAGCTGCCGGGGAGCGTGTGGAAATCGTTACCGGCGGGCGGATCGAGATCTACTTGGTCACGCGGGACAGCGTACATTTGCGTTGGGCTAAAGACACGGCCGCTTATGGACGTGGAGCAAGTTTCGTCGTCCCGGCGCTAGTGGAACGGTTCGTGTTGGCGGCAGAGGACGCAGCGGAAATCTTCCGGGTGCGGGTGCCGGGAGAATAGCCACGAGTTCAGCCCGCGGGTCTGAAAATGATGCTGAACACTCTTTCACGCCGCGCGCGCTTTATAGTATAATGCCCCCATGCCTATTTTAGACTCTCAAACCTTTGAGTTCATCAGTCGCAGCCCCAAGCAGACCTGCCGCCTGGGCGCGCGTTTGGGCGCGCTGGTGCAAGGCGGTGACGTGATCGCTTTAGAAGGCGAATTAGGAGCGGGCAAGACGCTATTCGCGCAAGGTGTGGGGCATGGTTGGGGAGCGAGCACTCGTCTCATCAGCCCTTCCTACGTCCTGGTGCGCCGCCATGAGCGTCCACAGGATGCTCAAAAGATCTACCACATTGACCTCTACCGGCTAAATACGCCAGGTGAAATTATAGACCTGGGATTGGAAGAGTTATTTGAAGCCGCGCAGAGCATTTGCGTTGTGGAGTGGGCTAATCGTGCTCCTGGTATTTTCCCCACAGACCATCTCTGGGTTGAGTTCCGGTGGTTGGATGAATACCGGCGCTCGCTGATCTTTCGAGCCACTGGAGAGCGATATACCGTGCTGTTGCAACAATATCATAAGGAACTAATAGGAAAATAATGCTCTTAGCTATAGATACCGCTACTAATCATTCCAGCATCGCGCTCCATGATGGGCAGACTCTCCGAGGCGAGTTTACTTGGGAGTCGATCAATCGCCACACGGTGACGTTGACGCCGCATATCAACAATCTATTAACAGAGATAGGAATATCCCCGGCGGAGTTAAGCGCCATTGCAGTTTGTAAAGGGCCGGGTTCCTATACCGGAGTCCGCATCGGAGTAGCTCTGGCTAAAGGGATGGCTCTCACGCAACAGATTCCTCTCATTGGCATCACTACGTTGGATATTCTAATGGTGGCACAACCGCCTAGCCCCCGCGCAGTTTATGCGATCTTGGCGGTGGGACGCAAACGCATTGGTTACGTGCGCTATCGCTATCAAGATGTGGCCGGCTGGCAGGCCGAAACCGAACTCGATATTGTGGAATGGGCGCAGATGCCCGGCCGGATCCGCGAACCGGCGATTGTCGTAGGAGAAATTTCAGCACAAGGGCACGCGGTCTTAGCCACGCTGCAAGAGGAAGTAGAGGTTCCGGTTCCCGCCCAACATCTGCGACGAGCCGGCTTTCTGGCAGAGTTGGCTGGGGCCGAACTCCGCGCTGGTGAAGTAGGCGATCCCGCGTTGCTGGTACCAATCTACGCCCGCTAAAACCAAGATGGATTTTTGTCCTTATCGCATCCGCCCCATGAAAAGTGGTGACATAGCGGCAGTTTCCGCCTTGGATCAAGAGATTTTTCTCGACCCCTGGCCGCAAGAAGCCTACATACAGGAAGTGCTCCTCACCCCTGATACCTATTACTTCGTCCTGGAGAGCAATCCCCCTCAGAGTACATGTAAATGGCTGTGGAGAAAGAAAAGATGTATCTACGGGTTTGTGGGATTGCGCGCAACTCTGGATCAAGGGCATATTAGTACCTTAGCCGTTCGTCCTGATTGGCGAGGGCAGAGCTTTGGCGAATTATTACTCATCACCGTATTGAAAAAGGCCCTGGATATTGGTCTAACCGGCGTTGTTTTGGAAGTGCGAGCTTCTAATCATGTCGCCCAATCGCTCTATAGCAAATACGGGTTTCAAACCGCCGAACGAAAGTCCCATTACTATCATAATGGCGAAGACGCGCTACTGTTATATGCTGATATTACTGGAACACGTTATCGGCAGCTGCTAGTCGTTCAGCGGCAAAGCCTACACGAGAAACAGAGTCGAGGTTCCAATGATTGAAGGCTAGATACGGAGAACTGCATATTTGAGGCTACTGAAAAAGCCAAAAACTGACCGCCTTTTCTCAGTGTCGCTCTGTGTAAGGTGTTACTTCTGCCCTATACCTTTTTTCAACGGAACCATGTTTTTAAGAAATCTCTATATGGGAACCACCCCAATCAAGCATGAAAATTACTATTCGACTACAAGACTAAAGACTACCCGACTATTTTCGGAGGAAAATCTATGGAATCGAGAGAAGCAGCCTTAGCAGCCATTGAACAAGAAATCGCGCATTGTACACGTTGTCCGTTACATGCCGGGCGCACCTATCCCGTACCGGGAGCCGGGCCAGTAGACGCTGAAATTATGTTCATTGGAGAAGCCCCCGGTTTTTACGAGGATCAGAAAGGGGAACCTTTTGTAGGACGCTCTGGACAATTCCTCGACGAACTATTGGCTGGCGCGAAGATAGATCGTCAAAAGGTTTTTGTGAGCAACGTGATCAAATGTCGTCCGCCCGGCAATCGTGACCCCAAACCGAACGAGGTAGAGGCTTGCCGAGATTACCTAGAACGACAGATTGCCATTATCCAACCACAGATTATTGTGACTCTGGGTCGGCATTCGATGTCCCGTGCCTTCCCTGCGGAGAAAATATCTCTAGTGCATGGACAACCGCGCCGAGTGGCGGGGCAACTTTACTTCCCCATGTATCATCCGGCGGCGGCATTACATCGCCCCAGCCTGAGAGAGACCGTAGAAGAAGACTTCCGCAGGTTG
>JAYELZ010000011.1:0-6788 GCA_034717835.1 Chloroflexota bacterium
CAAGCATTTCACCACGGAAGCACGGAGAGCACAGAGCTGTTAGATTTAACCTTCTGACAGGCAATGTTAAGTATTTTTACCCTAAAACCTATTCTTTTCTCAGTGTCCTCTGTGTCCCTGTGGTGAGCTAATCTTTTTCCGTAACCGTTCAGACCTCCGAGGTTTTGACGGAGGAGTACCAGCTGCTAAACCTCGGAGGTCTTTGGGGATGCCCCCTGAACGTTTACCTTTTTCCAGTAGAATCACTATTGGATCCGTTGGTAAAAGAGCGGTAATGACTCCACCTTCTCGGCGGAGAAATGCAGCGCGCTCAGGATGCGCCGCACGGCAATCTCCTGCGCACTCTCATCATTGGCGTGGATGATAAAGAGGGTTTCGTCCACCTCCACTTGATCGCCCACCTCGACCAACATCTCCAAACCCACAGCGTGATCAATAGCATCGCCTTTCTTCTCGCGCCCGCCGCCCAAGCCCACCACCGCCATGCCGATCTGATCGGTCTGCACGCGGGCTAAATATCCAGCTTGCGTGGAGTGGATTTCTTTTACAAAGCGGGCCGGCGGGAACAGTTCCGGCTCGTCCACAAAACGGAGCTCGCCACCCTGTGCCGCGACCATCTGGCGGAATTTCTCCCAGGCCCGGCCGGAGGCGATGATTTCGGCGGCCAGCGCTTTACCCGCCGCCGCATCAGCTACTTTGCCTCCCAGGAGCAGCATCTCGCCCGCCACCACCAAGCAATGCTCGCGGAAATCTCTGGGGCCACCACCCTGCAACGTCTGGATGGCCTCGCACACCTCCAGCGCATTCCCCACCGCACAACCCAGCGGCTGGTTCATGTCGGAGATCAACGCCGTCACCTTACGCCCCACCTCTTGCCCAATGTGGACCATGCCCTCGGCCAACGCCTGAGCGTCGGCGATGTTCTTCATAAAAGCCCCGGAGCCAACTTTCACGTCCAACACAATCGCATCGGCGCCGGAGGCGATCTTTTTGCTCATAATGGAGCTCACAATCAGCGGCAAGCTGGGCACAGTTCCGGTCACGTCACGGAGAGCGTAGAGCTTGCCATCCGCCGGGGCCAGATTGGCCGATTGCCCGGAGATGACCAAGCCGATCTCGCGTACCTGCGCCTTGAACTCGGAGACGCTCAAATTGACGCGAAATCCGGGGATGGATTCTAATTTGTCCAACGTCCCGCCGGAGAAACCCAGACCCCGTCCTGACATCTTGCCCACCGGCAGCCCGGCAGCCGCCACCACAGGGCCGATCACCAGACTAACTTTGTCCCCTACTCCACCCGTCGAGTGTTTATCCACTACCAACGGCGCCACATCCTTGAGGTCCAACAACTCCCCGGAGTGCGCCATCGCTAACGTGAGATCGCCGATCTCACGCGCTACCATGCCTTTCAGCAAAATTGCCATCAACAAGGCCGAGGCTTGGTAATCGGGAATTTCACCCCGCGTGTAGCCGGAGATAAAGAATTGGATCTCTTCCGTGGTTAAGGCCGCACCATCGCGCTTCTTCTCAATAAGCTCTACCATCAACATCGGCGTATAACCTCCTCAGTGGAACAACTAGTCTAAAGTATAAAAGCCCAAGCCCAGTGTGCCCGGCCCGGCGTGACCCCCCACTACCGGCGTAGCCAGGACGCTGTATAAATTGATCGGATTCAGACGCTCCACCACTTCATCGGTAAATTCGTCAATAACATCGTCAGCCAGGACATCAATAACGTTCACTCCCAGGGGGCGTCGACCGGCCAACTGCTCTTCTGCAACTTCCAACATACGGCGAAGGCACTTCTGACGGGTGCGGATCTTTTCCAACGACTCAATCTGTCCGTCAACAATGTGAAGCAACGGTTTAAGGTGCAATAGAGAGCCCATCAACCGCGCTGCACCACCAATGCGCCCGCCGCGATGCAGATATTCCAACGTGTCTACGGCAATAAGCTGGGTGGTATTCTCTCGCACCCGCGCGACCAGCGCCAAGATCTCTTCCAAAGAGCAACCCTGCTCTGCCGCTTGTACCGCCTCGATGACCTGGAAACCCAAACTCATGGAGACAAATTGCGAATCCACGATCTCAATCTGCAATTCCGGCAACATCTGCTGAGCTTGGATAGCCGCCGCGATGGTTCCGCTCATACTCATAGAGATAAAGATCCCCAAAATTACATCTGCGTGCGTCCTTTGCGCCACAGATTGGAAGAATTTCACAAATTCACCGACTGCCGGCTGCGAAGTCTGCGGAAATTCCTCGCGTTCTTCCAACCAACGGTAGAAAGTTTCCGCCGGCAATGTCACGCCATCGGTATAAGTCTCACCTCCCCAAGCTATTGTTAGCGGAATAGTAGGAATCATATTCCGAGCCATAAATTCCGGCGGTAAATTAGCTGTACTATCTGTTACTACAACAATTCGGCGACCCATCGTACACTCCTCATAAACTATAATGATGGAAATGAAAATGATTATAATGTTACATATTCTACCCTCACTTAAAAGAGAAACAAGCCCTAGCAAGCAGGCAGTGCCGAAAGGAGTTAGCATTCTCCCGCAGCTCTTTCTCCTTCTCCCGCTGACAAAACAGCCCGTTCCGCAGTCCACTTGCCAGCCATCCAGCTACAGGTAGTATAGAAGCCACGCTGCAAGCTAGCTTGTTGGGAGTTATGCCCATGAAATCCAGCTTAACCGCTTTAGGCCCCTACCTTGTGCAGGGCGCGCAAATCATTGTCGGAATGTTTCTCGCTGTAGCCATCCTGATCTTCAGCATCCACGCCGTGATGGGACTCGGCTATCCCTACCCCCTGGATTACGGGGAAGCGCCGCTGGTAGATCAGGCCATGCGGCTGGCGGGAGGAGAGAACATCTACCAGGCCGACCTCTCCACGCCCCCCTACACTATTGCCAACTACCCGCCGCTCTACGTGCTGGCGATGACACCGTTTATCAAGCTCTGTGGCCCCTCTTTCCTGCCAGGGCGCGCGATTGCCGTGTTCAGCACGCTGGCTACGGCGCTCTTCCTGGGACTGATCATCCACACCCACACGAAGAATCGCCAAGCCGCCTGGCTCAGCGGCATCCTCTTCCTAACCTTCCGCTACGTGGTCGGCTGGTCGGCGCTAGCGCGGGTGGATATGTTGGGGCTGGCCTGCAGCAGCGCCGCCCTCTACGTAGTCTCGCGCTATCACGCCGACCGGCGCGGGTTATGGCTGACCGCGCTCCTGCTGCTGGCGGCCATTTACACGCGCCAGACTTACGGCCTGGCGGCGCCGCTGGCATCTTTTGTCTGGTTGTGGGCCACGGAAGGCTGGAAAAAAGCCCTCACGCTAGCCGCGCTGGTCGGCGGGGCCGGACTCTTCCTGCTACTCGCACTCAACGGGCTGACGCAAGGCGGCTTTATCCTCAACATCATCACCGCCAACGTCAACACCTTTGAGAGCGCGACGTTGTGGCGCTATGCTCAGGAGCTCGCCACCCGCGCACCGCTCCTATTGGCGGGAGGTCTGCTCCTGCTCTGTGTGCCGCGCCGGGTGAGCGCGTGGCCGTTAGTGGCCCCCTATCTCATCGGGAGTTTGATTTCCGCCGCGACTGTCGGCAAAATTGGCTCCAACGTCAACTACCTGGTGGAACTTTCCGCCGCGCTCAGTCTGGTGACAGGCGCCCTGGTGGCCTGGAGTGCGGCAGGAGCAACGCGAGGACGTTGGTGGCAAGCTCCTCTGCACGCGGTACTCCTAATTTTAGTGAGTATGCAAGCTGGCGGGCTGCTGCAACAGACCCTGGAACACCCCGTAACCGAGCTCAAATGGCGCGTCAAAGCGGAGAAAAATCAACGCGAATTGTATCAACTGGTCAGCGAGCACCCCGGCCCGGTGTTAGCCGACGAGTACATGGGCTTCCTGACCCTGCAAGACCGCCCGCTTTACATCCAACCGTTTGAGATGACCCAATTAGCTAACGCCGGGCGCTGGGATCAGAGCGCGCTACTGGCCGACATCCACGCGGGGAAGTTCCCGTTAATTATGATTCACCACTTCCCCCACGCGGAGGTCTACAAAACCCGTTGGACTCCAGAGATGTTGGAGGCCATCCAACATGACTACACACTCACGCACTCACGGGCCGACACCCTGGTCTACCAACCGCGCAGCGCCGTAATCAACCGGCTGCCCGCAGAGGGGCGCTGTCCGTCCGCCCCGTGGCGGTTGCCCACCCGCAGTGATCGCGGTATGTGGTGGTTCAGTCGCGGCTTGGGGTTCATGGCCACAGGGGAGCCGGGTACCGTGCCAGTTTACGCCGTAGCCGAGGGCTGGTTAACCCGGCGCAGCTACTGGAACGATACCGTCGCCATCCAACACATCGACCCGCTGCACCCTGGCGAGAAAATCTGGACCGTCTATCAGGGAATGAGCGACCGTCAAGACGAGGAATCCTTTATCTCCTCAAGTTTTCCGCCGGGAAGCGTGGATGTCCCCGTCGAGGCAGGGGAACTGCTGGGGTATCAAGGTCGCTGGCAAGCCCAAAACATCTGGGCCTATCTATTTTTCGTCATCACCCCGGCCCGTGAAGATGGCTCCTTCCCCGCTGCGTTGGTAGATTTAGCGAACGAAACCGATACTCCGCTACCGCGCGAGCTCGAGGATCAAGGTTGGCTAGATCCCGCTCCTTACTTAAAGCTCCTGCACAGCCAAGTGATGGGACAGAACGTCTGGCTGCCCTGGCAATGTCAAACGGAGGAATGAGATGCCGAACAACCGTCAGAAAATGCAACGCCAGCTTACCGTGATATTACTCTGGCTCACCAGTGCCGTGGTGGGCCTCATCGCCATCCCCCAAACCGTGGACCTGGCGCTCAATATCTACTTACCCTTCTGGGGCGATTACGTGAATTACGGGAGCAGCTATCGCGGGAGTTTGTTCATCCGGCAATTTCTCGTGGTGCCGCTGGCCACGCTCTACGTCGCCGGGATCATCGGAGGAGCAGAATATCATACCCGCAATTTCAATACCCCGCGCTCCTGGCGCTTCTTCACCATCACCTTCGCCATAGAAGGGGGATTGTTGCTCCTTGCCGCGATTTTGTGAGGCAAGGCGGAATGACATTACAAATACCAAAAAAGCCCGCCAACTCAATGAGTTGGCGGGCTTTCGATGCGGCTAGAGTTTATCTCTTAGCGATAGCTTGCATAGCCGCCGTCACCAACGGATAAGTGGTCGGAGCAGAGGTCAATAACGGATGTGTGGCTACCTGTAAGGCGGTCAATTGATTGGCCGTCATCAGGTTCTGCAAAGCCAATGCAATAGTGTTAATCAGCTCACCGGCCTCCTGCCCGCCGCTGACCTGCCCGCCCAAAAGGACCAGGGAATCCGCCGAAAAGACCAGCTTCACCATCACGGAGTGCGCGCCCGGCAAAGAACCTGGATGACGGTTCTTGGTCTTGCCGACCCCGACCACGATATCAAAATTCTCCTCGCGGGCGCGGCGCTCCGTCAAACCAGCTGAGGCCAGGGTCACATCACCCAAGTGCGTGGAGAAGTTCGCCAAGGAACCTTGTTTTTCTCGCACGACGTTTAATTTATAGAGGTTCGCCCCAGCGATACGGGCCTCGGTGCATGCGGTAGAAGCCAACATCACCTGCGTAGTCTTCCGCGTGAAGAAATCTTTCTTCTCGGCGCAATCGCCGATGGCAAAAACATCAGCAGTGGGAGTGCGCATATACTCATCCACCCAGATGGCCTTGCTAAATCCAATTTCCACCCCTGCTTCAGCGGCCAGTTCGACATTGGGCCGCGCGCCGACGGAGATGAGCACCAAGTCGGCGGGCAGGCGTTTGCCGCTTGCCAACACTACTTCCAGCTTACCTTCACCCGCAATCTGGGTCACTTTCTCTTCCATGTAAAACGTGACGCCCAAACGCTTTAACTCAGCCTCACCAACCTCGCAAATTTCATCATCAAAAGCCGTGCAGAGACAACGCGGCAACATCTCCACGATGCTGACACTCTTGTTTTCCATTTGCGAAATTTCTTCGGCAAACTCTACGCCGATGAAGCCCCCACCGATAATCACGATATTTTTAGCCGCCAATACTGCCGCGCGCAGCCGGCGCAAATAGGAAGGACTCTTCTTGACCACGAAGACGCCTTCTTTCTCCGCGCCGGGGATCGGCGGCCGCACAGCGGTAGAGCCGGTAGCCAACACCAATTTCTCGTAGCCTAATTTCTCACCATCTGCGAATATTACCTGATGCGCTTCCGTCTCGATCTTGATCACCTCACGCACCGACCACTTAATTCCCTGGGCATCCAGACTGCCATCGGGAATCAAGTTCTGGTCTACTCCCTCCAACCGATTGAAGATGTAGGGAATACCACAAGGAACAGGCGTGCGATCCGTTTTTCGTACCAGGGTAATCTCCTTCTCTGGATAGTAAGTGCGCGCCGTACTAGCCGCCACCAATCCCGCCGGGCCACCACCAATTATCAAGATGTTTGTCTGTTTCATGATCTGTTTTCTCCTTAGATTAGGTTAAAAATAAAAGAGTCTCTAGGAATTCACGGGGTAATCTCCCCAAATAGGCGTATAATGGCAGAAAACAACACACATTTTAGGAGCAACTCCCCTGGACACCATGAGCCAAAACTCAGGTAATACGCTCACATTCCCCTTGGATCTCCCTGAAGTGAAAATAACCGAGGTGCAAAGGAATGAGCACGGGGATTACAGCATCACTATTGAGAGCACCAAAGGATCTGCGAGCTGCCAACATGGTGGTCGAAAAA
>JAYELZ010000012.1:0-26822 GCA_034717835.1 Chloroflexota bacterium
CCGAGCCAACCGGATGGTACTGAATGCGCTGGAAAAGGTACGTCCGCTCGATCAATCTCTACGGCACCGCATAGAACATGTGCACTTGATTGACCCGGCAGATCAACCTCGCTTGGCCGAGTTGGGAATCGTGGCGGCGATGCAACCCCTCCACGCGCCACATGACCAATTCATGGCGGAACGCTACTGGGGGAGACGCACGGCTAACGCCTACGCCTGGCGCTCGTTGCTAGACGCGGGGACGGTGCTAGCGTTTGGCTCGGACGCGCCCATCGAGCAGTTCGAGCCACTGCTGGGGTTATACGCGGCGGTGACGCGCCGTCACGAGGTCAGCGGTGCGCCTGACGCGAACGGCTGGCGCCCCGAACAACGGCTCACTTTAACAGCCGCGTTACGCGCTTATACCTGGGGTTCGGCCTATGCGGTCGGCATGGAAACTTACTTGGGGCTATTAAAACCAGGATTTCTGGCCGATCTAGTTGTATTGGACCGCGACATCTTCAGTTTACCACCGGACGTACTGCTAGAAACCGCAATCTCCCAGGTCATGGTGGGTGGGGAATGGCAAGTCGGCAAATAAAACGCGCATTAGCGACCTAGCGCACCATTCCCCACGGCCATTTTTAGAGGAGCTCTCGGCGCCGTTCCTCTTCAAAGTTACGTAAAAGCTTAAGATGTTCAGCAGGAGCTACTTGATTTTCAGTTAACGTACTCACTACTGATTTGCGCCACCGCTCAATAGTATCCCGCAGTTCTTCCCAGAGAGCCAGAGATTCTGCATACAACATGTCAGTTCTGGCATCCAACCCCGCCAACGCGGTGACGGATTTCTGATTAGCTAAATCTTGCCGGCGCCAATGATCCGCCTCTGTCACCTGCCGCTTCTGCCAATCTTTGGTGAAAATAGTCTGCCATTCTTCCCATTGCCGCTTCATACGCTCTTCAGTCAGCCGCTGCATCTCCGTGACCTCATTTTGACGTCTCTCAATCCGGGTACGGAAAGATTCCAATCCCTTCATACCCTGCTCAATCTGATTAGAGATCAAGCTGTATTGCTGGCTTCTTTCCACAATGCGCGTGACGGTTTCTTCCATTTCCGCCGCTTGCTCAGTGAATCTCTTTAACAGCTGCTCACGCTTGAAATCCGCCACACGCAATTCTTCAATGCGCGGGTCATAAGATTTGGCGATGTTGATCGCTTCTTCCACTCGCCCGGGTAGTTTACGCACACTATCCTCTAAGTGAGCATTTTTGACGGTAAGCTCATTCAGTGGAGTTCTCAAAGCAGATACATCCCCGGCCAGGGAAGCCAGTTGGCGAGCATCGGCACGGCGTTGCTCTTCCAAGTAAGTGATAGATTGCAAGCGGTCATCAGTAAACGTGGACAAATCGCGCAATTCAATACCGATGGTTTGAACCCGTGTCTGCAATTTGCGTTCTCCCTCCGCCCGGGCTTGTAAAGCTTCGTCGTAACGGGGGAGCACACGCAACTTCTTCTCCAGATCTCCGATGCCTTGAACCAAGGTCTCAATTTCTGACTGACGCAGGCGGTCGCTTTCGGTCCTCTGCCGGCGCAATTTATCTTTAAGTGTCTCCAAATCGCTCACCAACTCGCGGTGAGCTTTATCTATCATATCGGGGTAATTATCGGTGCGCCGGAGATCGCTTTCCGCGAAATCAAGCTGCTGCTGCAATTTTTCTATTCTCTCTGCCTGCACACCAACGGTGAGTCGCTGCTGCTCTGTGCGTTCCTGGAGTTGGGAGATGAGGACCTTATCCTTTTTGCGTTCTTCGTCTAGAAAACGCACCATCTGTTCAATCTGTGATAGTTCCATTTCTACTCCTCAAAAATTTGATGTTCTCATCAAGAGGGCTAAAGTTGACTTCACTGCACAAAGCTAGTTACCTATGTCGTTGTGGTAAAATTCCACAAATCATTATATCACGCGCTCTCCTACCGGTGGAAAAGGGTACTTAGCATTTTACGTTCTTCCGGCGCGAGTAAGTTAATGCGCCAGACGACCAGGGGGTAGGCGCACAAGGCTCCTATAAATGCCCACCAACGTCCTATCACGAACAAGGGTGTGGCGACTAACAACATTCCCCCCAGGGCCACCAGCGGTTTGCCGATAATCTCTTTCCACTTGAGAGCAGCTACCTGCTGCTGCAAACCCACCAGGAAGGGTATGCAGAGTACCAATTCGGCGAAGATGTGGATGATGGCCGAAGCACGGTAGCCATAACGCGGTATGAAGATCAAGTTGGTGCCCAGGCTAAACGCAAAGCCCAACAGATAAGCACGGGTGAGATACCGCTGGCGATCCAAAGCGATGAGCACGTACTGGGTGAGGCTATTGATCCACCCGATGGGCATAGACCAGACCATCAGTTGCAGGGCGAACATGGAACCAGGTAAATACTCCGCGCCGCCCAAGAGATAGACCATCTCCCGTGCGACCAGGGTGGTCAAGACGGTGACCGGCAGTGCCAATCCCAACAGCAGTTTGACGCTCAGTTGGTAGAAGCGGAGGAGTTTGGCCGGTTCTTCTCTGGCTTGTCGCGAGAGCACCGGGAAGATGGCTAACGTGAACATGGCAGGAATTACATTGAGCGCGTCCAAGAATTTATACCCGGTGCTGTACAAACCCACGATGGCGCTACTGCGCAGGGCCTCCAGCAAGAAGATATCTATCTTGAAGAAGAGGGTAGCTAGCAGATGGTTGATCATTAAGGGCCAGGACTCACCGAGCATCTCGCGGCAGAGCGACTGCTCCGGTTGCCATGCCGGACGGAAGAGAAGCCGGGCGGTTAAGATCCCCAAGCTACTCACCGTGACCAGGTTGACCAGGATGGAAGCCCCGGCTAGTCCCACAATGCCCCATCCCCAAAAGAGCGCTACGGTTCCCAAGATGACTTTGAGCAACGTGGAGATGGTGGAGATAGCCGCCGGATATTCGGCTTTCTCATAAGCGTAGAAAAGTGAGGTCAGCCCCTTGGAGATGGAGCCGGGGATGAGGCCTAGATAGAGCAAGCCCAGAGCGGTGAGGGCTTGCATGGATACCGGCGCGGCGAAGAAATTCTGCCGTAACGCGATAAAGCCGGCCAGCAAAGGCAAACCCACTACGCTCAATATCAGCCGTAGCGCGGTGACGTTAAAAAGATACCGCGCTCCTTGTTCGCGGTGCCGCGCCACCTCGCGCATCAGGTAAGCGTCCAGCCCAAAGTTGGTGATGATGTCAAACCAGGTGTAGAGAGTGATAGCGTAGTAATAATCGCCGGCGTTGGCCGGGCCTAGAATGCGCAGCATCAGCGCGGCGAAGGCGAAATCTACCGCCCGATTGAAAAGAGTGAGAAGAATGGGAGCCAGGCTGTTTTTGGCGATGCGCTGGATGGCTGTTTGCTTCTCGGTTTCACGATAGGTGCGACGCCAAAACCAGAGCACGCCTAAAAAGAAGAGAATCATCCCGGCCAAGAAGGAGATGAACGCCCCGAATTTGACACTGTCGGGGCTATACTTGAAGCGGATGGTCCAGTCTCCCGGCTCTAGTTGCACTCCCCGGAAATTCCCCGCCACGCGAGCGATGGAAGACTCGTTTTCCGCGTCCTCGCCGGTACCCTGTGGACGCACGAAGACCTTCCAGCCGGGAAAGTAAGCGTCACCCAACACCAGCCAGGAGTTCTCGTCAACGGTGGCTTCGATCACTACTTGATTACCCTCGTAGGCGACCACGGGCTGCGCTTGCGGCTCGGCGGCTTGCGGTGCGGCGGAGAAGCGCACCGGCGCGCCGTCACTCCAACCGTGCGGAGATTCCTCCACCAGCACGTAATGCCGGGGATCATATTCCAAGACCGCCTCGCCTACCGCCTCCACGTCGGGAACCGCTAAGGTAGCACTCTGCGGCAAGGTGAAAGCACGGGGCATCACGCCCAGATTCTCATAGACGCGCCCGCTTTCATCCTGGTAGACTTCGCGGTAACGGGGCAGCGGTATCTCCACGTCGGTAAAGATGTACTTCACATTGAGCAGATCGGTGAGCGGACTATCCAGGCTGGAAAATTGCGTAAAAGGCGCGATACGATTGTAGGGCAACTCGCCTTGCGGTTCAATCCAGCCCATGTAACGGGCGTACTGCGCCGTGAAGAGACTATCGTAACCGCGCACATCCTGGAAATCGAAGTACATGCCGGCGTTGGCATTGAAGAGCTTCTGTCCATGTGGATCGAAGGTTGAGAAACGCCAGAGTCCCTGATCCTGCCGGAGGAACTGCACTACCTCCGGGGTGTAATCCAACAATGCCGGATCAACCTGGGGATTGAACCCGATGCCAAAGGTGAGCAAATCCACCACCAACACTACCACCGCCAACAACTCCCAAATTGGACGGCGGCGGTCGGTGTGCGGCAGATAGATGGGACAACGCGAGACACGCAGCGCAATACCGGTGATGATCAGCAGTAGCGCGCTCTGCTGGAGCCAGTGGAATTCATAGGAATAGAAGGCGCGCGGGTCGGGGAAAGCATAAGCCGCCTTCGCCATTGACCAGAAAACTTTTTCCACCAGCGGTTCGAGCTGCGCGAAGAAGAGGCGTGAAGCCCACAAGCCACCTAAGAGCAGCCCTCCGCCCCAGATAGCCGTCACCGCGAGCAGACTCACCAGATTGGGGGCCGTGCCCCAGAATACGAGACGCAAATACCGGGACCGAGGGCGCACCACCAGGATTCCGCCCTCCGGGCCGTGAGTGCGACGGTAGCGACTAACCGTCGTCGCGCCCAGCGCCGCCAGCGCGGATACCGCCACGGTCAACGGGAAGACCCAACGAAACGGCGAATGAGATTGATTGATAAGCGGCAGCGCATAGACGATCGCGTAGAGCGGTGTCCCAAAGATGCAACCCAGCGAAAAGAGCGCCAGACCGGTGAAGTAAGGCACATAAGGCTGCAAAAACCAAGCCCGTAGACGCCAGAGCCCCCCTCGCCTTTTCGCCCCCGCGCTTTCTCGCTTTCTCGCTCCCTCGCTTGCCGGTTTGAAGATGGCCACGAAAGCCAACAGGAGTGGCAGCAAGCCCAAGTATGCGCCACCCTCCACGTAATTCTTGATGCCCCAATCAAAGGCGCTGAGCGGTTCGCCGTGCGCATTGGTGGTCGCCCTAAGAAGTTCCCCCTTGAAGATATCGCGCAGCGTGCGGTGGGTGGGATTCCCGAAGAAATTAGGGGTCAGGAAAGTGAGAATGCGCCGTTTAGGATAAGCCCATCCCAGCACCTCTTGGAGCGTCACCGCGTCCTGCCTAAAACTCGCGTGTACAATCTCGTAAAGCGGGATGAATTGTACCGCCCCCAACGCCAATCCCAGCACGACCATGAGCAGCAATCCCAACGCCGGGCTGAGCACCTCGCGCCGCCATTGCTCGCGCGGTAACGTTATGACGCCATGCAGCAAACGCCAAGCGGCGAATGTTCCCACCACCAAGAGAGAAAAATAGGTGATCTCAGCATGTCCGGCCAGCATCTGGAGACCAATGCTAAGCGCGCCGCATACAGCCCAGGGGAGCATCGCCCGTTCCGCGTGCCGGAATGGCCGACGTCGAATAGTGAGTTCCACCAGCGTCAATTGCAACGGCAGCCACGCGGCCGCCGCCACAATCATGGGATGTACCACCGAGACAACCAAAAAACCGCTGAATTGGAAGGTGATCCCCGCGAGGAACGCGCCCAGCCTGGTGGCGTGCATAGTACGGCCCAGCAGATAGCTCGAAATTCCGGCCAGTCCCAGCTGGAGCACGATGAATATGCCATAAGCGCGAGGTAGGGGGAAGAGATGAAAAACCAAACGCAACGGGTAAAGTGCGGAATGTTGCCCATTAGCCAGAAAAGGATGGCCGGTAAAGAGAAAGGGATCCCAGAGCGGTAGTTGCCCGGCGCGGACACTCTTCACGATAAAGCGTTGCCAGACGTAATTTTCCAGCACCAAGTCGGCTAAAAGCGGGTTTTGTGGCTGCTCAATCTTCACTGCTGCTTGATAAGGTTCAAAGGAGTAAAGCGTGTCGGCGGGAAGCAGTGTTTTATTCCCCAATGAGACGGGAGCAAAAAGGAGGAGGGGGAGTAACAAGAGGGCCAGTATCAAGAATAAATCAGTTCTGTAACGTTGCATCATGGGGACTCCGTGAGACGATCCTGTAACGTTAGCCGGCGGTGCCGTCGCCAGACGTCCCAGACGCGCAAGGTCGCCTCAACTTTGATTTTAAGATCCATTTTGGATTCGCCCACCTGCCGGTCAGGGAAGAAAATGGGGATCTCCACTATTTTGTAGCCTAGCCGGTGCGCGACGTAGGTCGTCTCCACCTGGAAAATATAACCTTGCGAGTGGATACGTTCTAATCCAATGCCCCACAGTGTTTCACGACGCCAGGCGCGGAAACCTCCGGTGGCGTCTTGGACTGCGCGCAATCCTAAGACGAGCCGTGCGTATAAATTCCCCCCGGAAGAGAGCATTCGTCGCTGTACCGCCCAAGTGGGGTCAATGCTGCCGCCGGCTACATACCGCGAACCGACGACCAGATCGGCGGTCTCCAGGGCGGCAAATAAATGCGGCACCTCTTGCGGCTGATGAGAGAAATCAGCATCCATCTGCACCAACGCCGTCGCTCCTTTAGCCAGAACGTGCCGGAAACCGTCGATGTAAGCGCGACCTAACCCCCGTGGGCCGGTGCGATGCAATGCATGTACCCGCCCTGGAAAGCGCTGGGTCAGTTCCTCCAACAATTCTCCTGTGCCGTCAGGTGAATCATCATCCACAAAAAGCACCTGCAACGTCGGTACAGCTAACGCCAAGAGCGCGTTAGCCAGGGCCGCCACATTGCCAGCCTCATTATAGGTGGGAATAACCACCCAGGGATTTTGCATATAGTTCTTCATGGTCTCCGTCCTTCTTCCTTACATGCGATATATGGGAACTTGAGCAGTGCAAAGAGGTTTCGCCATAAAAAAGAAATTTCCCTACATACAACAAAACAGGGCCAAGAGGGAGTTCCTCTGGGCCCTGTAGCAATTCACTCTGCTTACGCCTCTTGTCGGTAAAACAAAGCCTCTCGCAATGTATTAATATTTACTTTGGCGGGTATCAGCTCAATTGAGAGCTTCTGCATATTAAAAACTAGTTTAGGAATAGGAGAACCATCCCGGCAAGTCCCATTTTCCCAATCTTGGCGTGGATAAAAGAAAGAAACAGCCTCATTCAGACGTTGGTGCAAGCGGCCCACCACCAAATAATGTTGGTTGCTGGGAATAATAATCACGAACTCGTAGGCGGATAATTGTCCTACAAAAGGTTCCTCGTTCATGACTTCCGCGGCGGTGCTTTTAAGGATAAGCGATACAGCCCGCAACACATCATCATGCGTGACGAATCCGTAGAAATCTCCAAAATCTTTCAATCCCTGGAGTTGCAGTCCCACCAAACATAAGTTGCCGGCCTCGCGCATCTCCCGAATCTCTTCTTCCACCAATGTGGAAATAGGCAGTTCCGTAATCGGGTGCAATAAGGTATTGATATCTTCCCGATTCAAAATGTTGCGAACTCGGTAGCGCAACTCCTGCACATCAAAAGGCTTGGTGATATAATCCACCGCTCCCAAATTTAAGCCCATGAGTCGATCCATACGCTCACTGCGTTCGGTGAGAAAGATAATCGGGACATTTTTGGTGCGGCGTTGATCCCGTAAACGTGTGCAAATCTCGTAGCCATCAATATCCGGCAGATGAATATCTAGGATTATTAAATCTGGGGGAGATTCTGAAGCAAGTACTAGCGCATCCTGTCCCCAAGCGGCATGAGATACTTCATAATCCAACGAAGCGAAATATGAAACCAACATATCTGAGGTGCTGGGATTATCTTCTACTATCAGAATACGATGGGGAGATTCTTCTCCTGCCGCCAACAGAGCATCATCAATGGGCATAAATTCCCAACCTTAAAATTAAACCTAAATCAGGCAGTTAAACGTCAGCCCAAAGGCTCCTTATAGACAGCGTATTTGCACTCTTCATCGCCCATCGCAATACAAGTAATCTCATCAACGCGGAATGTATGGCCCCCGCTGATCCAGCGTAGTGCTTCCTCAAGGATACCCGCAGCGATAAAACATACCGGGCGATCTGACGTGCGTCCCCAACACATGGAACAACGGGCGATGTGGTAGAGATAATGATCGCTGCCGGGATCGGTTACGTAGGAGGTTTGATCGCTCAAGGAATCAAAAACTTGCGCAATAGCCGGTAGCCCGGCCTTCAACTTTGCCTTAAGCGGTAACACTTTGAACGCCAAATCACTGGCGCCAACCAATGCACCGAAATTGGCCAGCCCCTCGGCGAAGAGCACGCGCCCTAGCCGGAGTTGCAAACCACGTCCACCGCGCGGCCCATACATCTCCTCCAGAGCCTCATTGAGAGCTGCCATGTAGGCAAAGTCAAATTCCTTCTTCTTCATGTCGTCCGGTGGGGGGTTTTCGATCCAATCACTCAACCCCCCCATATTCAAGACAGCATTTAATCCATTGCGCCCCATAATCTCTTCCAGTGCGTTCAAGAGAATCAATGCAAAACGGTCGGGGTAGTAAAATCCACTGGGTTCTGGCATCTTATTAGTCATGGGAGCCTCCCTTAAAGAATAACCGAGAATTCTTCAGCGGCACGGCGCATGTCTAAGAAGAGTAAGCCCAACTTAGCCTGTTGGCGTGCCAAGACGGTGAGAACTGCCTCTTCTCCTACTGCGCGGAGGATAACGTAGCCCTTCTCGCCTCTTACGTAAACTTCGTCCAACATGCCACGTCCCAACTCACTGGCGATGCGTTCACCCAACGAAAGCATCGCGGCAGACATAGCGGAAACGCGATCCTCTTCTATCCCTTGAGGTAACGACGAAGCAATCGGAAGACCATCCACACTAACGATAGCCGCTGCCTCAATATCTGGACTACTGATTTGCAAATCACGTAGCCGTTCTACCATCCGTTCAGCACGAGATCGAGATACCATAATTATTCCTCCATTTTGGGGATCACAAGATTACAAAAGATTACCATAGGAAAAACAGTTGTCAAGACGTTAGAATAATGAATGAATTTTCATACCTATCCGCTATTGTATATAACAATATCAAATTTGCAACTCTGCTTTTAGCAGAGTTAATCCAACATTTACCCGCACGTTTACGTGCGGGCTACGAGCTGTAAGGCCTTCCGGGCCTGATTGTCAGCCTCCGTAGGAGGCTCCCAACTCGTAGCCCTTTTATTACTAGATTACTTCCCCGCCACTTTCTCCCAATCCGCCAAGAATTTCGCCAGGCCAGCATCGGTGAAGGGACTGGAGATCATCTTTTGGAGCACGCCATAGGGCATGGTGAGAATATCCGCGCCCGCCAGTAATGATTGGGTGACGTGGTAGGTACTGCGAATGCTGGCTGCCAGCACTTTGCAGGTCAGCCCGTAATTATCGAAGATCTGGCGCGTCTCCTGGAGTACTTGGATGCCGTCCAGGCCAGCATCATCCAGCCGCCCCATGAAGATAGAAGCGTAACTCGCGCCGGCTCGCGCTACCAAGTAGGCTTGGTTTGCTGAAAAGATCAATGTCGCGTTGATGCGCCCATTGGGCCACGTAGAAATTTCGCGCATCGCCTTAAGTCCCTCCGCGATGGCAGGAATTTTGACGTAAACATGCTCCGACCAGGAAAGAATCTCCCGCGCCTCCTCAATCATCCCCGCAGCGTCGGTGCTGATCACCTCCGCGCTCACGGAACCTTGCACAATCTCCACGATCTTAAGCGTCTGCTCCTTACGGTTGGCCGTCCCCGCGCGGAACATCAACGTGGGATTGGTCGTCACCCCATCCAGGATGCCCCAGGCGGCGGCGGCTTCTATCTCTGTGATCTTGGCCGTATCAATGAAAATTTCTGCCATGTTATCCTCCTAATATTTAATCCACTAATTGATTTTACTGAAAAGTTTGGTTTTCCGCCAGGACGCTAAGAAAAAATTAGCTTTGGTCTGACGGTTAATTCTCAAATCTTTGCGCCTTCGTGGTGAAATTCACGGTTTTCCAGTAGATTTACCAACAGCCTACAGCGTCAAGACCCGTGTGCGATACTGCAACGCTTCCGCCAGATGATGGGTCTGGATATCTGGGGTACCCTCCAGATCAGCGATGGTGCGCGAAACTTTGAGGATGCGATGATAGCCCCGTGCGCTCAACTGCATTTGGCGCATGGCGGCGCGAATTAACGCCTGCGCATCTTGTTTGAGGGGGCAGAATTGACGCAACTCTCCCGGCCCCATATCGGCATTGCAAGCCATTCCTAGCTCGGCGAGCCGCTTTTGCTGACGGCGTCTGGCTTTCTCCACCCGGACACGGATGGAATCCGAGCTCTCACCGCGCGCGTCATTGGTAATCTTGTCGTAGGGCACGCGGGGCACCTCAACGTGCAGATCAATGCGATCCAGCAGCGGGCCGGAGATGCGTTTGCGGTAACGTTGGATGCTTCCCATCGAGCAAGTACACTCGTGCTGGGGATCGCCATAGTAGCCGCACGGACAAGGATTCATAGCCGCGATCAGGGTGAAGTTAGCCGGAAAAGTGAGACTGCCTTGCGCGCGGCTGATGGTGACGACTTTATCTTCCAACGGCTGACGCATAACCTCCAGCACCCGGTGGGCGAACTCCGGCAACTCATCCAAGAAGAGCACGCCCCGGTGGGCCAGACTAATCTCACCGGGGTGCGGCCAATGTCCACCCCCCACCAATCCCGCGTGGCTGATGGTGTGGTGCGGAGCGCGGAAGGGACGCAGCTGAATCAGCGGTGTATCTGGTGGTAGTTTGTTGGAGATGCTGTAGATGCGCGTAACCTCCAGCGCCTCTTCCAATGAAAGTTGAGGCATGATGCCAGGCAACGCGCGCGCCATCAAGGTTTTGCCCGCGCCGGGTGGCCCCATCATCAACAGATTGTGTCCGCCGGCCGCGGCAACCTCCAAAGCGCGTTTGGCGTGTTCTTGCCCCTTGATCTCGGCGAAATCGACGACCGGCGGAGGTGGCGGAGGCGGCAACTCCGCGTTGGAAGGGAGCGGCTCAATGAGTTGGAATCCTTGCAAGTGCTCGATCAAGGCGGCTAGCGACGCGACAGGATAGACGTCCGGGCCAGGGATGAGGGCCGCTTCGCGCGCGTCCACGGCGGGCACGTAGAGCGTCTTGATCTCCCGCTGGCGAGCCATATCCGCCACGGGCAGTGTGCCACGCACATGACGCAATGAGCCATCCAGGGAGAGCTCACCGATGACGACCGCGCCCTCCAACGCGGCGGGCGGCAACTGTCCACTGGCCGCTAGCACGCCTAGCGCGATGGGCAGATCGTATGACGGGCCTTCTTTGCGTAAATCGGCCGGCGCTAGATTAACCGTGACGCGCTTGTTGCCGGGAAAAGCGAAGCCGCTATTCCGAACGGCCGCGCGCACCCGCTCCCCACTCTCGCGGACGGCGGCGTTGGGCAAACCCACGATGGTCATAATCCCCGCCTGCCCGCTGCGCCGGATATCCACCTCCACCTCGATAGGTTGCGAGTCCAATCCCAACACGGCCGCACTCCTAACTTTCGCCAGCATATTCCCCCTCAACCTACGACTTTAGACTTTAGACTTGTGACCTGTCCCTGCACCTCACGTAACCGGACCGCGATTTCCCCCAAGTCGGCGGCCGATTTTACGTCGCCCTGTCCGGCGCGGTGCCAGCTGAAAGCAGCTTCCGTAATCAGCTGGAAATAACGCCCCAACCTGAACCACTGTTGGAAATTCCCCCTGAATAGCGCTTGCCAGCGCATTTTCTCGCGCTGCCGGGGCGAGATCAGGATCGCCAGCTCTTCGGCAGGAATTTGATACGTAGCGGCTTGGCTATTGAGAAAAGCGACCAGCCGCCCTTGCTCCAACCACCGCGCCCAGATGGCGACCAGGATGAGGAGCAAAACCCCGCTCCAATCACTGATGATGGCGACGAAGAGGGAAGCCCCGTTTTCCAGATGGCTCCAGAAGGTGGCCAGGGTATTATGGTAGGCATGGATAAAGACAGCCAGACTTAACCCGAGAGGGGGTAAAAGCCATCTAAACCACCGCTGCCGGTATTCTAAAGCCAGGGCGATGCCCAACCCAGTGAAGCCGGTGTACATGGCGTGATTGAGGCCAAAGACGCCGGCGCGAAGGAACGCCAGCCAGAACGTTCCGATCAACCCACCATCGCCGTAAGCGGTGATGAAATAGAGCAGATTCTCCACCGCCGCGAAACCGAACCCGGCCATGCCCCCGTAAATCACCCCATCAATGGGGCTATCGATCTCACGGGGGAAGAAGATGAGCAAGCCGAGCACAGCTACGGCCTTTAGACTCTCCTCGACTAAGGGCGCGGTCACTGCGCCGCCCAGCAAATTGTAGATCAGAGTGTGGTTGCTGGCGAAGGCCGTGTTGGGGATATCAAATAGCAGCTCCAGAATTACCGAAAGGATAACCGCCGGGAGCGCGCCCCAGAAAAAGGAAAAGGCCAAGAGCAACCACGGCTCCTTCTCGTAGCGATCCAGCCACCAGAGGAAGAAAGCGTAGAGTAACATCGGCGCGAAACTCAAGAAAAGAATGATCAGTATGGTGAGCATGGTGCTCCTTATGATAGAAGGCATCCGCAGATTACGCAGATATTTAATGTTATTGATTGACAGTGGCTAAAGACCACGGGCTACGAAGTTACGCTCCATAAATGGGGCTAGCCCGCTTCAGTGGGCGCCGCTCCGTAGCACAGGCGCTTTATGCCCGTGCGGCTGGGGCTCACCTCTCCTACTGCATGACGCTAACCAAATTGCAAATCGGCACATTACCCGTCCAGCGAGAGTGGCCCGTCTTCCCTTTTCCCTAATCCCTGTTCACCAATACCGTGACAGCCTTACGACCTTTGACTTTCAACTTTTGACCTTCGACTTCTTCACCACCGCCGCCAACCCAGCCGCCGCCAACCCGGCCGCCCCCAAGAACGCCAACCCTTGTCCCAAAGTCTTCCGCTCCACGCTGGGCAAGACCGCGCCTTCCAAACCCGCGTCGGCGCCATATTCCGCGAAGAGCTGGCCCCACGGCGTCTCCAACGCCGCCTCGACGCGCTGGCGACCCACCACGGGATACCAGTAGACGTTATGGTAGAAGTTGCTGGCAAAATACGACCAGGGCACCAGCGGGCTGCGCAGGAGCAGATTCTCAAATGGTTTGAGCGCGCCATGATAGATCATCTTCTGACCCCGGCTGGCGAACGTATCTTCCTGGTCAAAATTCCACCGCTCCTCGGCGGCGTCCATGTCGCCTACGAACTCAATCTCTCGGGGATCGCCGACGCCCAGTCCCAGCTCATGCGCAATGCGAATAAAGGGCAACTCCAGCGCGTCAAAACCCTGGAGCGTGGCCGAAGCCGCGTCAATCGCCACCTGATCCGCCGAAGCCAACAACACATTCTTCTCGTGCCAGTGCATCGCGCGCGGGCCAGGCCCGTCGCCCGCAAAAGTCCCATCCATCACCGCGAACAACCCCGGATGGATCTCCTGCTGGATCTGCAAGAGATCCACCACCGTCTCATTGATCACGCTGTGCGTCCAATGCCGTTTACGGCCCAATAACCCGCCAAAGGCGTTCTTCATTGCGCCCGTGATCGTCGTGAAGACGTGCGTCTTGGTCGTGGGCAACTGGATGATATTATTGCCGATCAAAATCTCCGGAATATAAACCCCCTCCGGATAGACCTCATCCAAGACCAAAAAAGGCGTTTGCGGCTTGTAACGCACCCACTTAGCCTCTGGTTTGTAGATGTAAGTGCAAGGCACGCCGTACTTATCCGTCACGTAGCGCTGCTTATTGTTCCGCTCCCCATCGCCCGTATCCACCACCACCGTATCGTTATGCACGCCCAAGAGCTCATAACCCGCTTGCTGCAACGGGCGGATCACCCCTTCCAACTGCCAGGGCGTCGTGGAACAAGCCGGGTACCACGTCTGCCAGGAGATATTGATCTTGAGCAACGTCAAATGCTCTTGGGGCAACACCTGCTGATACTCCGCCAACTCCAACAACCGCGCGTAATCCTCCACCACTGTCTTGGGAGTAGTGCGCACAATCGCTACCTTGCCACGTCCGTGAAAATCTTTTTTAACCATAGTAGACCTCTCTCTGTAATTTTATTTTTAGGGGAAAAAGCAACCGTTCTCTAGGCCACCCTCTTCTTACTCTTAACGTAACCCACATCACTTATTAGGAAGTACAAGAGAAACTCTTCCGCCGCCTAAATTCTTTTCCACGCCAACACCAAACCGCTGCGCCGCTACGACGCTGAACCGCTACAACGCTGTCCCGCTCCCCTCCCCTCACTCTGCAAATAGCTGCGCCAGCTCACTGATCCCGTAATATCCAGCCCAAGCGATCCCCACGGCCTTGAGCGTCTTCCCTAACCACGTAGCCAGGAGAAAGCGCGGCAAGGGGAATCCAGAAAGTCCGCCAATAATGCTGGCCAGATCAAAGAGTGGATTAGGGATCAACGCCAGCACAAAGAGGGTTAGATCACCGTAGTTAGTCATCCACCGCTCGAAGCGCGCGTAGAGTTTACCGCGCTCCAACACGTCATCCAGCGCGTAACCGGCCAGATAGCCCGTCAGCTCTCCCACCGTATCCCCTAAGCCGGCGGCCAGCCCCACGCACCAGGGATTAAAAACCGCGCCCAGAGCGAAGATGAGCGCCAGATGCGGGACCGGGAAAATTATAGTGGCGCTCCCCAGCAGGGCGATGAGGAAAATCCCCGGATACCCCCAGGCTGCGAACTGCGCCACCCGCTCCCGATTGACCACAATGAATATCGTGATCCCGACCACCAGGAGCAGCGCCACCGCGCGCAGATAAACCCCTCGGCTCTGCTTACGCAAGTCGCCCTCGCAGCTGCTGCGCCAATAACTCCAACTTACCCTCCACCTCGTACCAACTGATCTGCG
Organism: Chloroflexota bacterium; assembly: GCA_034717835.1. Taxonomy (GTDB): domain Bacteria; phylum Chloroflexota; class Anaerolineae; order B4-G1; family SLSP01; genus G713. The sequence continues at coordinate 15,041 of JAYELZ010000012.1, forward strand.
AAAGCCCCAGCTTGCGGCGCAACGCCTCGGATTCCATGCCCTCCAGTTTATCGCGGACCGCACACGTCCAGCGGAGCATCTCAAAAGAGAGCCGGGAGAGCTGCGCGCGCTGAGCCACCTTCGCCAGCACGTACTCCAAATTGCGCGCTGTCCAGGGGAAGAGCAACTGTTGCGGTGCATACTCCTGTTGGTAGGCAGCCAACACGTTCGGCCACCGGGGGGGAAGCGCGAGACGGCGTTCCTTGTGCCGCCGGTTGGCTTGCTGGTAGCGTATCCAGAGCGCAGGATGCTCGCGGTCAGTCAAGTCAATGTGGTTGAGAGCAATGCGCACACATTCACCCTTCTTGATGCCGGTATGCAGCAGCAACGTCACCAATAGATGCGGGCGCGAGTCAGGGTCATGCTCTTCATCGCCCTGCCGCATAGCCTGCGTCGCCGCCAACATAGCTTGGAGTTGCTCATCAGTCAAAACATCGGGGAGCGGCGCGGAGACAGTATGATGAATCAACGGGGCGGAAGGGTCGCGGGCGAAGAGCTCCTCATCAGTTAGCCACCCAAAGAAGACCTTGAGCGTGGTAATCCGGCGTTCCAGTGTCTTGGGACTGCAAGGCACGTCGCGCAACTTCTCCATCCAGGTTAGAAAGGCCTTTAGATTCGCGGTGCTGATTTTATCCAGAGCTTCACCCGCACCCAAATACTCGATCAGCAATTCCACATCCAACCGGAAGGCTTGCTGGGTATTCTCGGTAAAACCGCGCCTCTCCATATACGTTTCAAACGCGCCCAGGGCGGTAGCCAGTGAGGATGAGGGCCTAAGCGCAGAGCTCGTCGCCGCCGGAACATCCGGGGTTTCAAAAAGCTCTAGCTGTCTCTTTTTTGAGGTTTCCATAGAGTTACATTATACGCGCCAGCAACCGGGGGTCAATTGGAGGAGATGAGGCGTGGTGTCCAGGGGCAGCCCGAGTAGCAGCGCGCCTCCGCAAGCGACTGCAGTCGTGACATTTTGATAGCGACGGCGTCCCCGCCGCCAACTCGTTTAGCCCGCCAACGGCCGTTTGGAGGGCATCCCGGGACGCCGGGGATATTTCTCTGGCGTGGCTGCCCCTTTGTCCAAAACAACCAGATAACGTCGCTCCACAAGGCCGCGCATCTCTACTGGCACCAATTGCTGGACATGCCCGCCCAGATAGATGATCGCTGCTTCAGCCAGCTGCACTTCAGCCACGGCATTTTCGCCCTTCTGCGCCAGGACGTGCCCGCCAATTCGCGCCAGGGGCAACAAGTACTCCGCCAGAATCGTCATCTCCGCCACCGCGCGCGCTACGACCCAATCGTAACACTCGCGGTGCGCGGGGTCTTGCCCCAACGTCTCTGCCCGCGCGTGCAAGACGGTGACGTCGCGCAGTCCTAGCCGCTGCACGATATGCTCCAGGAAGTGCGTTTTCTTGCGGGTTGCTTCTACCAACGTCAATTTGATGCCCGGTCGCAGCACCTTGAGCGGAATACCGGGAAAACCTGCGCCGGTTCCCACGTCAATGAGTGATTGCGTGGTCAACCTTCCCCGCGCCTCCAGGGCCAGCAGACAAGTGGCCGAGTCCAGGAAATGCCGCACTTGCGCGCTCTTATAGTCGGTGATGGCGGTCAGGTTGAATTTTTCGTTCCAGCTGACGAGCTCCTCGTAGTAGATACGAAAGGCCGCTAGATGCGCTGGCTCCAGAGCGATCTGCAAATCCCTAGCGCCGGTGGTCAATAACTCCATACGCACTCCTCTGAAAATAGCAAATGGCAAATCTGCAAATCCGCTTAAGCTGCTGACTAATTTTCATTTGCGTAATCGGTGGACAATGTTAGCTATCCAAATCCAAAGCGGATGCGATGACCGGATCAAGAGCCGGGAATTTAGCCAACCACGCGCGCCGATCCTCTTTTAACACCTGGGTCAACGCCGCGTATTCCTCCAGTGTGTAGTAACGGCGCGGATTCAGACGCTCGGCATAATCAGGCAACCCCTCCACCTCCACGGCGACCTCATATCCCCAATCGGGATCGCGTTCCCAGCGGATACCGCCTTTAGCCAGCTGCTTGATGATCTCGGTGGAATCCAACACGCCGACCTTCGCGCCCACTTTCTTCCCGTGCGCGGCGATACGCTCCTGGCGTTGCACGTCGCGGGTACCAATCCGCCCGGTGTTGAGTAAAAAGACCTGCACATCAGGATTCTGGCGCAACAGCCGGAGAAAGGTATTGCCCTCATCATCATAAGAGCCAATGATGAAGGGATTAGTACCCACACTATGCACCGATTGACCGGCTTTAGCCGGATCGCCCGCGGCCGTCTCGATGGATTCGCCCAGCATGAAGAACGCCGCTCCCTGTTCTGGCGTCAACCGCGCCACCGCCGGTACAATATCCTCGCGCCGGGTGATAAAGACGATGACATCCGCGCACGGCAGGTCAATGCTCTCGTCGGTGTACTCCATGTCCGCCCGAAAAACGATAGCGCGACCGTTACGTCCCAGCGTGTAGTTGAGGAACCCCGGCGCGCCATCCGGCTCGACCCAGACATTCTCCAACATCGCCCGTGGAGAAGTCGCCGCGCCGTACAACAACGGCTGGCTCTCCTCATCCAAGCCCTCAGTCTTGATGAAGAAGTTGTCTTCGGTGCCGTAGCAGTACGCATCCGAGCGCATCAGCACCACATCATCCTGACGAATGGCAACGCTCTCTTCCCCTGACAAGAAATGGTGATGGCAAGTCAGCGTTGTCTTGCCGGTCCCGCTCAGGCCGAAGAAGATGGCGCCCTTCTCCACCAGCTGGCCCTGCCGATCCAGCACACGGAGCACTTTGGAACCAGCGTGCAACCCCAACCCATCATGCTCCTTCATCCAATACATCGCCAGACGGAGGAAGGATTTCTTGACCTCTCCCGCATAATCACTCCCCAGCGCGTAGGTGGTGTACGTGGTAGGATCGACTAAGATACGGCGTTCCATGAACTTATCGCGCCATTGGGGAACCATGACTGTGGTGACATCAGCGTGCTCACGCTCGGCGTACTCCGGCGGCGCGTTGAAAAGCGATTGCCCCCACATAAAAGCGAGCCGGGCGTTTTCGATGGGGAGGTAGAGCCGGCAATGCAACCGCAAGTCAGGGTTATCGCCCAGCACCCGGTCAAGTTGGATAAGGCGCATAGTGCGCAAGGAAGCCTGCGCTTCTTCCAACCACCGGCGTTGCTCGGCGTCCGGTTCAGCGAAGAGAATATCGGTGAATTTAGCGGAACGGCTGCGGATCCGCGTGATGTAACGCGCTGAACCAAACTTGGTAGTCGTCTCCTCAACTTTGGCCCAAGAACGCAACTGCTCCCAGGAAGGATTTTTAATGATCTCCAATGCTGCGATCGGACGAGTAAAAATTTCAGACATGCGTATCTCCTTTGTGTAGTTGTTAGCGGGGTAGCTATTAGCCGTTAGCGCGCCTGGCGACTAAAGTCGCGGCTACAGTTGCGAAGTCCACCTGCGTGGACTAGGGCTCCTTTTGATCCATCGGTGACACATAGTTAGCTATGGCCGGTCTCCTGACCGTGCCACCCTTACGGAAAGCTATCTTTTTTCAGTGAAACCAGGTTTTTATCCTGTTAATCCTGTCCATCTTCCCCCAACCTGAGCTCTCCCAGGCGGCGCCAGCGCACGCAGAATCTCCCGGCGGGTAGTGCGGGTCACAGTATCAACGTTCGAGAAGAAATCCAAATCTATCGAGCGCCGGTGACCGAGGCGCAGAGCCAACGCCGTACCGCCGGCCAGGTAGAAACGCTCCATAAAAGCACATTGGCCAATGGAATATAGCAACTCACGCAATTTTGGCGTGACCGCTTCCCAATGGACGGGACTTAATAGGGCCATATCCGCTGCTCCTCACTGCGCGGATGGGGCGCGCGTGGTAAATCCAGCAACACGCACCAGAGATTGTAACGCCGCCAGGGTAGCCGTCGTGGCCCATCACGTTTCACCCAGGCGCGGATGCGGTCGCGCCGGTAGCGCTGCCAGAGCCACTGCAACGCGCGCCGGTCGCCATAAGCCAACGTGCGCTCCAAGATCAGGTCGCTGTGCTCCTCCGGATCAAGCTGCTCCAGATCGTACTCCTGGAAACATGGCGCCAGCCGACGTGGAATCCCGGCGTCCGTAGTCGTTTCACATTCCATCTTATTTCACTTACCCTCACTACCTTCTCGCTGACTCGCTCTCTCGCTCTCTCGCTGACTCGCTTTCTCGCTGACTCGCTTACTCGCTTTCTCGCTTACTCATAAATCCCGGCGCGCAGATTACGCCGCACGCGCCACACTTCCCGAATCATGCGGATGGAATCCTGGAGAGGATTGACCCGGCTCCCCTCTCCGTAGTACCAGGGAATGCCAACTTCTATGATTTGATGGCCGCGTTGCTGCGCCAGTGCCAGGATTTCCACGTCAAAGGCCCAGCCGTCGATGGTTTGTAGCGCGAAGAGCTCTTGCGCCACCTCCCGCCGCAGCGACTTGAAGCCGCATTGAGTATCCTGGATCCGCGGTACGGCCAGCACGCGCACCACGAAGTTGAAGATGCGCCCCATGATATGACGATACCAGGGTTCATGGTAACGTTGCGCGCCGGCTGCTTCGCGGGAACCGATGGCGATATCGTAATCGCCCCCCAACGTCTCTGGAAAGAAGCGGGGCAGTTCCTCAATGGGCATCGCCAGATCGGCGTCGCAGATAAAGACGTAGCGGCCCGTCGCGGCCAAGATCCCCTGGCGGACGGCGGCGCCTTTACCGGGGATGGGTTGCTCCAGCACTTGCAGGCGCGGGTATAACGCGGAGAGCTCACGGGCTACCTCGCCGGTATTGTCCTGACTGTGGTTGTTCACTACAATCACATCTAACGTTTCAGCGCAAGCCGCGACGAAATTCATCACTCTAGGGAGGGTTTGGGGCAGACGGTGAGCCTCGTTATAGGCGGGAATAATAATGGTCATCAATGGTACATTCATATAACCTCTAAATTAGTCAGGTAGTCAATTAGTCAATTAGTCAGGTAGTCCGGTAGTCCGGTAGTCCGGTAGTCGGGTAGTCAGGTAGTCAGGTAGTCAGGTAGTCAGGTAATCAGAGGGTTAAATAGTCAGGAAACTATCCAACTTTTCCCTTCTCTTTTCTCCCTTCTCTTTTTTCCCTTCTCTTTTTTCCCTTTTCCACACTTCTCTCTCACTTCTCCCTCCACTCCCTATCTGCACCCAGTCTACCACGTTTCGCTTCTTGAAGCGCGCGAAACGGGTGAAACCGGCGGCTTGCGCCAGCGCGCGAGCACGGGCGAAGTGTTGCCCCACTTGTCCGGGACGATGAGCGTCCGAACCTAAGACCAGAATCTCCCCGCCCAACTCGCGATACCAGCGTAAGATGGTCAATCCTGGAGCGGGATCGTCCAGTCCCATGCTCCAGGGAGAGGTGTTGATTTCCAAGCCTTTGTCGCGCGCGATGACGGCTTTAAGTGCCCGGTGGATGAGTGATTTATACGGCGTAATCGGCAGAGTACGGCCACACAATGTCCAGGCGTCGCGCTGCACTAAGTCGAAATGGGCCAGTACGTCATACTCGCCTTCCTCGGCTAAGAGTACCAGCTCCTCGAAATAGCGCTGATAGGCCCGTTCCATTCCCTCCGCAAACGCGACTGGCTGCCAGCCCGGCAACCCGGCGGCCCAATGGATGGCACCCAAGATATAATCCCAGGGCCAAGCGGCCAACAGCGCGCGCGCCTGCGGGAGAAAGCGGTGCGAGCTGCCCAGCTCCAAGCCGGCCAAGAGTTGGAGCTGCTGGCCGTATTTAGCCCGCACTTTCCGCAGTTCCGCAAAATAACGCTCCGGCATCAGATACCCGGTCGCATCATCCTCCCCGTACCACTCCAGATGATCGGTGAAAGCCAGTTCCTGCAATCCAGCGCGCCAGGCCGCCTCGGCCATCTCCACCATCGGCGTGTCGGCATCGGAAGAGTGCTGGGAGTGCAGGTGATAATCGCAGCGCAGACCCATCACAGTTCCTCTGGAGGGTGACTAAAGAGATCGCGGGGAGCCTGCGGGGGCACCAGTAGCCGGAGCGCCCTGGGGACCAGGGAGATGGTAACCGGAGTTTCCAGGCAGGGTTCCCCATCCAATTGTACGATTACTTCAGGCGTAGTCTCCAAGCGCAACTGGCGTGCCAGTATCTGGATCACCGATGGATCTTGTACGTGCCGCCCGCTGAGAATGTGTACCAAGTGCCGGAGTATATAGCTTAATCCCAAACCTTTGAAGATAAAGATGTCCAACATGCCATCGTCCATGTAAGCATGACGGGCCATATTAAAGGCGGCGTAGTGCTGGATATTGCTGACTACAATCAAGACCGTGCGCGTATTAAAAGTACGATTCCCCACTGTCACGCGCGTTCTCACGCCACGAAATTCCGGAGCTATCGCCACTCCCTTCAGAGCGTAGGGCCAGATGCCCAAGAATTTGATGTATTTAGAACGCGGCTCCATCTGCGAAGTGATCTCAGCATCAAAACCAATGCCGGCCCAGCAGACAAAATAACGCTCGCCCACCTGCCCCACATCCACCCACTGGTAGTAACTATGCACTAGAGCGTTTTCCACCTCGGTGACACTGAAGGGAGAGGCTACTCCTAGTATAGGCATTCGCATCTGGTGCGCTAAGATATTGCCGGTGCCCACCGGGACAATCCCCAGCGCAGTCTCCGCCCCCACCAAACCGTTAGTCACTTCATTGATAGTGCCATCTCCACCAGCAACTAGCACTAACTCATATCCCATATCCCGGGCCTGGCGCGCCAAGCGCGTGGCATCCCCAGTCTGTTGAGTGGCGACTACATCCGTGGCCCAACCATGTTTTTGGAGATTAACGGCCAACTGTTCCAGCCAGCGGCTCTTATTCCAAGGGCCAGCTGCGGGATTATGGATCAGAAGAGTGCGATAGCTCATACGTTCCCTCGAATGCTATTTAGTTACTTCACCGTAAATGCAGTATAACATAGTAGAGCGAGTGCGAAAATGGCGAATGACAAATGCTACCTCCGCCACCGCGAGCTAGCTCGCCGGGAAGTGCCTAATTTCTATTCGCTGCTCACCGCCCCCCAGTCTCTGTCAGTCATCTATCTACTGCCTCTCCTCCTAATCCCTCATCATTACGTACCGTTCCCTCTCGCTCTCTCGCTTTATCGCCTTTGTGGTAGAGTTGTAATGTTTATCTCTATGGAGATTAGTAGAGAGGAGTTACAATGCACCCTTGGCACACCAACAATAATGAAAATCAATCAGCAGCTTAAACAGATTTGCCGTTTGCTATCCACAAAGAAAACTTTAGACTTTTGACTTGCGACTTTAGACTTATTTTCAGAGGAGTAGCACTCATGCCCCGTATTTTAATATCTTTGCTTGTTTTATGTTCATTAGTACTGACCGGTTGTGCCGATCTGATGGAACTTTTCCCTTCAGAAGAGGATACAACTCCGCTAATACAGCTCTATAACGCGCCCACCCCCCAACCTTTTCCCCCGGAAGTATCCACTTCCGCGCGCATCCGGGAGCGAGGAAAAATGCTCGTCGGGGTACGCTACGATCTGGAGCCATTTTCCTATGTAGCCTCGGATGGAAGGTTGGCCGGATTTGAGGTTGATCTGGCGCGAGAATTAGCGCGCCGCTGGCTGGGCAATCCCAATGCAGTGCAATTCCGGCAGGTACGCTCGGATACCGCGCTAGCTCACCTACAATCTGGGGAAGTGGACTTTGTTCTGGCTGGAATTGTGCATACGCAAGGAGTCGAAGGCGAGGCAGATTACAGCCCCCCCTATTTCATGGATGGGGAAGCTCTGCTCACCTATCCCGATACCGGAGTTTTAGGCCCGGCGCAAGTAGGGGGACACAATGTGGGAGGGTTGGACTGGGCTACTGGTTTAGTGGAATTGGCGGCTGCTGCGCCCGAAGCATTTACGGCAACCCCTTACGCTGATTATTTCCAGCTGGTGGAGGCATTGCGCACCCGTCAAGTGGATGTGTATGCCGACCGGCTAATCCGGCTGGAACGCGCGCGTCGGATAGTGGCCGGAACTCAGCTTTTGGGACAATATACTTATGAACCGGTGGCTTTGATGTACCGCGAGAACGATCCCTACTTTGCGGAACTGGTGGCGACAACTTTCCGGGATATGACCACGGAGGGGACGTGGGACTCACTCTATGCACAATGGCTCTCCACGGAGTCGTTGCCTGCATTTTCCCCGTGGGCCGGGACGCGCGCCACGCCCACTCTGGCCGACGCCCCACGCGAACGGAGCAACGTGGATACGGTCACGGGCATTCGCAATCGCGGAGTGGTGGAGGCTGGATACTTCACTGACCGGTGGCCCTATAGTGCCGATCGCAACGACGGCGCGCAGACCGGCTTTGAAGCCTGGTTGCTGGAACGCATGGCGGAGCGCTGGCTGGGCACGCAACAGGCGGTCACTTTTGTACCGGTGACGGAGGCTGATGCGCTGTCCAAGTTGGAGAACGGCGAGCTCGATCTGCTGATCGGCGGGTGGGTACATACTTCAGCGGCTGAAGCAGAGGTCGGTTTCTCGCACACGTTGCTAGATGATGGCGTCAGTCTCCTCTCTCCGACGGCTGCGCCGCTAAATTCGCTGGATGAATTGGCAGGACAAGCGGTCGGCGTCATTCAAGGGACCGTGGGAGAGACCGCATTACCGGCTATCTCCCAGCAAACCGGCGTCGCGCTAAATCTCAACACCTATCCAGATTTGGATACCGCAGTGGCAGCGTTGCAAGGTGGAACTATAGTCGCACTACTGGCCGAACGGCGGTTACTCTTGGACCCCTTCTATCGCGTGGGAGGCTTTTACCTCCCCGACGAGCGACTCAATTCGCGGCCCGTTGCTTTCGTGTTGCCGCGCGGTGATTCGGATTTCCGCGACCTGCTCAACCTGACGCTCGCTTCCATGTACGCCAACGGTAGCTTCGACGAACTCTATCGCGTTTGGTTTGATGATCCCATTCCAGAGCCGATCCTCTGGCCTGGAGAGCCACTCATCCCGCTCACCTTGCGGGCTGGGGAGTAACACGGAATGTCATGCTGCGTTACCTTTTAACTTTACTGGTTTGCGGTTAAAATAGCTGCGTGAGGAAGAGCTAATGAAAGAGAGTTTGGCGCGCTTAGGCGGGGTCTTGCTAATAGGATTCTTAATCCTAGGGCTAGTGCTGGGCAATATCCAACTGGCACAATTAGACCCAGCTCTGGTACGCACGCGCCCCACATATCAATCATTGGCCCCCACAGCAACGTTTTATCCCACCGTGGTACCGGAGACGCCTCTCCCCGTAGAGAGTGCCACCCCACCACTCACGCCCACGCCACGCTCCGCGCTGATTGAACAATGTACCCCGCCAGATGGCTGGCTCCCCTATGCAGTGCGGCATGACGATACGCTCTTTTCGCTGGCTTGGCGGGCGCAGACCACGGCCTACGTCCTGATGCAAAATAACTGTCTAGGGACCATGCAACTAGTGGTCGGCGAAGTGCTCTATCTGCCGCCCGGCGCAGTGCTCACACCCACGCCGCAACCGGCGCGCTGTGGGCCGCCGCTCTATTGGCGCGTGGCTCACGTAAGCCCAGGCGATACGCTCTACCGGTTGGCCGTCCGTTATGGAACCACCGTGGCGGCGATCCGGTGGGCCAATTGTCTCGCGGGGAACAGTATCTACGCCGGTCAACCGCTCTATCTTCCCCCACGGATGATCATCACACCCACCTGGACCCCCTCGGCGACGCCGACGTTCATACCGCCGACCTTCACCGCGACGCCCTCACCCACGCCATCCGCCACTCCGACAGCCTCCGTCACCATCACGCCCACGACCACGCTCACCCCTACCAGCACGGTGACGCCGACTAATACGATGACGCCAACACCCACATCGGTGATCAGCGCCACGGTCACCCTCACACCGACGCCCTCCGCCACACCGACCGCCACTCTCACGCCGACACCCACCGCGAGTCAATCGCCCCCGCCGACCATGACTTTCACACCCACGGCGACACCTACTATCCCCCCGACCACCACTTCCACGCCCAGCCCAACTTCAACCCCATAGTTTAGGATTGAGAAGAAATAGTAATTTCTAATTTAGATCTAGTGAGGTACTAAAATGCGCAACAGAATCATCTTAGCTATAATAAGTTTACTCTTGATTAGCAGTTTGGCGTGTTCCGTGAGTGGTCAGGTGGACGTTGATGGCCCGCTGGCCGAAGCGGAAGAGATAACTGAAAGCACTCCCGCGACCAGCGCCACCGCGCTCCCGCTGGAGGAACCACCAACAGCAGAAGGAGCGGAAGCAACCCTTGCTCCCCCTGAAGTTCCACCGCCCCTGCCCACCGGAGCGCCGGGAGAGGAGGGGTTGGCGCCGGTGGCAACGGTGGAGGCGCCAGCAACGGAAGAGCCGGTTGAGATTCCCGCTGGCAGTGATCCCCTGGAGATGGCCGCTGCGGAGATCCCGGAGTTGGTGATCGCCACGTTGGACCCCACCGAGGGAGGGCTGGGCAATCTGGGAACCTTTCGCCAACGTCTCAGCGTGCAATTCACGGGGCAAGGGACAGCGGGCGCGTACATCTACGAAGCGGACGTCAATCCATCACAAGCTGCCATGCAGATCACATTGCGTGCTGAGGGGCCGAACGCTCAATATCTACCCTCCAATCAGCTCCAATTTATCTGGATCGGCAACCGCGCTTGGGTAAAAGTAGGGAACCAACCGTGGCTACCGGTGCCGGAGGAGGTGGCCGCAACTCAATTCGATGAACAGGCTTTTGGAGTCGGAGATTTTCTGCCTTACGTGCCCACTTTCACGCGCGTCGGGGAGGAGCACATCAACGGAATCGCGACCGCGCATTACCATTACGCTGCCGATAATCTGCCCGCCGAGTGCGGAACCGTGAGCGGAGCAGGCGACATCTACATCGCCTTGCAAGGCGGCTACGTGGTGCGTTATACTTTCGCCGGCAGCGGCACATTCGAGGGCTACTACGCGGGCGCCGGTGACATCAACTTACTGTACGATACCTACGACGTGGGCGCAGCGATTGATATCCAACCGCCCCGGCGCTGAAAATAACCCGGCTTGGGTAGGGCGGATTGGCAATCCGCCTTTTGCGGCAAAGTATTCGGTGGCGGATTGCCAATCCACCTTACTCTGCGGCAAAGTGTTCGATAGCCAACTATTTCTAAAGACCAAAGAGGGAGAAACTATGAAAATTTTAGTCACCGGCGGGGCCGGTTACATTGGAAGTCATACCTGCGTGGAATTATTGGAAGCCGGCCAGGAGGTCATTGTCGTGGATAACCTCGTCAACAGCAAAGAGGAAGCGCTGCGCCGAGTGGCGGAGTTGACGGGCAAATCGCTGGAATTTCACCAGGTGGATCTGCGCGACAAGGAAGCCTTGAACGCCGTCTTCGCGGGAGCCGGCATCGACGCCGTGATCCACTTTGCCGGGCTAAAGGCGGTTGGGGAATCCGTCACGCAACCGTTGCGCTATTTTCACAACAACGTCACCGGCACTCTAGTCCTCTGTCAGGTGATGCGCGTACATAACGTCAAAAACCTCGTCTTCAGCTCCTCCTGCACCGTCTACGGCGATCCGGATAGCGTCCCCATCCGTGAAGATTTCCCGCTCTCGGCCACCAACCCCTACGGACGCTCCAAGCTGATGATCG
>JAYELZ010000013.1:0-4255 GCA_034717835.1 Chloroflexota bacterium
AGCACCACTAGAGGCAAAGGAATTGCGGAAGAATTCCGCCACATCATGTTTTACCCCCATGGCAGCGAAAACCACCACAAAATCCCGGGACTCAGAGTCCTGACCGGCAACCGTGGGCAACGTAGCCTGACGGACAATCTGCGCAGCCAGACGGTTATGCGGCAAACCGCTACCGGAGAAAATTGGTACTTTCTGCCCCAGTACCAGGGTGTTCATGCCATCTATACTCGAAATGCCGGTCTGGATTGCCTCGCGTGGATAGATGCGCGCCGTCGGGTTGACCGGCTCACCATTGATATCGGCCCAGTAATCCGCCAGCGGGGGGGGAGCATCATCAATGGGATTCCCTAAACCGTCAAAAGTCCGCCCCAGCATCTCCTCGGAAACAGGCAAACGCATTGGCTGCCCATGGAACCGCACTCGCGTACCGGCGACTGACAGGCCGGTGGTACCCGCAAAAACCTCCACTACGGCCATCCCTTCGCCAACCTCCAATACCCGCCCCTGCCGATGATGGTTGTGTTGATCAATGACCTCTACCACCTCGTCGTAGCCTACGCCATATACGCCCTCCACCACCACAATCGGGCCTTCTATCCGTGAAACCCCCCGCACTTCTTGTGCACCAGCATTCATCACTGCATTCATTCACAACGTCCTTTATCTTACTCGTAAACTTCAGCCAATTCCGCCAGCTGGCGATCTATTTCGCGTTCTACTTCTGCCAAAATCTCAACCTGCTCGTTAGTAACTTTAGTTTTCATCCTAATCAAGGCATTCACAATCGGTAAGTCATGAACCACCGTAATAGGACAGCCAGCTTCAACAATGCGCCCTGCACGGCGATGAAAACGCAGTATCAAACGCAACATACGAATTTGTTTGTCACTGCTAGCGTAAGAATCCACCTCATCCAAAGCATTCTGTTGCAAGAAACCTTCACGCAATAACCGCGCGGTCTCCAAGATCAACCGTTGCTCATCAGGCAACGCATCCGGCCCCACTAATTTGACGATCTGTTGCAATTCATCCTCACGTTGCAGTAAAGCCAGCGCTTCCCGCCGCAAGGCGTACCAATCAGGATAACCCTCTTCCTCCCACCAAATAGACATACCTTCCACGTACTCACTATAGCTCTGCAGCCAGTTAATCGCCGGGAAGTGGCGCGCCGAGGCCAAATCTTTATCCAAGGCCCAGAAACAGCGAATAAACCTGGTCGTATGCTGTGTTACCGGCTCGGAGAAATCACCACCTGGAGGGCTTACAGCCCCGATAACGCTCACCGAACCGCGTTCGCCGCTCAAAGTACGCACAAAACCGGCGCGCTCGTAGAATTCTGCTAAACGGCTGGCCAGATAAGCCGGATAGCCCTCTTCAGCCGGCATTTCCTCCAAGCGGCCGGAAATCTCACGCAGCGCTTCGGCCCAACGCGAGGTTGAATCAGCCATTACGGCCACGTCGTAACCCATATCCCGGTAGTACTCAGCCAGAGTGATCCCCGTGTAGATGCTCGCCTCACGGGCCGCCACCGGCATGTTGGAAGTATTAGCAATCAAGATAGTGCGTTCCATCAAGGGACGCCCACTGCGCGGGTCGGTCAACTCCGGGAACTCTTGTAGAACCTCCGTCATCTCGTTGCCGCGCTCCCCACAGCCCACGTAGATTACCACGTCAGCATCACTCCACTTGGCAATTTGATGCTGGGTGATGGTCTTGCCCGCCCCAAAACCGCCTGGGATAGCGGCCGTGCCCCCTTTCGCCAAGGGGAAGAAGGTATCTAAGACCCGCTGTCCAGTAACCAGTAATTCGGATGCCGCGAACCGCGCGGCAATCGGGCGAGACCGGCGCACCGGCCAGCGCTGGAGCATGATGAGCTCCTGCTCCGTGCCCTCCGCGGTCTGCAAACGCGCAATTGGTTCTACAATCGTGTATTCACCGGCTTCTGCCACCCACGTCAAAGTACCGCTTACATCTGGCGGAACCATCACGCGGTGCTCAATCAGCGAGGTCTCCGGAACCACGCCCAAGACGGCGCCCCCCTGCACCCAGTCCCCGACAGCGACCTGTGGTGTAAATTGCCACTGCTCCTCGTGATAGAGCGGAGTGACCTTGATACCCCTGCCAATAAACACCCCGCTGCGTTTTTCTAAAATCGGCAGGGGACGCTGAATGCCATCAAAGATACTGCGGAGCAATCCCGGCCCCAGCTCTACCGAAAGCGGCATCCCTGTCCCATAAATGGGAGCACCTGGCCGCAAACCAGAGGTCTCTTCATAAACCTGCAGAGTCATCAGATCATCTGCTAAACCAATAATCTCACCGACTAGATGCTGTTCGCCAACCTCAACCATCTCTAACATCTGCACCGAGCGCTGGCCACGACCTCGCACTACAGGGCCGCTAACCCAGATAACCTCGCCAATCTGCTTTGCACGAGGACTCATTACGCCTCCTCTCCCATCAAAATGCGATAAACAGAGGTACGTAGGACATTTTTTTGCCTCGCTAGACGGGCTGCCAGGGTATTATCGTAAATTCGACGGCCGTCTTCAGTCATCACCAGCACCCCCAACCGAGAATCCAGCGGCTCACCCAACTGTAAATTCACCCCCAATTCGTGGGACAAAGCTGCCAGTTCATCTGTGGATAAGGAATCCCCCGTCGCCCTATCAACCCGCACCACTAGATTATCTGCTCCCGGTAAGTTACGCGCAGCTTCGCGCATCAGGGCTACCATCTTTGTCTGATAATCTGCGCGTTCAGGTAAACCAGTTAAGCACTCCGCCGCTTGAGAAAAAACCCGAGTTAGGAACTCCTCTCGACGCTGAAGTACGATCTTTTGAGCCTCCACGTGAGCTGCGGCCCGAGCGTCCGCCAACACTGCGGCGACCCTAGTCTGAGCCTCTTGTAAAATCTGCTGCCGCTGTTTCTCGGCCTCCCGCTCCGCCTGCTGCTGCACTCTAGCCGCCTGGGACTGTGCCTCATCCAAGATTTTCTGAGCTTGGGATTGAGCCTCACCTAGCACCGTTTTGCGCAAAGTGGTCGTCATACCTTCACCCCCGTCATACGATGGACCATCTCACCAAGCGGCAAACAATCCGCACTAGGGCCAGTCGCACCGGGGATCTCCACCAATAATGGCACTGTGCTGCGCAGTTTGAGCCGTCCCACATACAGGCGATCAAATGCCGCCACATCCTCCGTCACCAGCACAATTCCCACGCCAGCATCGCCCAGGGTTTGGCTAAGAGCCTGTCGCAACGCCGCGGCATCCTCAACCACCTCTCCCCCTACGCCGGCCAGCGCAAAACCACGTACCGCGTCCTGGCTGCCCACCACACGTAATTCCATAGCCGACTCCCTGTCTCTCTTATCCCAAAATAATAAAGGCGATAATCAGGCCATAGATAGCAATGCCTTCTGCCAACCCTACGAAAATCAAGGCCCGACCGAAGAGATCCGGGTTTTCAGCAATCGCTCCCAGCGCTGCCGCCCCAGTGGTACTCACCGCATACGCAGCCCCTAATGAGCCTAGTCCCACCGCCAAAGCTGCGGCCAAACTGGCATAAGGATCCGTGACCGCAGCTTCCTGCATCAAGCCGGCCGCCTGCACCGCGCCGGGGGCCAAAAACCAAATCGCCCCCATGATTGCAACCAGGAGAGCCACGGCTGTATCCACCCGCCGCCAATTGGAAATCAAGGCACTAGTCGTTTCGCTAGCCCCTAGATACTTAGAATTCAGCCAAAAAACCAACGCTGGCACGAAAGGTACTACCATCAACATAAGAATTATCCATTTCATATTGAACCTCCATTTATGTTAGTCGATAGTCAATTAGTCAATTAGTCGGGTAGTCAATAGTCTGTTAGTCAGACAGTCGGTAGTCGGGTAGTCAGGTAGTCGGTAGTCGGGTGGTTACGTTACCTCATTTGTCAGGTGAGATCAGAGTCAGGGGTTGGAACCGCACCCCGGAACCGGAAAAGAATTTGCTGAAAAATTCATAGTACTCCAGACGCATCGTCTGAATACCCACAATCATTCCTTCAAAGCCAATAATGAAGAGATTCCCTAAGCCTACCACCAGCCAGTAGCCGACTCCCTGGTCAGAACTGACCATCCTAGCCAGAATGAAAACTACTAAACTAAGCGCACCATGCGCCACGGCAAAGGCTCCCATACGCACATAGGAGAGCGTGTTGCTGAAGAGACCAATTACAACTTCGAAAAGCTCAAAGGTAGCTTGGACGAAATGGG
>JAYELZ010000013.1:4355-6736 GCA_034717835.1 Chloroflexota bacterium
ATGAAAACTACTAAACTAAGCGCACCATGCGCCACGGCAAAGGCTCCCATACGCACATAGGAGAGCGTGTTGCTGAAGAGACCAATTACAACTTCGAAAAGCTCAAAGGTAGCTTGGACGAAATGGGAACCAGCGTCCCCTGCAATGAGCGGTCGCTGCCCCGCTAGCAACTGTCCCAATGGTTCAGCCGCAATTAACAACAATGCAAACAATCCTAATCCCGCTCCAAACCACGCGGGGGAGATAGGTAACAGATCGCTAAAAGCCGTAACCGCTATCCCCAGCAGCGACCAATAGAACAATAAGCCGGCCAGTCCATGATGCCCGAAAAGGAATTCACCCCATTTTCGGTTAAGCACAGCGTTCAACATATTAGCGCACATCCCCATACTAAGCACTCCTATCCCGATACCAACTGTAGCTATCAAGATATCATTGATTTCTTTGATTGGTTCTATCCAGAGAGCAGACAAAACATCTTCAGAACCAAAGAAACTGCCATATAAAAAGCCAAAGAAACTCGCGCTTAGACCACAGGCCAAAAGTATCCAACCGCTCTCTGCCAGCCCCTTCAGAGAGCGGATTTTGCGACTGATAAGTACCCCCCCCAACAAAGCCAAGAGCAAGCCCTGCCCTACATCCCCAAACATAATACCAAATAAGAGAGGAAAGGTTAATGCCAGCAAGACAGTGGGATCCAATTCCTCGTAACTGGGATAACCATAATTAGTTACTAATCCTTGGAATCCTTTTAACGCGACAGGATTGTCCATCACCACCGGGATTTTTACCACATCCTCTTGCGCTAAATCTTTGATTTCAAAGGTTACATCTTCGGTAACTTGACGCACAGCCTGCTTCAATGCCTGAATCTCGGCAGCCGGAGTCCAACCAGTCACGACGTAGGTATAGCGCAAATGTTCATACCCAATAATCGTCTCGACCATCTTGCGACTAGCCCGCACTCGCCAGAGCAAGTAGCGTAAATGGCTCACGTTCGCTTCCTGCAATTGCCCAATTCTATCTTGGATTTCAACGATATGCCGCCAGGTACGACCTACCCCCACTCGCACCGCTTTTAAGGCTTGTGCCGGAGTGCCACGGTATTCCGCCGGGATATGCACCGGATGCAGGTAGGCGCTACGCGCCGCTCGCTCCAAAATGGCGACATCCTGTCGAGCGCCAAAGAGTAAAACGCTGGCCAAGTAATTCGCGCGATCCAATATCACCAATTCAAAGGGAATATGCTCCAGGCTAGTCCGTAAACGTTCTATATTATCGATGGGCATGGTTCCGGGTAGGACAAAAATATATTGCAAATCACGCAACGTATCCAAATCCACATCCAACCCCACGATAGGTTCCAACTGCTTAACGTATTGTTGTAAATCCTTCAAATGTTGCCGGGCCTCGCGCAACCGGCGCAGATAAACCTGGGTCTCCTCGTCGATATGATGCACATCCAATCTCGCCATACCCAGATCGATAAGATGCGGAGATTCCGTTGGCGGAGCATCTTCCACTATCCCCAGGGACTCCATAATAATCAAGAGGCGTCGCTCTAGATCCGCAAACCCAGCCGCCCATTCAACCCATTCATTACGGGTCGCATCTTCGCCAACAGTTATCTCTTCTCCCGGCACTGGATGAAAAACTCCAGAGTCGGCGAGAGTCTCAGTTACCCGGATTACGTCCGCCTCCGGCACCACCAATTCTACTTTGCTCATGGTTCGTGATCGCAACATAGGGTTAGCTCCGCTCTGCTTGATTAGCCATCGGATTAAAATCCACCACCGATTTCAGCATCTCCAACGGCAATCGGGAATCTTTAGCTTCAATCACGGCGGTCAAATCTTCAATTTCATGTTCATGCAACAACAAATATGCCACCGGTAATCCAATGTGGAAGGGATCACCACTGAAGGCCACCCGACAACGACGCACAATCCGTCGATTTAAGGCCTTCTCCAGGGAGTGTAACGCGGCCCCTGGAGATTGCGAGAAACTACCCAGAACCGCTGTTGAAAGGCCTGGGTAAATACTGCGCACCACAGTCGCGAGATCCTCTCCCGCAGCAATAGCGCGAATATGTGCATCCCGCACCCGGTAACCAAAAGGCAACGTGTAGTTGATAATCTCCTGCATTGACATCTGATGATAAACTCGGTAACGGATAGCCCACAGTAAATTATCCATATCAATCACCGGACCGATTAAACGCAAAGCTTGTTGGTAATCATTCCCGGTCAGCTGCTGCATGCTCTCCCACAATTTACGCCGGTAGTCCAAATCTAAGGCAGCCTCTAGAGGGAACAGATTCCGTTCAACTTGATAGCGTTTCAACGCGTGGACTAAAGGATCATAATATGGGGTTTCGCGGA
>JAYELZ010000014.1:0-6723 GCA_034717835.1 Chloroflexota bacterium
GGCGCGTTTTTAGGCGCTGGTGTATAATCATTCCGCTGTCCGGTTCGCCGGATGGCGGGGGCGGCCGGAAACCGCCGGGTGGTTCGTGGCGGCTCGTTCAACAACAATCAGTCAAACGCCCGCTGCGCGTACCGCAACTACAACAACTCGAACAATCGCAACAGGAACAACGGGTTTCGTGTGGGGGTGGGTGTGGTGGCGGCTCATTGCTCTCCGTATTCAGCGGCTCCACTCTTTTAAAAGGGAAGCGAAGCGGCTCCGCCAGAAATGTCGCCCGGCTACGGCTTGGCGACCGAGGCTGTGTGTTTTGCTGATGCAAAACACGTGAGAGAAAGCGCGGCCTGTCCCCGGCCGCAGTCGCGGGCCTGCGGGCCCGTCGGCTCGGGCATATATCAACTGTCCCCGGCCCCTAGGTTTGCGTCAGCAAGCCCTGGGCCGGGGCGCTTCGTTATGTGGTTCAGGTGCAAGATCGGCTTAATGAGAGGATTACTCCCATATCGCTGGCAGGGGCTCGCCAAATCCCCGGCGGACGCAAACGCGCGCGGATCTGATGCTCCGCCTGGAGCGGAGGCGGGAGCGGCGGAGAGGCACACATAATCTTCGGCACGACGTTTGACCTTTGATGTTCGACTCGCTCTTCAAGGAGATGACATATGACGTCCAATTCTCAACTGGTAGAAGCGTTGAAAAACCGTACCTTGATCTTGTTCGTGGGCGCGGACTTACCCGAGACCATCACCGGGCGGCCCTCTCGCGCCGACCTGGCGCGCGGGCTGGCAGAGCGCCACGGCGTGGCGGAGACCCAATCGCTGGCGCAGGTGGCCCAGCGCGTGAGCCGGGCGGGCCACCGCTTCGACTTCACCGATTATCTCCGCCGGGAACTGGACACCGCCGGCACACCGATCCCGACTTTCTACCGGAACCTGGCAGCCTTTGTCCAGGCGCACGACGTGCCCGCCATCATCACCACCGCTTACCACGATCAGCTGGAACGCGCCTTGCGCGACGCCGGCGTGCCTTTCGACCGCATCGTGCGCGGCAGCGACGTGGCCTTCGCCCGTCCCAACCGCCTGGCGCTGATCAAGCTCTACGGCGACGTCCAGCTGCCCGACACCCTCGTCGTCACCGAGGACGATCACTTCGGCCTGGGGCGCAACCGCGACAAAGAGGATGTGCTCGACGAGGTGCTGGCCCTGCTCAAGAAGCAGACCGTGCTCTTCCTGGGCTACAATCTTGGCGATCCCGACTTTCACCTGCTCTGGCGCGAGGTGCTCGACCGCCTGGGCCGCTTCGCCCGCACCGCCTACGCCGTCTGGCCCGGTTTACTGGAGGACGAACAACGCGTCTGGCGCGACCGCAGCATCCGGGTGTTGGAGACAGCTCCCTGGGGTTTGCTGAGTTCACAGAACGCTGGAATGGATCCACACAAAACCGAAACTCCAGAATTGCCTGAGCAGCACACGGACTTTGACCAACGGGGGCAACAGGTCGATACCCAGATCAACGTCGCAGGCGATTACCATGCCCCACCGGTGCAGTCCATCCACATCACAGGTGACGGCAACGTCGTTGGCGATCATTCATCCAGCCATGTCGAGAAAAGCGGCTCTGCGGATACAGCGGAACCAGGTCAGCCCAACACGGCGCTGCTACGACGTCGCCTACGCCGACTCGATAGTGTGGAGATCGAGTCGCTCTGCCTGGACCATTTCCCCCAAGTCTACGACAAGTTTGCGCGGGGGTTACAACGTGGTGAGATGATGAACCTGCTGCTGGCTCACTGTCGGCACCACCCTGAGGATGCGGAACGCTTAAATAATCTATTGAAATGAGGTGACTTGATGCCTGAGATGACCGAGGATGCATGCCAGCCGGGGGCGCTATCACTTTGGAGTCCGGTTCGCGTCCGCAGTTTGGGAGCTACCTCCGGAGCAGGCGCAACGACACTTGGCCCAGCTGACTCGCACGGGGCTGGTGGCGTGGGAGCAGGATCCCTTTGAATTGGGGGGACAGCGCAGCCCGCTGTGGCGGTTGCGACCACTCGTATATCGCCTCTTGGAGGGCGGCACGGCACCGGTGGGCCGCGGACCGCTAGCTTGGTGACGTCACAAGAAGAAAGCCCCACGGTGTATACCGCACCTGGGGCCGTGGCCAAGGTCACTTGATGGGCAAACCTTGACAACCACAAGTATAGCACAGCCGCCCACCAAGACAATCCGGTGGGCTTTATACTTCTCGGCTGTGACCTTAGATCCTAAACAGGAGTCGAACCAATGACGATTCACATCGCGCAGGAAGACCGCACGTTGACCGTCCAACAGATCCAGGGACTCTCGTCCGCCGACCGGTTGGCGGAGTTCTTCGCCTATCTCGGCTACCCGGAGGGGACGCGGGTACCGATGACGGCGGAGGCACTGGGCCTCAGTCAGCGGCTGAAGGACGTGGTGCAGCGCGTGGAGCAGCTGGCGAGCGTTGACGAGATGCTGCGGATCTATCTCTTTGAGCTGACCTCGGTGACGGTGGCGCACACCCGTGCGCTGGCCCGCGTCTTCCGTAACCGCACGGGCAACTTCTTGCTGGTGCTCACCGACGATTACCGCCGCTTAGATTTTGTGCTGCTGGAGCGCGAGGTGCCTGGGCTGCCCGGCACCGGCGTGAGCGCGCGCCAGGTACTGATCCATCCCCGCGTGCTCTCCCTGGACCGGCGCGACCCCGACCGCGTGGCGCGGCGCGTGCTGCGCCGCTTCACCTGCACTGAGCGCGATCCGGACGGCGCGCGTGATCCGTATGCGCAGCACGATAAGTTGCGCAGTGCCTTCACCATCGCTGAGTGGGCTGAGCCGGGCTTCAACAACGTCGCGCTTTTCTCCGCTTATTATCTCAACGAACGGCTGCCCGAGCTGCCCGTTTGGAACGCTCCGGCGCGCAATCGTGACTTTCGAGCGGTGCGTAAAGTCTGGGCTGAGGCGCGGCGCAGCGTCCGCCGAGATGCCACGCAGGCGCCCGACGCGCTGATCCGCCCCATTCTGGAGACGCTGGGCTTCCGCGTGGAGGTGGAAAGCAAGGACGATGGCGCGGACTTTCTGCTGCACGTCGACGACGGCGAGACGGCGGTCTGTGTGTTGGCCTACCCCTGGCACCGTTACCTGGACGGCAAGGACGCCACCCGCGATCCCGACCGCCCGGAGCAGAATCCCGGCGCGCAGGTGGTGGCGCTGCTGGAGGCGGAGGTGGCACCCTGGGCCATCGTCACCAACGGCAAGACCTGGCGGCTTTACAGCGCGCGCGCTCACTCCCGCGCTACCAACTACTACGAGATCGACCTGGAGGAGACGCTGGCGGCACCCGAGCCTGGCGAGGCCTTCCGCTACTTCTATCTGCTCTTCCGTGCGGCGGCCTTTGCCCTGGAGGAGCGCCACGTCGCCGGGGAGACGCGGACGCTCTCCTTCGTCGACTGGCTGCTGGCGGAGAGCGTGGCCTACGCCCGCGAGTTGGGCCAGCGGTTGAAGGAGCGTGTCTTCGCGCAGATTTTTCCCTACTTTGCCGAGGGGTTTATCGTCAGTTTGGGAGGTCCCGAGGCGCTACAGGCGTTGCCTGCGGACGAGCGCGCGCAGCAGTTGGACGCGGTCTATCAAGCCACGCTGACCTTTCTCTATCGGCTGCTCTTCCTGCTCTACGCCGAGAGCCGCGAGCTACTGCCCGTCCGCGAGGTGCGCGGCTACTATCAGCTCAGTTTGCGGCGGATGAAGGAAGAAATAGCGGCGCAGGCTGGGCCGTTGGAGGATCAGGTGCCCCATCTGCTGGAGCACACTTACGCTACCGACAGCACGGCGCTCTACGAGCGACTGCAGGATCTCTTCACCGTCGTCGACCGGGGCAGCCAGGCGCACAACGTGCCCACCTACAACGGCGGGCTTTTTATCACCGCCCCCGATCCCCAAGACACCCGGCGGGAGGCGGAGACGGCGCGCTTTTTGCAACGGGCAGCCATCCCCGACCGCTACCTGGCGTTGGGCTTGGACCGGTTGGCGCGCGATATCGACCTCCAGCGCGGCGATCTGGGACTCATTGACTACCAGAGCCTGGGCGTTCGCCAGCTGGGCAGTATCTACGAGGGCCTGCTGGAGTTCAAGATCCGGCTGACGGCGGATGAGGCGGGGGGAGCGGACGCTTTCACTATCCAACTGGTGGGCGATAAGGGCGAGCGCAAGGCCACAGGCTCCTACTACACGCCCGATTACATCGTCGCCTACATTGTGGAGCAGACCGTGGGGCCGGTGCTGGACAAAAAACTAACGTCGCTGGAACCGCGGCTGCGCGCGGCGGAGCGGCACTTTCACCGGGCGGTGCAGCACAAGCGCGAGGTGGAGGGCGTCGCCCAACCCGACGAGCCAGCGCTGTTGCAGCAGGTCGCGGGCGATGTGCTGCGCGACCTCTTCGACGTTAAAATTCTAGATCCCGCCATGGGCAGCGGGCATTTTTTGGTGGAAACGGTGGACTTTGTCACCGACCGGCTGGCGCGCTTTCTGGAGGGCTTCCGCTTTATGAGCACTTTCTTCGATGGGATGCGGGAGAGCATTGTGGCGGAACTCCAGCGGCAGGAGGTGACGGTGGATCTGAAGCAGCTCACCGCTCTGAAGTTACTCAAACGTCACGTGCTCAAGCGCTGTATCTACGGCGTAGACCTCAATCCGATGGCGGTAGAGTTGGCGAAGGTGAGCCTCTGGTTAGATTGCTTCACACTGGGCGCGCCGCTCTCCTTCCTGGATCACCACCTGCGTTACGGCAACAGCCTCATCGGGGCTAGGGGGCGGGACGTGGCGGACGAGTTCGCCGCCGATATGCCGCTCTTCGGCAGTGGGCCTTTTAGCGGGCTACTGCGGGCGGCGCAGACCATCCAGCAGATCAGCGCTAACACCGATGTGACGCTGGATCAGGTGCGGGAGAGCCGCAGCCTCTACGACATCTACGCGGAGCAGGCACTGCCCTATAAGCGGCTGTTAGATATCCGCGTGGCGCGGCACTTTGGCGTGGAGCGGGCCGACGAGTTCCTACGGGCGCACACGCCGGAGCAGGCGCTGAAGATCGTGCGGGGCCGGGCCGAGGACGTCGATCCTGTTTATCGGGAGGTTGTGGCGCGGGTCCGCGATCTCTACGACGAAAAGCGCTTCTTCCATTGGGACTTGGAGTTCCCGGAGGTCTTCATTGACCTGGAGCGGGCGGATTGGAAAGAGAACGGGGGCTTTGACGCGGTGATTGGGAATCCGCCTTATGTACGTGTGCGTACGCTAAGAAACTTGCAAGATACTTCAGTTCAGTACTATGAAGGAGAGGCTTACCGAAGTTCTACCCATGTTTGGGACATTTATATGCTGTTTTTGGAACGAGCAGAGTTCTTGGCTCGAATGGGCGGATTCTGCTCATTCATTATCCCTGTGCAGACTCTTCATCAACCTAATTCGGAGACCTTGCGAAATCTACTTCTATCCGAAGGAGCAATCTACACGATTATTGATCTCAGTTCCCTTGATATTTTTGAAGAGGTAATTGTTAAGACTTGTATTCTAGTGTTTGGGCCCTTATCGAATCATGATAGGGTAATTGTTGAAATAAAAGAACCTCAAACAACTGAAATAGCGCAAGCAAAGACATTTCATGTAGATCAGTCCAGGCTCGAATCCACATCAAATTGCAGTTACAAACCCGATCTTCTGAGAAATTGGGAACTCCTTCAGAAGATCGAAAAAGTCTCCTGGGAACTTGGAGATATTTACTATGTAACTTTTGGAATGAGATCGTGCGCAAAAGGTGTAGGACAAGGGGGAAAGGATCGCCTCATTCTTGACAATGCCTCCACTCCTAATGCAAAGCCTTATATGGAAGGCAGAGATGTTTCCCGTTTCGCCATCGATTGGAGGGAGAGATTCATCGATTATAAGCCTGAAGAGATGTATAGTCCGCGATCACCTGAACTCTTCGAACTGGAGAAAATAGTCTCTCAATCAATGCTCTCTGAGAAGCGAATCGTAGCCACCATCGATAAGAAACACAGGTATGTAGAACAAAGCTTGGTTTGCGTTGTTCCTTATTCTAGCCACGAAGACAACAACCTCTCTCGTTATCTTTCTATGTTGTATGTGTTATCACTAATGAATAGCAACTTGGTAAGTTTCTTTTTTGCCAGGCGGATTATTGGTGATTCTCTAGGTGGTGGTCTAATTCACGCCACACCGGGATCACAAGAGCAACTCCCTATTCGCCGCATCCAGTTCACCACGCCGGAGGCCGAGCGCGAGCGGCGCGTCGCCGACCTGGTCGCCCGCTATAAGCGCGGCGAGCACGCGGCACTGCTGGCGGAGGTTGAGGCCCTGCTGCCACCCCCCTCCGGCTCCCCCCAATCTGGGGGGAGTGGGGACAGCGAAGAGAAGAGTGACGTCGTCCACGATCTGCTGGCCCATCTCGCCGCGCAGATGATCGACCTGCACCAGCAGAAGCAAGCGCGCGTCGAGGCCTTCTGGGCCGACCTGGCAGCCGCCACCGACGCTGCCACCTTCGAGGATCTGCGCGAGCACGGCAAATGGGAGCAGAGCCTGGCGAAAGTTCCTGCCTGCTTGCCCTTTGTGGACGCTGAGAGCCGTTCCACCAAACATCTAGACGAAAGTCTCGGCTGGGACACCGACTGCTACGCCGCCTTCGTCGGCCTGCTGGCGGGCAACCGCGCCG
>JAYELZ010000015.1:0-1418 GCA_034717835.1 Chloroflexota bacterium
GTAGGACATCAAGAGCGGCGCGGTCTGGCCGGGCGCGCCGGCATCCTTCTGCTGGAAGTTGCGCCAGCTCTCCAACGTCTGCTCCGGCGTCACCGCCGCGTTGTAGGTGCTGGCGAAGCTGCTGCCCGGCTGCGGGGTGGTGCTGAAGTGCGTCAGCACGCGCGTGCCGTCCAGGCCCTGCCACCAGAAGGAATCGTAGGGCAGGCGGTTGACCAGGTTCCAACCAAGTTTGATAGTGAAGAAATACTTCAAGCCCGCCTCTTTGATCAACTGAGGCAAGTTCCAGGCGTAGCCGAAGACATCCGGCAGCCAGAGCACCGGCGACTCGGCATCCGCGCCAAAGTGCTCGCGGAAAAAAGTCCGGCCCAGCAGGAATTGGCGGGCCAGCGATTCCGGGCCGGAGAGGTTGCAATCCATCTCCACCCAACTGCCGCCGATAGGTTCCCAGCGGCCCTCGGCCACCCGCGCTTTGATCTGCGCGAAGAGCTCTGGATAATCCTGCTGCACGAAAGCATAGAGTTGCGGTTGGCTCTGCATAAAGTGGAAGTCGGGGAACTGCTCCATCAGGCGCAAGACGTTGTGATAGGTGCGCCCCACCTTGCGGCGCGTCTGCGCCAACGTCCAGAGCCACGCCACGTCAATGTGCGCATGTCCCACTGCGGTGATATCCACTCCCAGTGGCGCGCCGCTCGCTGCGATCCCCGCCCGCAATGTTTCAGTGGCCTCCGGCACGCTCGCGTAGAAGGCTTGCCCCTGCGGTTCGCGGAGCTCCAGCAGTTGGAAGGCTGCGTTCAAGGCGTTATAGAGATGCGCGCGGGATGGTTCGTGTGCGTCAAGGTGGTCGGCGATGCCTAACGTCACGCGCACTAGCGCCACGAAGTCGCGGGTTGGCTGGTCGATTTGTACCAACGCGCACTCGCGCATCAAAAGCTGGGCCTCCGGGGTATCTCCCAAACTCCCGGCCCAGCCGTGAAGCACGAGCTCATGGACTGCGCCATCCGCGTATTGTGGCGGCAGCAAAATCTCCTGGTGGTGCCGGTCGCAGGCCGCGTAAGGCCGCCCGTCAAAATAAGCCAGCGCCTCTGGATGGCTAAAATCCCCAGCCTTGCCGATGGGGAGATGCAGGGCTACCGGTCGCTCAGTCCACTCCGCCGGCAGTTGGAAGCGTGTTCCTAACACAAAGTTAGCTTTGTATGCCCCCCAGTAGCCATTCCACGGGACGCGCTCGGCGGTTGTCGGGAAATCCGCTAGCAAAACCGGCGGGATAACCGTCGGCCCGGAGAGCTTAACGTAACTGAAAATGGGGAGCGGTTTCTGTTGCCGGTAAACCAACTCCTCGACCAACTTTAACCGCTGGGCAACTTTCTGCGCGAGCCAACGAAGGTGGTTCATCTAATGGTTCCTCCGATTTGAGCTAC
>JAYELZ010000015.1:1518-6702 GCA_034717835.1 Chloroflexota bacterium
TAACTGAAAATGGGGAGCGGTTTCTGTTGCCGGTAAACCAACTCCTCGACCAACTTTAACCGCTGGGCAACTTTCTGCGCGAGCCAACGAAGGTGGTTCATCTAATGGTTCCTCCGATTTGAGCTACTAGCCTGACGAAGTCCACCTACGTGGACTTCGCTAGGGAACGCATACCGTGTCATTCCTCGCGGGCGAGGCGCTAATGACGTAGCCTAGAATCTGTGCCATCTGCGTAATCTGTGGATTTAAATGCGTTTACCGGTCTCTGGATCGAAAAACCGTAACGCGGATTCTGTAAAGGTCAGGTTGATTTTCTCCCCGGAGGCAATTTGGGGACGCGGTGAGGTCATGATTTTGAGCAACTTATCCACCACATCCACCGCCACGATCTGATGCGAGCCTTGCGGCTCTGCGACTAAACATTCAGTCGAAAAGAGCGATCCTTCCTCCGGCCCCAATTTGATATCCTCCGGCCGAATACCCAACACGAGATCTTGTTTGCCATGTTCCCTCAACCGCTGCGCGTGCTCCGCGCTGAGCGGCATGTGCAGATAGGAATTCTCCAAATAATACGTTCCTTGCTTCGCCACCAACTTGGCATCAATCAAATTTGTGGGGGGAGTACCGATGAAATCAGCTACAAAGAGACAGTTGCTCTCACTGTATACCTCTTCTGGCGTGCCACTCTGTACAATTTCGCCCTGGTCCATGATCACAATCCGATCCGCGATGCTCATCGCCTCTGCCTGGTCGTGCGTGACAAAAACCGTGGTGGCACCGGTTTGATTATGAATCGCCTTTAGTTCGGTGCGAGTGGAATCGCGCAATTTCGCATCCAGGTTGGAGAGCGGTTCGTCCATGAGGAAGATCTTGGGCTTCACCGCGATGGCGCGGGCTACTGCCACTCGCTGCCGCTGGCCGCCGGAGAGTTGCGCCGGGTAACGTTCCAGGAGTTGGGAGATTTTGGTCAATCCGGTGACTTCTTTGACGATTTGCTCGATCTTCGCTGCGGGCATCTTGCGGAGTTTCAAAGCAAAAGCGATATTCTCGTAAACGGTCATGTGCGGCCAGATGGCATAGCTCTGGAAAACCATGCTTACGTCGCGTTTGCGAGGTGGCAAGTCGGTGATATCCACGCCGTCCAAGATGATGGTGCCGTGGGTAGCTTCTTCTAATCCCGCTATCATCCGCATCGTGGTGGTTTTACCACAACCAGATGGTCCCAGGAGTACTAAATACTCGCCATCGTGGACTTCCAGGGATAGATTTTTTACCGCCACTACATCTTTACCAAAACGCTTGGTGATATTTTTAAGTTGTAAAGTTGCCATATTTTTCTCCTTCAAAATTTGCGGACGGAATTAGACTGTCATCCCGCCCCACATTTGGTTGATGTAACGCCGGATAAAGAAAGTGAATACCACACTGGGAATCGCCATCACCATGCCGCCGGCCGCCGCCAAGTTGACTTGTCCGGTGGCCCCCAAGACGGTTTGGTAGACGATTACCGCGAAGGTGGGATTGAACTGGGTCAAAATAATCGCGGCGACTGTCTCGTTCCACGCTCCCAAGAAAGCGTACATCGCCGCCGCAGCCAGTCCCGGCAGGGCCAGCGGGAAGGTGATGCGCATGAACGTTTGGAATTTATTGGCTCCAAAGACTTGCGCGGCTTCTTCTAAGGAAACGGGAATACCCATGAAAATACTTGCCGTGATCCAGACGGTGAGAGCGATGGAACCTACTGAGTAGACCAGCGAAAGCCCGATGGGTTGATCGTAGAAGCCGATGTTGGCTAGGATGATCACCATGGGCATCGCGATAGCTACTCCGGGGAACATGCGCACGAAGAGAACGCTGAATTTGAGTATGTTGCGCCCTTTGAACCGGTAGCGAGCAAAAGCGTACCCGGCCAGTCCACCAATAGAGAGCGAGATTAGAATAGTGAGCGCGCAGACTTGTAGACTGCGTATCAGTGCCGGCACTGCTTGTCCGGTACCGGCCACGCGGAAGAAAGTTTGATAGTTATAGAGGAGATTCCTGCGCTCAGTGAAGTAAACGGGGTCTTTCGTTTTCAACTGGGTGGTGACATCCTCTATCTCTGCCTGCGTCATGGGCGTACCCATCTGGTACTTCATGTAGGTGGCGATTTTATCTAATTCACCAGTATCTAAGATGGTTTGATATTCGTTACTCACGCGATCATAAACACTGAGGAGATACCCGCGTTCGCCATGCGTTAGCTGATAATCAGTAGTCAATGCCGGTGTCATGGGGAGCGGGAAACGGTAAGCTTCTCGGGTGGAGAGAAAGGAGAGCGAGACGATAAAGTAAATTGGCGTCAGCATGGCGATGACAATGCCCGCGATGAGGATGTAGAAGGTGGTGTTTTTGGCAACCTTTGCGATATCGAGCGGTTTTTTCTCAGTCATGTTGCTTTCTCCTTATAATCCGCTGCTCCCGAAATGCGCAGGTAAAGCAACGCCGCCAGCGAAACGATAAACGAAACTACGATGGTGTAGCCCGTCGCCATCTGGTAGCTGATGTTTAAGCCGCTCACTTCATCGTGGTAATAGACAATTCTCTCTACCAGGGTGGGCAACCTTGAGAAACCTAGCAACATCACAACAATTAACCAAATCTGAATGGCGGCAATTAAGCGTAAAATAACGGCGGTTTGGATGGTCGATTTAAGCAGCGGCAGCGTTATCTTCCGTAGCACTGTCAGATAATCACCGCCGAAAACGTAACCGGCTTCTTGCATCGCGTCGGGGATGTTCTGTAAGCCGGCCAGTAAGATAATCATCACGGAGGGGATTACTTGCCAGGCATCAATGATAATAATCAGCGCCAAGATTGAAAGCTCAGAGCCGGCCAGCCAGTAGATTTTATCGCCTTCAACTAAAATACCCAGATAGTAGAGCAGACTGTTCAACCAGCCGTGCGCGGTCAAGCCGGTCGTCCACATCGCGCCGGCGGCGGCGGCGGGCAGGGCCATCGGGATCATGGTAAGAAAGAGGAAGATATCAGAGCCGGGGAATTTACGGTTGATGAGGAGCGCTAGAAACAAGGCCGCGATGAATTCTATGGTCACGGAGAAGATGACGATTACCGCCGTGTTGCGCAAGGCTGGGAAAAAACTCTCATCGGTGAGTACCATCACGAAGTTCTGGAACGTGAACTGTCCCGTCGTAACATCCGTGAAGGAGCCTATCACCGAAGTAAGTACCGGTCGCAGCCAGAACGCGGCGTAGTAGAGTACCACCGGTAAGACTAATAGATAGGGAAACAATGTTTTGCCCAGTTGTTTCCATTGCTTTTGGGTTAGCAGATTATGCATAAAGTAAACCCCTTTGATCATTAGCGGAAGTTAAGAGTTATATAGGTCGAAAGTCGAAAGTCGCAGGTCGCGCTGGGTACTAGGGTAGCGCATGGTTACCCAGGTAGAACTTTCGCTAACGACAGTTTGGCTCTTCGGGAATTCGCGGGGTCGCGTTAAAATTAGCCACGGATTAGCACGGAGGAAAGTAAAAAAATCAGTGTGATTTGTGTAATCTGTGGTGAAAAATTTACGGCGCGTGACACTTACCCCGCCCAGTCCCAGAGACCCGACATTTTTTAACCGCTAATCCACGACTCTTTCCTTAGTGAAATCAAGGCTAAATGTTTTCATCCTAAAACTAATTTTTTCTTAGCGTCTTTGTGTCTTTGCGGCCAGCTGGCTTTCTTCAGTAAAATCGAGATTAGCAGAGCCGGAAGATCGCTGTTGATCCTCCGGCTCTGAGTTAATAATCAGTTGCCATGCGATTGTTGTGGCTACCGCAAAGGCAAACTATGGGAACTACTTCTCTAACGCTTCCAACTCTTCGTTCGCCGCATCCAGACGCGCCACATCCACGGTGCCGTCGCCATTGAGGACCATTTCTTCAAAGACGTTGTCAAAGACCTGCTTGACCGCGCCCCAATCCTGGTACAGGTAAGCGGGGACGCCGGAGACGACGCCATTGTTCAAGACCATGACGGCTTTGTTGATAACTTCGTCAATGGCCTCGTTGCCCAAGTGCTCCTGAGCCTCTTCCACGGGGGGAATGAAGCCGCCGGTGCCTTTGGCGATTTTGACTTGAATGTCAGGGCGGGTGACGTACTCTAGGAATTTGACAGCCATATCATAGTTGGGCGAGTCTTTCATGATCGCGTAACCACTCACACCGGCGATGGAGCCAATGCCTTCGGGGCCAGAGGGTGCCGGAGCCAGAGTGAACTGGGTTTCGTTGGAGGAGAACACTTGACCGGCGCGGGCGTTGTGGAAGACGGTCAGCCAAGATTCTTCGCGCATCATAGGATCAACACAGCTGTCGATATTCATTACGGTGGGTACGAAAGCGCCAGCGTTGCCGATCTTCGCCCAAACTGCCCAAGCTTCTTGCGCTGCGGCGGAGTTGATGTCGGGGAAGCCCGCGCCGTAGGAGAGGGCCGTGCCGCCGAACATGTAGACCCAAGATTTCATGGGGATGCCGGTGATGCAAACTTTGCCTTCGCCTTCGCCTTCAGCGATGTTGACCGCCCAATCTGCGTACTGCTCCCAGGTCAGGGTATCTATATCCGCGCCTTCGGGTAGGTAGGGGAGGGCTTTGTTGTTCGCCAAAGTCAAGTAAACGTCCGCGCCGACCGGCAGGAAGTATTGTTGGCCATCGCGGTTGGTGTCGCTCTCAAAAGCCTTGCTGAAGTGCCGATCATCCCAGCTAGTCACAATATCGGTCAGGTCTTCTACGTACCCCGCATCCATCCAGTCAGGCATTTTGCCGTTATGGGAACAAACGATGTCGGTGGTGACGTGACCGGTGACCTGTTGAACTTCAGCGCGCTCTAACAGCGTATCATCATCCAGAATCTGGAAGTTCACGGTAATACCGTTCTCTTCCTCGAAGGGCTTGATGATCTCGTTGATGAAGAATTCCTGCTCACGCGGAGGGCTGAAGAGACGTGAGGAGAAGACCAACTGTTTGTTGACCTCCACTTCCTTTACTACCTCTTTCTCCACCTCAACCTCTTTCACGACTTCAACTTCCACGGTCTTGATAACCTCCACCTCTTTGGTGATTACCTCAGGTGTCGGTGCCGCACAGGCAGCCAGTACCATGCTCAAGATTAACATTACGCCTAGAGCAACAAAAATCGTTCGCTGTT
>JAYELZ010000016.1:0-6659 GCA_034717835.1 Chloroflexota bacterium
GTCTCCGCATACGACTATCTAATCTACGCCAACCATGAGGACGATGTCAGAGACTCCAGTGGAACGAACATAGTAGACATCTGGGACGCAACCATAGGCATGAACAACAGCTCCCCGGGGCAGCTAATCCTCTACGATGCCCCAGACTGTGGCGGCAATATGATTGATACAGTCAATCAATCCACTGGCGACTGGTTTGCCGGTGATCCTGATAGCAAAAGAACCATGGAGCGAAAAAATCCTACCGTCTTGGGTACGGATGCCGCCAACTGGGGCACCAACGACGGCGTGACGCGCAACGGCCAGGATGCCAATAGCGACCCTCTCAACGGCACGCCGAAACTGCGCAACTCGGCTTCCGCAACCGAGGCCGAGTTAATAGCATCAAAGCAAGGCCCCGCGCAAATCTACGGCGGCGCAGAGCTCACTTACACGTTGCGACTGCGCAATCTGGGCAATATCACGGCCACAAATACCTATCTGACCGACACGCTGCCGGCCGGCGTGGCCTTGTTAGCCAGCAGTCGCCCCACCAGCACGCAAAACGGCTCTCAAGTAGTCTGGCAGTTGGGCAACTTAGCCAGCGGCGCGGAGCAGGTCATCACCCTCACCACCGTGGTGAGCGAACAGCTGACCGGCGCAATCGTCAACCAGCTCACGGCGCGGAGCGCCGCCACCGAGACACTGACCGCGAACAATAGCACCGCCTGGACTACGACCGTCTTAGCCGCGCAAGCCAACCTGCGCGTCAGCAAGCGCGGCCCCGCAGAGGCGATCGGCGGCGACGTCCTCACCTACTATCTCACCCTCGCCAACGACGGCATGATAACCGCGACGGATGTCTGGCTAACGGACACTCTGCCGGCGGGACTCATTTTCTCCAGCAGCGACCCGGCGCCCACTACACATGCAGGACAACAGCTGATCTGGCAGCTCGGCGCCCTCAACGCGGGCAGCACGCAAGAGCTAACCGTCACCGCGCAGAGCGCAGAGAGCGCCACCGGCGAGGCCGTCAATCACCTCACCGCCACGACCACGGGCGACGAAAGTTCCCAGTTGGATAACCGCGCGGTCTGGACAACAACCCTCGGCGCGCCACCCACCGCGCGGGTGCTCATCAACGCGGTGCTCTACGATGGCTACCAAGATAGCGACGCAGATGAAGCCATCCAGTTGCTCAACGCGGGAGACACCGCCGCCGACCTCACCGGCTGGGAACTCTGCAAGTACACTAACGGCTACAGTTGCCGCGCACTGCCCCTGTCGTCGCTGGCTCCTCACGAGCGCGTCTGGCTGGCGCGGAATACCGTGGCCTTCAGTACCTCCTTCGGTTTCCCGCCCGACTACGAGCTGGCCAGCTGGCTCTCCAGCGGTCTGTCCAATGCCGGCGATGAAGTCATCCTGCGCGATGAGACTCAGACAGTCGTGGATGCCGTCGTCTTCGAGGGCGGTACCGCCGCTATCCCCGGCTGGTCGGGGGAATCGGTACAGCCCTACACTGTGGGCCGCGCGGAAGGCCAAATCCTCTCCCGCATCCCTGACGAGACCACCGGCCGACCCATTTCAGACACGGACACCGCCAGCGATTGGATTCAGAATACCGGCAACCCCGCCCACGGACGCCGGGTGCTCTACCCTGGCTGGGACCTTGACCCGCTCTTCCAACCCCTCACGGCCACGGAGACGGCGACCGTCGTCGTCGGCATCGCGCCGGATAACGCCTTCGACGTGATCTCCGCCACGCTGCTGCGCGCGCAGCACACCATCTCCATCGAAACCTACTCCCTGCGCCACCCGGCCATCATCACGGCGCTGGTAGCCAAAGCACAGGCCGGCGTCAACGTGACCGTGCTCTTGGAAGGCTCGCAGGTCGGCGTGGGGGAACTCGACCCGCGCTGGCAGCAGGAGCTCTGGGCCTGCCAACAGCTCGAGGCAGCCGGAGGGCGGTGCTACTTCATGATCCACGACAGCAGCAATCACATCTTCAACCGCTACAACTACCTGCATGCCAAACTGCTCATCGTGGATGACGCATGGGTCGCCGTATCCTCGCAGAACTTCACCAACAGCAGTATGCCCGCCGACGACAAGAGCAACGGTACCTACGGCTCGCGCGGCACAGTGATCGCCGCTACCGCGCCCTCCGTGGTCGCCCGCGCCACCGAGATCTTCGCCTTGGATTGCGATGCGGCCCATCACAACGATATCCTGCGCTGGAACACCGGCAGCGACAGCAAATACGGCCCGCCCAGCCCCGGCTTCACGCCCAATCTCACCATCCCCGATGGCATCACCAACACCGTCTACTTCAGCCAACCGCTGGTAGTGAGTGGGACATTCGGCTTCGAGCTCTTCACCGCGCCAGAAGCCGCTCTACGGCAAACGGATGCCCTCCTGGGATTGCTGGCGCGCGGCGGAGATGGCGACCGCGTCAGCGTCGAGCAGCTGTACGAACACGCTGACTGGGGCGACAATCCCACATCCGACCCCAACCTGCGCTTGGAAGCTTACATCGCCGCTGCTCGACGCGGCGCAGAGGTGCGCATTTTGGTCAACAACGGTACCTTTGGCCAAGAATACGGCGACAGAAGTTACACAGCCACGCTCAGTTACGTCAACCAGATCGCCTCGGTGGAAGGGCTAAATCTACGCGCCGCCGCCGGCGATCCCACCAACTACGGCATCCACAACAAGCTGGTACTGGTCTGGTTAGCCGACGCCGGCGGCTACGCGCACGTCGGCTCGATCAACGGCAGCGAGAGTTCCAGCAAGGTCAACCGCGAGGTAGCGCTGCAAGTTCACTCCGACGCGGTGTATGAGTACCTGGAACGGATGTTCATGATGGACTGGTGGCTCTCCAACCCCATTTACCTGCCGCTGGTGATGCGACGGTACAAAGCACCCGACCAGCTGTTCCTCACGGAAGTTTTCTACAATAGCGACCGCGATGGGGAATGGGTGGAGCTCTACAATCCTATGGGCCAACCTGTAGACCTGAGCGTATACAAGATTGGCGATGCCGAGCAGCCCGAAGGTTTCGAGGGGATGTACCGCTTTCCAGATGGCGCGGTGATCGCGCCCGGACAGGTGATCGTCGTAGCTTATAATGGGACAGACGTTCCCGAAGCCGACTATGAGATGTACGACTTCAGCGGCGCGATCCCCAACATGGTCCGCTACCCCAACTGGGGCGATCCAAACTACGATTGGGGGTTACGCAACGCCGGCGATCAAGTGTTGCTGCTCGGTCCCACCGATCAGCCCGTAGATGTCGTCGTCTGGGGTGACGCCGCCTATCCCGGTGTAATACCCCATCCCGGCGTCGTGGTATGGAGCAATTCCCTGCAACGCTTCCCGCCAGCCGTGGATACCGACGATTGTAATGTGGACTTCCGCGAGTTCGCGGTCACTCCCGGCAAGGTGATCTACCCCTAACCTTGCGAAGGTTGAAAACAAGGTTAACCGTATCTTCTCAATATTTGGGAGCAGCTCCGGGCCGATCTCCTGACCGTGCCACAGACGCTATTTTTATTGCTAATGAGCCATTTGGTTAGCCGCATGAATCGTTCGCAGGCTAGGGAAATCGCTCTAGGGGTCGCGGGAATCGTTCGCAGGCTGGGGGAATCGCTCGCGGGCCGTGGGAATCGCTCCGGGGGTCGTGGGAATCGTTCGCAGGTCGTGGGAATCGCTCGCGGGCCGTGGGAATCGTTCGCAGGTCGTGGGAATCGCTCCGGGGGTCGTGTCCCTCCTGAGTCGCCCGACAGACCGTTACGCGGCACGGGCACGCCGTTAAATTGTTCAGGCTCTTGGGGAATTCGCGGGGTTGAGTTAAAATTAACCACGGATTTCACGGACTAGCACGGAAAAAATAAAAAAATCAGTGTAATCCGGGTAATCTGTGGTGAAAAACCTACGTCGCGTGACACTTACCCCGCCAAATCCCAGAGACCCAAAATTTATAAAATATGCTAAACTAAAAATAAGCGGGATCCCTTTCATGGATCCCCATATTTCACTAATATCACCAAGCAAGGAGGAGGTCAAAGATGCAGAAGCAACATCGTGGTTTAATGTTAATCACCGGGCTAATTATCTTCACTCTATTGGCAGGGGGCTGCAGCAGTCCCAGCACGGAGGAGCCGTCACCAAAAGAACCGTACAAGGTCGCTTTCGTCTACGTGGGCCCAGTCGGCGATTTAGGCTGGAGCTACGCGCATGACCAGGGACGAAAAGCCTTGGAAGAGCTACCCTACGTGGAGACGACTTACAGTGAGCTGGTGGCCGAGGGCGGAGACTCCGAGCGCGTCATCCGCGATTACGCCGAGCAAGGTTACGATATGATTATCGCTACCTCTTTCGGCTACATGGATTCCGTGATGACGGTAGCCGAGGAATATCCAGAGGTGCTCTTCGAGCACGCTACCGGCTACAAGACCGCCGAGAATGTAAGCATCTATGACGGGCGGGGCTACGAGGGCTGGTATCTGGCCGGCATCACCGCAGGACGGATGACCGAGTCAAACGTATTGGGCTATATCGCCCCCTACCCCATTCCGGAAGTGATACGCAACCTCAACGCCTTCGCGCTGGGTGCGCGTTCCGTCAACCCTCAGGCTAAAGTGCACCCCCTCTGGATTTTCAACTGGTTCGATCCCCCAGCAGAACGCGAGGCAGCCCAAGCCCTCCTGGATGCGGGCGCGGACGTTATCGCGCGCGAGAGCGATTCCACCGAACCGGATAAGCTGGCAGAAGAAAACGGCATCTACGCGATCGGCTACAACGCTATCTCGCAGGATGTAGCCCCGAACGCGGTATTGACGGCGCCGATCTGGGATTGGGGCGTCTACTACAAAGAGACGGTAGAGAATGCCTACCAGGGCAATTGGAAGACACACGCTTATTGGGGGCACATCTCCGATGGAATACTGAACTTGGCTTCCTTTGGGGATATGGTTCCCCAAGAGGTACGTGACGAGGTCGACGTGGTTAAGAAGCAGATCGTAGCTGAAGAATTACAACCGTTCACCGGCCCGCTCAAGGACTCAGGCGGAGAGTTGCGCGTGGCAGAAGGAGCAACGATGTCCGATGAGGAACTGCTCTCCTTTGATTGGTTAATCGAGGGTGTAGTAGGAGAGATTCCAGAGTAAACCGACACCAAATAAAAGGCTAGTCGTCAGACCTCCCCCGACCTCATAGTAGGGAGGTCTGATTTTATCCCCCCACAAGTTAGCTTACCTTACTACCAACTCTGGATAACGTGAGGAAAATAACAAAACCATTTTCACCAGGAGTATGTTAGTGAAAGCCAAGTTGAGAACCTTAGGGCCCTACCTTGTACAAGGCGCACAAATTATAGCCGGAATGTTTCTCGGCTTAGCGGTCCTCATCTTTGCTATTCACGCCATGAGGGGGCTTTCTCATCCCTATCCGCCAGATTACGGGGAAGCGCCATTGGTAGATCAGGCGCTGCGTCTAGCGTCAGGGCAGAACCTCTACCGCCCCGACCTCTCCACGCCACCCTACACCATCTCCAACTATCCGCCGCTCTATGCACTGACACTGACCCCTTTTATCCAAACTTTTTGGTCCCTCCTTCCTGGCGGGGACGGCAGCGATGGTGCGCAGGGCGGCATGGGCGGCCCCGGCGGATCCGACATCGTGAGGAGTAGCTTTCTCGGCTACACTCCGCGCTTTGCGTGGCGCTCTGGCTCGGAATGACCAGACGGCTGATTCGCCATTTACAATTCACCATTTCTCTTCCTCTAACCTTAAAAAAACCTTGACGCACGTGCTTAAATCTGCTATGTTAATTATAGATGCGCGTGGCACAGGAATCAGCATATCCTCATCTTCCGCCAGCTCTTCCTTGCCGGCACAATTTATATCCAATCGGCGTAAATTAATCTAAAGGAGGAATAGAACCATGAACAAGTCTTCATTTCATCGTGTAGTCAACCTGTTGATTATTCTGATACTGATAACCACATTATTCCCTTTCCCCATAACGGCAGCCAACTCTCCACCGGTCAGCAATATCGGACCTCAATCCTTTGCCAACGTTAATCACCGGTCACGCTATCCTGCCGCACCGGCAGCTCCTCCTCAACCCCTGGCACTCACCATCAGCACCGATACCACTTGGAGCAGTACTCAAAATCTGACTCAGGACGTGGTCATCACCAGCGGCGCGGTGCTCACCGTCACCGCCGGTACGGATGTGAGTATTGCCTGTAACGATGCTTCTCCCTATGGCGGCGGATACGACCCCGCCCGCATCGAGATCATCGTCGTGGACGGCGAATTGCGCGCCGACGGCGCAAACTTCCACGGCGCCGTCGGCAACCCATCTTGCTGGTTTGGCATCCAGTACCGGAGCGGTACCGGTGGCTATCTTCTCAACAACCAAATCCAGGACGGCGTAGTGGGTGTTATGATCGACGGCAGTTCGCCTAAAATTACCTACAACACGATCAGCAATATGCAGGGGCCTAATGGCGCTGCCCCCGGCAGCAGCGGCGATAATGGCATTGGTATGGTATCTACGTTGCTAACATGGGCGCCGCGCCCGTCATTGAGGATAATACCATCATCAGTATTTTCGGCGGTATTGGCGCTCCTGGGACGCCCGGTTCGCCCGGCATCTACCCCAGTGGCGACGG
>JAYELZ010000017.1:0-2091 GCA_034717835.1 Chloroflexota bacterium
CTGCGCAACCGATTAAGTGACAGTATATTTATCCAGGCAGGCAAAGCGTCCGGTGAACCTGCCCTGCATTTCTTCCATATAGAGCACGGGGATTCGGTTCAGGAAAAGGGGGTTCAAGCGGCAGATGCTGTGGTCTGGAGCCTGGGCCAAAAGTACGAGCGCGGGGACGACGAGCTGTACAATATCATCAAAGGTAAGATCGTTGTGGAAGATGTTCTGGGGAAATAGAAAAACGGGCTCTCCCTGGGGGCCGATTCTCACCGTTCACACTCAAGGTGGGGCCTGGTAGCCCGACGGAGTATCACGTGCTTACACACGAGCAGCCTGATCCAGGACTTACGAGTCCCGTTTTCTAATTACATTATACGAACTATTACCTTTTTTGTCAAGGAGTCCCCATGTAGGATTCCACATCAACGATGACGAAAATAACGTTCCAACGTTAGTAACTTTTAACCTGTAACGTATTTTCAGAGGAGCAGTTTCCATGAAAACCAAGATCACCGGTCGTGTGTGGAAATATGGCGATGATGTGAACACCGACGTCATCTTCGCAGGCAAGTACACGTACAGCATCTCCGATCCGGCGGAGATGGCGCAACACGCGCTGGAGGACCTGGACCCGACTTTCGCGCAGCGCGTGCGGCCCGGCGACATCATCGTGGCGGGGAAGAATTGGGGCTGCGGCAGTTCCCGCGAGCAGGCTGTGATCTGCCTCAAGCAAGCCGGCGTCGCCGCGATTGTGGCGCGCAGTTTCGCGCGGATCTACTTCCGCAACTGCATCAACCACGCGCTGCCCATCGTCACCTGTGACGCGGTAGCTGGCGTGGAGTCCGGGGAGGAGCTCACTATTGATTTCGCTGCAGGGACGGTCACGACCCCCGGCGGCGTGTACACTTTTCCGCCGTTCTCTCCGGAGGTACTGGAAATACTGGAAGATGGCGGGTTGATCCCCCACGCACGGAAACAGTTGGGGCTTGGCGAATGAGTGAGAAAGCGAAAAGGCGAAATGTAGGGGGAATCCTCTGTGGTTCCCCAAAGCGAGGAGGCGAGAAAGCGAAAAAGCGAGAAGGAGAGGAAACGAGAAAGCGAAAAAGCGAGTGAGCGAGAAGGCGTTTGTTATGCAATACACAATACGCAATAGAATTCGTAAAACCAAAGGAGTCACCGTATACCTTTGGTACACCAACGACAACGAAAGGTATCTTCTAAATATTTGGGGGGAGCTCGGGCCGGTCTCCTGACCGTGCCCGTCTGTGGCTCGGTCGGAGACCGGTCACAGCTTACTTGCCCCTATTTTTTGAGAAGATACAACGAAAGTAACGTTCCAACGTTTGAACGTTTCAACGTTAGTAACTTTTAACTTGCAACTTGCAACGTTTATTTTCAAAGGAGATGTTCGATGGCGAAATATAAAATAGCTTTAATGCCCGGAGATGGTATCGGTAAGGATGTGATGGATGCAGCAAAGATCGTGCTCGAGAAGCTCGCGTTAGATGCGGAGTACGTCCACGCCGACATCGGGTGGGAATTCTGGTGCGCGGAGGGGGAACCATTGCCCGCCCGCACGCTCAAGATGCTCAAGACCTGTGATTGCGCGCTCTTTGCGGCGATCACTTCTAAGCCTAAGGAAGAGGCGGAGGCGGAGTTGATTCCTGAATTGCAGGGACAGGGTTTAATCTATCACAGTCCCATTGTACGCCTGCGCCAATACTTTGATCTCTATACCAACCTGCGACCCTGCAAAGCGTTTGCGGGCAATCAACTCAACTACCGGGACGACATTGACCTGGTCGTTTTCCGTGAGAATACCGAGGGTCTTTACGCCGGCGTAGAATTTCACCCCTTGCCGGAAGGGGTGCGGGCGGCACTGAAGGCGCATAATCCCCGCATGGCAAACTTCGATGCTGTGCCGGCGGAGGATATCGCGCTCTCGGCCCGCATCTTCACCCGCAAAGGCTGCCGGCGCATTGTGCGCCGGGCCTTCGAGTACGCCGATCAGCATGGCTACCCCACCGTGACCATCGTTGAGAAACCCAATGTGATTCGTGAAACCTCCGGTTTGATGGTGCGTGAGGCGCGGAAGATCTC
>JAYELZ010000017.1:2191-6634 GCA_034717835.1 Chloroflexota bacterium
GGCGCATTGTGCGCCGGGCCTTCGAGTACGCCGATCAGCATGGCTACCCCACCGTGACCATCGTTGAGAAACCCAATGTGATTCGTGAAACCTCCGGTTTGATGGTGCGTGAGGCGCGGAAGATCTCAGCGGAATACCCTCACATTGATCTCTGGGAGACCAATATTGACGCGATGGTGATGTGGCTGGTCAAGAATCCTGATGACTACGGCGTTTTAGTCTCCAGTAACATGTTCGGTGACATTATCTCCGACCTGGCAGCGCAGCTGGTGGGCGGACTGGGGTTCGCTTCCAGCGGCAACATCGGGGATGAGCTGGCCGTCTTCGAGCCGACGCACGGCTCAGCGCCGAAGTACGCCGGCATGTACAAGGTCAATCCGATGGCGATGTTGCTCGCCATCAAACTGATGTTGGACTGGCTGGGGGAACCTGAACAGGCCGCGACTTTGGAACAGGCTATCGCTGAAGTCATCGCCGAAGGGAAAGTATGCACCTACGATATGAAGGGTAACGCGAGCACGTTGGATGTGGCGCGCGCCGTGGCGAAAAAGCTATAGGAAGTTAAGAGTCGAAAGTCGAAAGTCAAAGACGGAACCCGCCGCGACCTGAAAAGATCGCGGCGGGTTCCCTGTTGAATCAAGAGGTTTGCAGATCTAGGCTATCTTCGTCATCAGAGCTGTGGCCGGTCTCCCGACCGCGCTACCCACCAACGCTGGGTATGGAGTTACTTGACAGAACACTAACCATTTATGGCGCCGGCAGTTAATCCTCTGACCAATTGCCGCTGGAAGACGAAGGCCAAGATCAACGGAGGGAGCGCGGCTAACACTCCACCGGCGGCCACCGCGGCCGGGGATTGGTAGTATTGGCTGCTCCCCACCACGAAGACAAAATAAGGTAAAGTGAACGCGTTCGCCGTGCGACTGAAGATTAACGCTAAGAGGAATTCATCCCAGGCCAAGAGAAAGGCCAATAACGCTGTCGTTGCCAATCCCGGCAAGGAGAGTGGGAGAATAATAAATGCCAACGCTTGCAAACGTGAGCAGCCATCCATCATCGCAGCTTCTTCTAATTCTTTAGGGATGGTTGCGAAGTACCCGCGCATAATCCAGACTACCAATCCGATGATGAAGGAAGTGTAGAGCGCAATTAGATTGCGCTTGGTATCAAATAAGGGGAAGATGGGGTCAATGTAGTTGACGATGATGACATAAAAGGGGATGACCAGCGCGATAGTCGGCAAGAGGCGGGTCGCTAGCATCATCAGGGTTAGCCCATTTTTGGTGGGGAAACGGAAACTAGCCAGCGCATAGGCTGCCAATATGCCAAAAAACAGGCAGAGTAGCGTGGTGCTCCCGGCGACGGTGATGGAGTTGCGCAGCGCCGCGAGGAAGAGCTCGCCGGTGGGATTGCTGGTGTCGAACATGGCTTGGTAATGTTCAAAGGTCGGTGCTTGCGGCAGCCACTGGATGGGAATCTGATTGAGTTTAGCCTGGGTGGAAATGCTAGTGATGAAGAGCCAGGCGAAGGGGCCTAGTGTCCAGGCCAGGAGCAAGAATACCAGGCCGTACAATCCTATTCTAGAGAGTATTTTGCGGTAATTTCTAGTTTGATGATTAGGGGTCATTCCCTCTCCTCCAAGTTAATAAGGTGGATGTAACCATTGGCTAAGAGCAGGACGAGCAGGCCAATGAGGAAGGCAATGGCGGATCCTTTGCCGAAGTTCCCAAAGACAAAGGACTGTTGGAAGGTGGTTACTCCCAATACCGGGATAGTGTAGGCCATCAGGATATAGATGATATCGAAGACGCGGAAGAGTTCCATGGTGCGATAAACTAACACTATCAAAATGATGGGGCGCAAGAGCGGCAGTGTGATCAGCCAGAAGCGTTGCCAAGCGTTAGCGCCATCTACCTTGGCCGCTCTGTAGAGATCAAGGGGAATAGCTTGCAATCCCGCTAAGAGCAGGAGCGCTACCACGGGCAAGGTCTTCCAGGTATCGCCCACGATAATCCATGTCAGCCCGCGCGTGATGCCCAGCCAGGAAGTGAGTTCGCCGAGCAGCGGCGCGTTCTGGAAGAGGGGTATCGGGGCTAGATAGTTGATCGTCTGCTCCGGGCCTAAGAGATGCAAAGTCTGGAGCAGCCCATTGAGCGCGCCGTAAGCGTGCGGCTCAAAGATCAATCCCCACATGCGCGCATTGACGACGGTGGGTACGGCCCAGGGAAGAATTAGTAGGGTGCGTACCACCCCGCGTCCCCAGAATTCCTCGTTCAAGAGCAGTGCGACCATTATCCCCAATACCAATTCGATGATCAGCGAGGCGACGGTGAAATAGAGTGTGGTGCGCACCGAGTACCAAAAATCGGGCGAGGAGAGGAAGTAGAAATAGTTTTTCAGACCTCTGAACTCGGTTACTAAGCCTCCTTGACCGCCGACGACTAGTACTTCGGCCCGGTTGAAGCTGAGGTAGAGAGCGTAGAGCAACGGAATTAAGACTATCAGGAAGGTAATCAGAAAGGCCGGTGTGACTAAGGCCAGCGCGAATTTCTCTTCGCTGGCGTGGATGCTTAGCCGTGTTGCATTGGGTTTAGCGTCTCTTTTTTTCATAGGATTTACTTTAGCCTAGCTGCGTAGTTATTCCTCCAGCGCATCAATGCGTTGCACCATCTCTGCCGTGGCTTCTTCTGGAGAGGTTATTTGGAGCAGACAGCTATGGACTTCTTCTTGGATGATGGCTGAAACTTCTGGATAGTTGGCTACTTTGGGGCGATGATGGGCGTTAGCGAGGTTGGTGGCATAGAACTCGGCGTCGGGGTTGATCTCTTGCTCTTGCTCCGAGTTTTGCAGGGAACTCCAGATCGGGAATTCGGATTCCAGATGTTGCTGCTGTACCTCGGCGCTGGTAGCGAACTGGATCCAGCGCCAAGCTACCTCTTGTTTGTCTGAATTAGCCATCACCGCCAGTCCCTGGAAGCCGCTGACAGTCCCGGCGGGGGCTGCTACGTCCTTCGCCGTGGGGAGTAGGCCGGTGCGGGCCGCGTCCACGATGTTGGACTTCTCTGGATCCAACATGTTGCCGCGTACAAAGGTCCAGTTGGTGTTAAAGGTGGCGGCTCCAGAGATGAGCGCGTTCATTGCCCCCGGCTCG
Organism: Chloroflexota bacterium; assembly: GCA_034717835.1. Lineage (GTDB taxonomy): Bacteria > Chloroflexota > Anaerolineae > B4-G1 > SLSP01 > G713. Next base: position 5,343 of record JAYELZ010000017.1, read on the forward strand.
TCGGTGGTTAGCGCGGCTGGATCTGCCAGCTCTTCATCTACTAACCGGCGCATAAATTGGAGTGCTCGCAAACCAGCGCCTTGATCCATGATGGGCTGCCCGTTTTCATCAAAGAGATTCCCTCCAAATTGCGCGGCGGTGCGTACATAATCGCAGACCAAGCCCTCTTTCTGGTTCCAGGAATCAATGTAAGGATATTGGACGATGTCCTGTTCCTTGAGCGCGACCATCTGGGCATACCATTCTTCCAGGGTGGCGGGCGGGCCGTCGAAGCCGGCCGCTTGCAGGTGATCCAGGTTGTAGAACATATTTTGGAAGTTGGCGAGGAAGGGAAAAGCCCACATCTGGTCATTATAGATAAAAGCATCGAAGATCGCGGGCGCGATATCGGCTTTTTGTTCCTCGGTGATGCGCTCATCTAGCGGAATCACGTACCCCTTGTGTCCGAACTCGGCTGTCCAAATTAAATCCAATAAGATCACATCGTAGGTGGCGGTACTCGCAGCGGCGGAGGTGACGATTTTATCATGTAATTCGTCATATTTGACGAAAGTGAAGTTGATTTCCACCCCCGGATTGTCCGCGTGGAACTGTTGAGCCATCTCTTGAAGTATCTCTTCGGAGTAGCCGGCCTGATTCATGTAGAGGGCGTGGAGTGTCGCTGACTCTTCCTCCGTGGGGAGCGGTTCCACCGTGGGAGAGGGAGTGCTACACGCAGTTAGGAGGATGGCGGCGAGTGCTAAAAGTGAAAACCAGTTAAACCAGAGGGATCTCTTCATCTAATTATTCTCCTTGATTAACATAGCTATGTCTCTATGGTACTTTATGTCAAAGAATTAGATTGTCAACTGCTGCACGTTGCTGCGAGAGTCGCTCCCAACCAACAGAACGCTGTGGGATCAATGTGCAAGTAGATGGGGTTGCCGGGCGCTGGGGGACTTTGGTTGGCCGGCAGTTTGAGGGTGAGCCGGTGTCCGGCGAGTTCGATTTCCAGCTGGTAGTGGTCGCCGTGGAAGGTGCGTCTGGTGATAATCCCGGTGTAGGGTGTAGTTTGCGAGGCCGTCTCACGGATGCCCCAGGGGTGGATGAGGACGGTGCCGGTAGTTTGAGGCGCGGGTAGCGCGCAGTTTGGAGCTAACGTCAATTCCCCGAAGCGAGTCTGCACGCGCGCGGGTTGCTGTGAGACCACTTGGGCCGCCACCAGGTTGGTCAAGCCTAAGAACTGGGCCACCCAGGCATCGGCGGGTGCTCGATAGACCTCCTCCGGTCGTCCTGTTTGCACCACGCGCCCT
>JAYELZ010000018.1:0-6577 GCA_034717835.1 Chloroflexota bacterium
CAATGAACGCCAATTGACGCTAATGATAGTATCTTTTCGCGTTCATGTGCGTGGATTAGCGGTTAAAAAGTGTCGTCAGCGAAAGTCCTAAGTAATATGGCGCAAGAGAGTAACTCACGCGCTCTCCTGCGCCATAATGATGTGCCGGTTACTTGGCGGTGGGATCGTACATGAAGAACCAGCGGGTGTTCAGATGTGAGAGGAAACCATCGTCCTCCATGGTCCGGATGGCGGCGCTGAAAGGCACCGTCAGCTCCGAGCCGGGAGTGAAGATGAATCCGAACTCCTCGGTGCCCAGCGGATCGCCCACGCTCTTGAGCGTATCGGGATTGGCGCCGATATAGCCCCGGCTGGAAGCCGCATCCATCAAGACCATGTCCACGTCCCCGGTGATGAGCGCCTGCACCGACGCGCCAAAGGTCTCGAAGATCTTGATGCGCGGGTTGGCCTCGTCCCCATCCAACACATTGTAAACGGCGACGTAGAAGTTAGTGGTCCCCGCTTGGGCGCCGATGAGCAGATCCTCACCGTCCGCGAACTCCTCGGCCGTGCTGAAACGTCCCTCGTCAGCACGCACCAACATGAACTGCTGGGAGACCATGTAAGGCACGGAGAAATCGACCTGCTCGGCCCGTTCCGCGTTGATTGTGATGCCGTCCATGCCCACATCAAACTGGCCCTCTTTGACAGCGGCGATCATCGTGTCCCAGGAAGTAATTTGCCAATCCACCACACAGTTGAGCCGGCGGCAGATCTCGTTGACGGCGTCGTATTCCCAGCCCATGGCCGCCCCCGTCAGTGGATCGACGAAGTTGAGCGGCGTGTAATCGTTGCCCGTCACAGCGACGATGGTCTTCCCCTCTAAGTCGGAAAGTTCATCGTAGACGTCTTTAGCGTTAGCGTCGGCCATAAAGAACCAACGAGTGTTCAGGTAATCCAAGTAACCGTCGGCCTCCATCTGCACGATGGCGGCGTTGAAAGTCGCCGCCAGCTCAGAGCCGGGGGTGAAGATGAAACCGAATTCCTCAGTACCCAGCGGATCGCCCACGTTCTTGAGCGTATCGGGGTTGGCGCCGATGTAGCCCCGGCTGGAAGCCGCATCCATCAAGACCAGGTCCACGTCACCGGTGATGAGCGCCTGCACCGACGCGCCAAAGGTCTCGAAAATCTTGATACGCGGGTTAGCCTCGTCCCCATCCAACACATTGTAAACGGCAACGTAGAAGTTGGTGGTGCCCGCTTGCGCGCCGATGAGCAGGTCCTCATTCGCCGCGAACTCCTCGGCGGTGCTGAAACGGTCCTCGTCAGCGCGCACCAACATGAACTGCTGCGAGACCATGTAGGGCACGGAGAAATCGATCTGCTCGGCCCGCTCCGCGTTGATCGTGATGCCGTCCATGCCCACGTCGAACTGGCCCTCTTTGACAGCGGCGATCATTGTATCCCAAGAGGTAACTTGCCAATCGACTTCGCAATTGAGCCGGCGGCAGATCTCGTTGACGGCGTCATATTCCCAGCCCACGGCCTCCCCCGTCAGCGGATCGACGAAGTTGAGCGGCGTATAGTCGTTGCCGGTCACGGCGACGATGGTGCGTCCTTCCAGATCTGGCAGACGCATGGTCTTAGCCACCTCAATGGTGACAGGTTCCACCTCGACGGTTGGTTCCTCGGTTGGTTCCTCTGTCGGTTCCACAACTGGCTTCTCAGTAGGCTCTTCCGTCACTTCCTCCGTGGCCTCAACGGTGACCTTTTCCGTAGGTTCCGCCGTAGGTTCAGGGGTGGCGCAGGCCGTGATCAGCAAGCTCGCTACCAAGAACAAACTCAAAAATACTAGTAATTTCTTCATCGGTAATCCTCCTCGTTAATTTGTAGATAAATTAAAACGTTATTTGGCTACCCCGACTGGCACTAGTCCACGCAGGTGGACTTTGCAATAGTAGCCGCGACTTCAGTCGCCAGGCTCGCTTACTGAGATTAGTTAGAGCTCGTAAATTTCCGTGTACTTCGCAGTCACGTAATCCAAGAAGGGTTGCGCGCTGATCTTCTCACCCAGCTCGCGCTCCAATAGTTCAGCGGCGGTGAATTTACGACCGTGAACATGGACATGCTCACGCATCCACTCCAAGAGCGGCAAGAAACTCCCTTCAGCAAAACCGGCTTCTAAACCAGGGATCTCCGCCTTAGCGCGATTAAAGAGTTGCGCAGAGATGAGCGTGCCCAACGTGTAGGTGGGAAAGTAACCGATGGTGCCGTGCGCCCAGTGTACGTCTTGCAAACAACCCAATGTATCGTTGGGCGGCGTGATGCCCAAGTATTCCTCATACTTGGCGTTCCAAGCAGCGGGCACATCCTTAACCGGGAGCTCGCCAGTCACCAACGCTTTCTCCAATTCAAAGCGCGCGAAGACATGCATATTGTAAGTCACCTCGTCGGCTTCCACGCGGATGAAATCCGGTTGCACCTTGTTGATGCCCCGGTAGAATTGCTCCTCGGAGACTCCCAGCAGCGGTTGGGGGAAGAAAGCGCGCATAATAGGCAGATAGTAATGCCAGAAAGCACGGCTGCGGCCCATCATATTCTCCCACATCCGTGATTGTGACTCGTGGAGACCTAACGTCGCGCCGCCGGCCAAGACTGTGCGATCAAATTTCGGGGGAATACCCAGCTCGTAAAGCGCGTGTCCGCCCTCGTGGATGCTGCCAAAGATCGCCGCCTGGGGACGGTGGAGGTTGAGGCGCGTGGTGACGCGCACATCGCTGCTGGAGAAGTTGGTGGTGAAGGGATGGGGCGCCTGATCCTGCCGCCCACGGTCAAAATCGTAGCCCATCTCCCGCAAAATCACCTCGGTGAGCTCCCACTGGCGCTCCACGGGGTACTCCGCCTGGAAGAATCCATTATCCACCGGCTGCCCGCGCTCCACAATCGCCTGCAAGAGCGGGACTAATCCCGCCTTGAGCTCCGCGAAGAGTTCCGCCACCTCAGAGGTTTTCACCTGTGGCTCGTAGAAATCCAAGAGCGCATCGTAAGGATGTTCCTCATAGCCCAAAATATCGGCTATCTGACGATTGATATCTACAATCTTCTGCAAGTGTGGTTGGAAAAGTGGATAATTGTCTTCCTCCCGCGCCTGACGCCAAGCCGTAAAAGCCTGCGAACGCGCCCGCGAGAACTCCGTCACCAACGCGGTGGGAATCTTGGTCTGCTTATCATACTCACGGCGCAGCACCCGCGCGTGGCTCGCCGCGTCGCTATCATACTCCAGTCCCACAACCTCAACCTCGGCAGCTTCCAAGAGCCGTCCGGTCTCAGCGGAGGTGAAAATATCGTGGGCCAGCGCGTTGAGCGTCGCCAATTGTTCCGCCCGCGCCGCCGCGCCACCGGGAGGCATATTGACCTCTTGATCCCAGTCCAACACGGCCCCGGCCATGTGCAGATCGTAATGGCGATAAAGATGTTGCTTTAGTTGTTCTAATTTCTCTCCCATCTAGGACTCCTTATTGAATATAGATAAATAGCAGATAGTTAACGACCCTCATTATAAAACGAAATTGCGAGTGAGCGAGTGAGCGAAAAAGCGAGAAGGCGAAAAGGCAAGCTGTGGCCGGTCTCCCGACCGCGCCACACCCCAGTAGCCGCGAAAAGGCGATAAAGCGAGTAGGCGAGTGAGCGAGAAAGCGAGTCATTCCCAACCACTAGTCCACGCAGGTGGACTTGGCAAAGGTAGCCGCGACTTCAGTCGCCAGACAAGCTTCGCTACCCGATTAACGACTGCCCGACTGACGACTACCTGACTACCCGACTATCTCACTCCTTCACCATCGGCATCCAGATACCCTTCTCCTTCCCAAACTGGATGGCTTTCTCATAGCCCGCGTCGGCGTGCCGGACGACGCCAAGCCCTGGATCGGTGGTGAGCACGCGCTGGAGACGCACCGCCGCTTCCGGTGTACCGTCGGCGACGATGACTTGCCCGGCGTGCTGCGAGTACCCAATCCCCACGCCGCCGCCATGATGGAAGCTAACCCAGGTCGCGCCGCCCACCGCGTTGATGAGCGCATTCAAAATAGGCCAATCGGAGATGGCGTCTGAGCCGTCTTTCATCGCCTCAGTCTCGCGGTTGGGACTGGCCACAGAGCCAGCATCCAGATGATCCCGTCCAATCGCGAGGGGCGCGCTGATGCGTCCCTCGGCAATCGCCTCGTTGAACGCCAGCCCGGCTTTAGCCCGCTCCCCGTAACCCAGCCAGCAGATACGCGCGGGCAGGCCCTGAAAAGCCACCTGTTCTTGCGCCAGCTTGATCCAGCGCACCAAATGTTCATCTTCTGGAAAGAGTTCCAGAATGATACGGTCGGTCTCGTAAATATCCTCCGGATCGCCGGAGAGCGCCACCCAGCGGAACGGCCCTTTGCCTTCACAGAAGAGCGGGCGGATATAGGCCGGCACAAAGCCCGGATAATCAAAGGCATCCTCCACGCCGTGGTCGTAGGCCCGTTGACGCAAGTTGTTGCCGTAATCGAAAACGACCGCACCCGCTTGCTGCAGCTCCACCATCGCCGCGCAATGCTCCGCCATCGTGCGATAAGCTGCTTCTTGATAGCGCGTCGAGTCGGAGTCGCGCAGCGCCAATGCCTCCTCGAAAGTCATGCTGTTGGGGACGTACATTGAAGGGTCGTGGGCCGGGGTCTGATCCGTCACCACGTCTGGAATAATGCCGCGCCGGAGCAATTCGGGGAAGATGTCACCGGCATTGCCAATCAAGCCGATGGAGCGCGCCTCGCCCCGCGCCAGGTAATCCTCGACTTTGCGCAACGCCGCGTCCAAGTCGGTCTCGATCTCATCCACATAGCGGTGCTGGAGCGCGCGCTCCGCCCGCGCCGGATCGATCTCCACAATCAGCCCCACGCCCTCATTCATGGTGATGGCCAGTGGTTGCGCGGCCCCCATCTCACCCAGTCCCGCCGTCAGCACGAACTTACCCTGGAGCGAAGCCTCCGCGCCAAAATGTTTCCGGGCCAATGAACCTAAAGTCTCGTAAGTTCCCTGCAAAATGCCCTGTGTGCCGATGTAAATCCATGAACCGGCGGTCATCTGCCCGTACATGATCAACCCCTCGCGTTCCCACTTATCGAAATTATCCTGGGTGGCCCACGCCGGCACAATGTTGGAATTGGCAATCAGCACCCGTGGCGCGTCCGCGTGCGTCTTGAAAACCGCCACCGGTTTACCTGATTGTATCAACAAAGTGTCGTCAACGTCCATCTGCTCCAGCGTCCTCAAGATAGCGTCAAACGACTCCCAATTGCGCGCCGCTTTGCCGCGCCCGCCATAGACAATTAAATTATCCGGATCGCCGGCTACCTCTGGGTCCAAATTGTGCTGGATCATACGGTAAGGAGCCTCCAACAACCAATTCTTACAGTGTAACTTTGTTCCCCGTGGGGGATGGACAACACGTTTGGTCATAGTAACCCTCCTGGTTCTTAAAATATGATTTAGTGAGCAGGAACTAGTATAGATTAAAAAACCGCCTTGCCCAGCGCAGAATGTCAGAAAAAAGCCAGTTAATCTAGCGATTAGCCATTAGTTATTAGCGATCTTGAAAGGGCTTGTCATTCCGAGCCAGTGCGACGCGCAAAGCGCGGAGCGCGCCAGCGAGGAATCTCCCGGTTCCATTCAAAATCAGCGTCAGAGATGGCAGATTCCTCGCCGCGCTACAGGCAGACACCGCCTTCCGCTGGCTCGGAATGAGAGGGTGGCGCGGTCAGGAGACCGGCCACAGCTTGAGGGCCGATTTGCCAATTTGCTATTCGCCATTTGCACATTTGCCATTTGCCATTTAGAATTTGGCTGGAGGCAAAACTATCATGGATATGGATTTGCAAAAGGCTGCAGAACGCGGAAACCCCTCTTTTGTCTGGAGGGCCGGGCAGGAGCGACGGCTGGACTGGGTGCAGCGTTACGCCCCCTTACGTGACCGGCGCATCTTAGATGTGGGGTGCGGCATAGGGATGTACACGGCTGCTTTTCGCCGCTACACCCCGCAGGTCTTCGGCATTGAGGTGGAATTGGAACGCGCCTTTGAAGCCCAGGCGCGCGCGCAAGGCGTGGTACAGGCTCTCGGCGAGACGTTGCCCTTCATTGATGACACCTTTGACCTTGTGTTCTCCCATGAGGTACTGGAACACGTCGCCGACGATCGAAGTTGCGCCCAGGAGATGGTGCGCGTCACTCGTCCCGGCGGGCGGATAGCGATCTTCGTCCCCAATCGGCGCTACGCCTTCGAGACGCACGGCCTCTACTGGCGCGGCGAATACCATTTTGGGAACAAATTCGGCGTCAACTGGCTTCCTACCCCGTGGCGCGACCGGCTAGCGCCGCACGTCCGCGCCTACACCGCGCGCGGACTCCGCCAGCTCTTCGACGAGCTCCCCGTGCGCGTCATCGTCCAGACGCAAATCTACCCCGGCTACGACAATATCGTCGCCCGCCATCCCCGGCTGGGAACGCTACTCCAAAAATGCACCTACTGGCTGGAGAAAACCCCTTTGCGCGCCTTCGGCCTCTCCCATTTTTTAGT
>JAYELZ010000019.1:0-6530 GCA_034717835.1 Chloroflexota bacterium
ACACCAGCGGCACCGAAACGTGGATGCTAAATCTTCCGCTGTTGGTGAGCATAAGTAACTTGTACGAAGCTCCTCGCCTAGATATAAGGGCTGCTACCAGGGCATTTGTATCAATGACGACGCGGTATTGTTTCATACTGGTATTGTACATGATACTATCTTATTTGTCAAAAGGAAATAGCTGGGCTTTTCAAGAAGAAAAGTCGATTGCGCCGGGTGTGCTAACGGTAAGCATAACCCGCGCGGCGGTTGCGTGGAAGACACCTGCGCCAGCAGACTACCTCAAAGCGCGTGGCCCCCCCCCGATTACTACGGCGATAGCCGCGTCGGGTTGATGCAATGTTAGCGCGCTTCTCCAGGAAGAAATTAGCGCTCACACAAGACCCTGGGCATAACTGCGTCGAAAATGATGGACCTCAAATCCGTTCCGTCTACTCTAACGCTCCAGAGCACTGATGCACCCTCTCTCGTAAAGACCAAGCGAGAGCCGTCAGGAGTCCAATCAATGTACCCAGCCCCATCGGTTATCTCCGCTGACACTCCCTGCAAACCGCTACCAGCATTACTCATTGTCCAAAGCCCACAGATTTCCAGATCACACAAGATTAGCGCAATTGACCGACCGTTAGGCGACCAAGATGCAGCCCGGACATCTCTGTCACTGGGCGTAATCTGTCCCTCTTCCAGTGTTACGACGTTAATCAATACCAGTTGGACTGGCGCTATGGCTTCTCCCCTCTCATAGGCACTGAAAAGCATCCACTGGGAATCCGGCGACCATCCCCAAAAACGCCCCCATCTTATGCTTTCAGCAACTTGCCACTGTTCTCCCGTCGCAAGGTCGTGCAGTACATACTCAAGCGGGCACTCATACACGTAGTAGCAATAACCGGTGAGCCAATAACGGCCATTCGGCGATTGCGAGAAGTGCAAAGAATCGGGAACGAACGTTCGCTCTTCGGTGGCGAGGTCGAAAACCAGATGGTGAAAAGGCTCGAACCATTCCCCTGCTGGCGTTTCTTTGGTATACCCTGACGCCGTGAATTCGCTCAACGAGAAGGTGATATGCGTATCATCCAGCCACCCGATGTTGCATTCAATGTAAGGGTCACTCTCACCGGTCAGTACACTTACTACCCTAGTAAGGAAGTCTACTTGTTTGATGAGAGCATTGGGTTCGGGAGGAGAGCGGTAAACGATGTAGGCGACTTTGTCGCACGCCGGGGATATTGCATATCCCTGGACAGGCCAGTCCGCGGACTCAGCAGTAAGGCGAAGTTCGCCACTGCCCCCAACTTCCGATAACCAGAGGTCGCCGTTCCGAACGAATACGACTCTAAACGGTTCATCATCATACGGCGGATAAGTCGGCGTTGGAGAAGGTAGTGGCATGGGAGTCCAAGTGGGTTGCGCCATTGGAATGCTAGTCGGTCTAGGGGTCTCGGTCTGTGTCGGCGGTGGTGTGGGAGAAGGAAGTGTGCTGTGCGGTGATTCCAGTGTTGAAATGGTCGCACGTTGCACGCATCCGATAAGAATCATCGTGATGATGACGCCCAAGAAGATATGGGGTTGAACAGTTTTGTATTCTTTCAACATTGTCACTCTTGAAAGCAGCGCGCTAACGACTAGCATCAGCCGCCGCCCGACTGCGGGAAAGAGCTTTCTCAACAACACACATCGAAAGCGCGTGTGACCGCCGAAGTACGCGCCCGACAGGGCGGTCGGGTGGATGCAGGGTTAGGTGGCGACTCGCGAACGGAGATCCTCAACCGCGTCATGCCATTCCTTGTTCTCACCACCCTCATCCCAAAGTTCCATCAACTCAGATGGAACTGTAAGTACGCGATCAATCGCCGCGAGAGCTTGGTTGACAAGGTCGGTTGGTGGCTCTATCGGATGATTCTCTACCCATTGGTCAAGGGATTCGGTGTATGCATCGCGGATGCCCCAATTACCTTTCAGACGGGCGATTACCTCGCATGCAGCGAGTCCCTCACAAGCAGCATCGGAATCCAGGTACTCGTTACCAACTGCGAGTACACGCGTCAGTGTTTTACGAACTAGGGAAAGATCGTCTATATCTTGGAGTTCATATTTCCAATCGCAGGCTGTGTCATTGTCAAACGTGTTTACTCCCCATGCTCCCATTGTGTCCTCCCGTTGTTTCCGCGGCCGCCACCTAACGGGCCGCGCGATAAGCCGCCCCCCCAAGCTGCGGCCCCATTCCGATGGGGCTGCGGCGCAGTGGGGCGAGCGCAGCGGAGCCGTGCGTCTGCGCACGGGGTTGGCTTCACCCGCTGGGCGGTTGCGGCGTGATGCTTTCGCCAAGCAAACAACTGCAATGCGCGTGGAGCAGTCGAGCTTGCCGCCGATAGCACAGTCGGGTGCAAAACTTGGTTAGCGCGGCCTTTGCTTTTGTCCAACGAATTTGCTTCCCTGAGACATCCCGCAAAGACGCCTCCTCGACCTGCCGACAAATTTATTTTTTCTTCGTTACTCTCACTCGTTGAGAAGTAGCCTCAGTAGCAGCTGTTGTTCTTCGAGAAGTTCCTGTTGCTCCTCTACCAATTCTGCCATGTGTGTGTGTAGTTGATCAAGCAAACGCACCAAGTCTCGATAACGTGTCAGTAAACGGATTTCTTCTACCCGTCGTCGTTTACTCAAGCGATATGCCATGAGGGGAGGACGATTCAATCGTAACCGTTTCAATGTAAAGGTCCCCGTTGGTGTCAATGGGTACAAGGTTCCGTCGTCCAACTCGAGAAAGTGTCTCGAAGCCGGTTCCAAGCGTGGATTCCACAACGATGGGTCATCAGAACCTGTCGGCCAGTAATCCTGTTTGTACTGATTGCACCGCACACAGCAATAGAGCAAGTTCTCGAGATTATCGCCTCCCCCTTTAGTTCTCGGTCGAAAGTGGTCAATCGTAAGTCGTCCACCCGTGTCCACTTCCGTGACACCGCAGAACTCGCAGGCAAAGTTAGCCCGTCGTCGAATTCGCTCTCGAATGTCAGTCATTTTTCTTATGCCATCTGTATTGCGGGGCGATAAGCCAATTGCTGACGCAGACGAACTGTTTCACGTCTCAAGGCTTCATTTTCGGAAGCAACCTCTTGGATACGTTGTGTAACAATCGTCAATTGAGTTAGCGCCGCTTCGGTTTGAGTCTGCAATGTCGTCAACGCCTTCCCATCTTCCATCAAACCCAATGCGTCACTTTCTGCATTGTCTTGAAGAGCGTACCAGTTCTTCAACGATGCTTGCTCTTCCGCAGAAAGCAACTCGCCCCGCGTATATCTATCGTGCAACTGCTTTGCAATGTCCTCAGAAATCATGTTCGGCTCCTTTCCGCTCCCCATCTGTCCGTGAATTACAAGTATTCTAGCACAAAATGAAAAACTTGACAAATACATTCATCACCACTAATTTGATGATGGTTTTGCCTGGCACTTCCTGATGCATCATATTCATTACTTTGACTGTTGTGACTGCCGCGCGGCGGGGGGGTGCATACCTGGGCTAACTCCATAATTTCACCGCGCGTGAAGCCGCCGCTGACCACGCGCGCTAGCGCGGTCGGGTGAAGCGGAGGTTAGGCGCAAACTGGAGGCAGCCAGAGCCGCGCTGGCACACTATTCCGCTAGCCCGTATGCACGCTTACCCCGTAGCCTGGGACTACGGGGTGCGGCGGCGCAATCCCTAACTCTCCGTCGCCAGCGCGCTGGACGCGAGCGACTGACCCCACCAGACAACTACGTACCGCCGGAGCCCTGCCCAGACCACGTCCCGTGCTACCGGTAGGTAAGCGTGAACCCGCTAGGCTCCCTCACCGTCTACCAGTCGCTGACGGGGTAACGCAGACTCGCTCATGCTCCTGGAGTACTTCCCTGGTTAAGAAACAGCCGCAGGTCCCGGTATGACTGACGATGGGCGCGCTCCCTACGGTGGAACGCGCAGCCCCCTACGGCGCCGCGGATGCGTGCGCTAAACCGCCCAGCAGTCTCCAGTAACGCACACTCACGGCCCCAATTTGAACGCTGCGCCTACGCTGGCGTAACCAGCCTGCGTTTTTGCTCCTGACGCGGCTTTGCACGGAACCAGACTTTACAAATCGCGCCGCGTCCTCCGCTGCGAAGCAGGTTTGCGTTAACGCGGGATTAGCCGCCATTGCCCATGGGGTGAACTAAGATTCTCTTAATTGCAGAATTGTATTTAACAACCGTGACCAAAATTCCATACAAATTGAAGGCAATCTTTGATTGATCTTATTGTTTTGTGAGAAGAACCTTTTCCTATTCTTGTAGGCAACCAAGTTGCCATTGTCTTCATCTTGCATGAATATCCACTTTTCTTTGACTTTTCCTCCTTCCACTTTATAGAATAACTTGGGCATAGCTTCCCAAGACCCATTATGGATAAGTTCATGTCTTAGGTTTTCTACCAATTTCAAAGTAGGTACATTTTCAAACAGCGTATCTTCTTTTGAGAACGTTTTCTTTAGCTTCTTCCTATCCCCATACAGTATTTTCAATGCTTTTTGCCTTTGATAGCTATTGAATTCTTCTGGGATATGTTCAAATTGGTAAGCCACCTTTGTAACCAAGTCCAAAATGGAGTACAAATTAATAATGAGATCATTCAATAAAGAAAAAACTATAGTGGTGTTTTCTCCAGAAAGCCAAAAGGTTCCATCTTCTTTTAGTATAAATGGCTCGCAATTACAAAAACTGATATAGAAGTGTATAAATTTTGCTTTGGAACCGATTATTCTGTTTTGCAGGTAACTGATGAGAGCATTACAATCTGCTAAAAACAATAGCCTGTAGTGGTTTTCATTACCAAGTCCATTAACCAATTTCTCGAACTCGCTTTGGCTCAAACGAAAATCTGAATCATGTCCTGCTGAAGTCATCCAAATCGGTGTTGATTTGAGAAAACGGTAATACTCATCTATATCTGGAAAGATTTTATCTATCACTATATCATACAGCGATACACATTCCGAATCCAAGGTATGGAAAATCTCATCGCCAGGAAAGTAAAAATGGCAATTTTTACAGAGAGAAAGACTTCTATCTGTAAAATGTAAACTTGCACTTACTTTTTGAATAAAGAAATTATGTGTGTCTGCTTGGGAAACTTTTATCCCGTTGGCTAGGTAATATAACATTTCCATTAAGACGACTATCCTCCAGTAGTGACACGCCGCCTAACGATTGAGCTCACCTGCCGCGCGGATTCGGCGTGAGAGCCTCTGCGAGCGAGAAAACCACAATGCGCGTTTGGCCGCCGATTTGCGCGCGCGTAGCGCGGTCAGGTGCAGCGATTGGTTATGCGGCTTTTTGCTCCAAATGCACCACCTACGATCCGACGTTTCTCAGCGTCAACGGTAGGAAGATACGATACTTGCCCCACTCATAGGCCCCGATGTCGGGTATAGCGTCACGCAATGTGCCTTCGATGTCGGTGGCTGGTGCTCCGACTGATGTGCCAGCGTCAATGCACGGGGAATCCGCTTGCAAATGGAAGTCCCCGTTGGCGACGTCCACGAACAGTGGATCTTCCGAGATACTGCCTATGCCAGGTGTGGGTGGATTAACTGCTCCGCCGTAGTCGCAATAGTCGTCCTGCCAAACATCATTGTGGTCAAGCGTTTGGAACTCGGCTCCCTGTGCAGCGGCAATTCCGCAGTCATAACCATTCAAAGCGATAATGTTGTTACGCAAAAGCGAAACAGTGATTGTGCCCCATGCCAAGATACCTTCGTTTCTATTTGACGCGATGGTATTGTTAATGATTTGCAGATCATGCACTCCGTCGTTCACCATGATACCTTTATCGGTGTTGAAGACTACCACATTGTTAGTCACAGTGACAGGCAGCGACGGGCCATCCATATCGATCCCAATTGCCCCATTGCCATGCACATAGTCAGTGCAAGCGTTGTAGGCTATCAAGTTGCTATCCAGTAGCACCTCGGACGAATCAATGCACACACCTGATCCAGGGCTTTCCGGCACAGTATTGGAGAGAATCTGATTTGACTGAATCACCGCCCTGGCTCCACTGTTGATCATCACGCCACCGCCCGTCTCATAGGCAGTATTGTTGACCACAGTACAGTTGCGAATAGTGCCCCCCGTGCCTTCTACGAGAATGCCTCCCCCACGCAGCGCTTCGCCGTTTCGCACCGTGAAGCCGTCAAGCACCGAGCCGTCGCTGCCTTCAACAAATGCTACCGCCGGCTGTCCCCACTGGCCAGGCGTGCCAGGCGAAAGCACGGGATTGATGGGAGACTTGGTCCACGAGATGCCGTCGTCGGATTCAGCGTAGGCGATATCTCCTGTTCCATCCTCGTGCCAGATGTTGTACCACATCTTGAGCTTGCCGCTGTCACTGATCACGTGAGGATCTCCAACCCAACCCGTCTCGGTGATGACTGACGCAACAAGAAAACGCGTCCAGGTGATTCCATTTGTGCTGGTAACCACGCCAATGGCCGTGAATTCCTGTGAGCCACCGGCAGCGTA
>JAYELZ010000020.1:0-6505 GCA_034717835.1 Chloroflexota bacterium
AGTCAGTTAGTCGCCTAGTCTGATAGCCATTTACTATTTCTCAGTAACCAGCCAGTAATCCGCCGTCTGGCGCATCTGTGAGCACCGCGCCCAGCAAGTTGACCTTGAAACGGGCGAGGATTGCTTGGGCCTCGGCGATATGATCGCGGCGGGTGTGGCCGGAACGTGTCACCAGGAGCAGCCCGTCGCTCTGAGCAGCCAGCGCGGGAGTATCCACCACCGCAGTCACCGGCGGCGCGAGGAGGATGACCAGCTCAGCATTCGCCGCTAGCTGGGCCAGGAGCGCGCTCATTTTCTTGGAGCTCAAAATGTCGGCGGGATTGGGCGGCGTAGCGCCGGCGGGGAGCCAACCCAAGTTGGCCAACCCGGTATGCGCTAACTGTTGCATAACCTCGGCGGCCGGTTGTGTAATGGCGTGAGCCAGTCCGCCAGATTGCTCTGGTGCGAAGAATTGGTGGAGGCTGGGACGGCGGAGATTGGCATCCACCAAGATGACACGCTCGCCCGCTTGCGCGGTTGCTACTGCTAAATTCACTGCCACCTCGGACGCCGGGCTCCCTTTCTCCGGTGCTGGTGAAGCGAGCACTAAAATCTGCAAAGGCGCATCCAGGGACGCATAAGTAAGATTGACTCGCAAAGCCCGGTAAGCTTCTGCGGCGGGAGATTGAGGCTGGGCTAACATCAGAATCTGTTCTTCGTTCATTACTAGCTCCTCACTTCTATTAGGCTGAGGGCGGTGGAATAATTCCCACCACCGTCAAGTTGGCTTGCTGCTCTATATCACGGGCGGAGCGGATCAGGCCTGCATCTAGCCATTCCATGCCAATAACCAGCAGCGCACCGATTAACAAACCGAAGATAGCGCCCGCCACGGTGTTGATCAGCGTCTTGGGACGGAGCTGGTGATACCGAGGTTCTTCTAAGATGGTAGCAAAGACGCGATCCGGCTTGAGTTGCAATTGATTTTCACTATCGCGCCACTGCACCAGTTGCTCAGCCCAGGCTTTGGCGATGCGGTTGGCTTGTTCTCCATCGTAATCATCCACATCAATCTGGATGGTTAAGTTCTGTGTATCCGAGGCTAACGTTACATCACTCTTGAGATCTTCTGGCGTGCGCATCAGACCCAATTTCTCGATCACCTGCTCGGCGACGGGCCGGCGGTAGATGAAGGAGACGTAGGAATCCATCAGGATTTTGACGGTCTGCGCGGCGCCCCAGTCGGTGCGCCCCTGGATGCCGATCTGCACGCTGGAGCGATAGACCGGCGTCTGTAATTTGCTAAAGCCAAACGCTCCTACGGCGGTAATCAAAACGGCCAGCACAATCAGCCAGCCGCGCCGCCGCAGGATTTGCATATATGCTTGGATATTCACTCATTTCCTCCTCTAAGAAGCCCACTCCACGAATTTGCGTTCTCTGCCACGCCCTTATTCCCCGCGTAGACGCAGGCGTACCCGACGGCAATAAGGGCAATAGGAACCGCTGTACTGTCGTCCGCAGGTGTGGCAGGTGCGCGTCTCCGATTCTGCTCCCCCCTGGCTTTCCGTGGGGATCAAAAGCAGGGACACATCCTCTCCTGCTTGGCGTTCAAGCCATTCGTTCAAATGGGTATTTCCTATCATCCAGCGACCATCCTCTAGATTGCGGTGCAGTCGTCCTTGCGTCACCCGCGCTTCCAGCCGATAAGCGTCAGAGATCAGTTCACGAATACTGGCTTTGCGATACGTTCCCATTTTTGCCTCCTCGGCCATTATAAATGGTTTAGGGAGGAGGGCAAGGAATGAAGGTCGCAAGTTAAAAGTTGAAGGTCAGCAGTCAACCTTATCTTAAGGGCATTTAGGGAACAGTGATTTGGAGATTTGCTTATTTGTTAATGGGTCTCTGGGACTGGGCGGGGTAAGTGTCACGCGCCGTAAATTTTTCACCACAGATTACACTGATTTTTTATTTTTTTCCGTGCTAAGCTGTGAAATCCGTGGCTAATTTTAACGCGACCCCGCGAATTCCCCAAGCGCCTTGTTAATTTGTCATTTGCGACTTCCTAGTTTCCCAGAGGATGAAGTGCTCTTGTGCGGGCGGATGCGGTGATTGGCGGTAGAAGTACCAATTGAGGGGCGCCTCGCAGAGCGGCGGGAAGAGGTTAATGCAGCCGGGAATGGCTCCGCCAGAGTGTGTGCTGATGGTGAATTGCGCTCCGCGCAAGGCGGTGGTCTCCGCGCCGGCGGGCGGAACGTACTCGGCTGGCGTGATGAGCAGATGGGGCAGGATAAGCGGCCAACTATCCACGACTTCCAGCGTGGGCACGTCGCGGAGCGCCCACCGGAGCGCGGCGGTGCTCCCCGGCGCGCCAGCCAGCACGGCGACGGTGAAGGTCTCCTCGCTCTCTTGCTGGGCAATCCGCAGCTCTTCTACTGTGCGGCGGAGGTTGCGCAGGTCAAAGGAAGCGGCGGAAGTGACCAGCGGCTCATTGACGTTGGCGGGCCGCGCAAAGTTCACGCCCCAACCAAAACTCAGCTGGATGAGGAGGAGCGCGGCGGCTGTCCCGACCAGCAATGCTTGCCACGTGGCAGCGCGGCGGGTTAGGGTCTGGAATCCGGCCACCAGCAAGCCCTGGATGATGGCGATGAGCACGAGGAGCAGGATCTCTAAGCCGTTTTGGAGATTGGAGGTTTGGCGGGTGAGGGCCAGCCCGGCAAAGAGCCAGAATATCAGGCTCAGCGGGGCATGGATTTTGGCGGCATGCCAGCGCCAGCCAGGAATTTCGCGCTGCAGGTATTCGCCGGTCTTCCCGGCCAGCAACGCCAGCGGGATGAGGACAGCGAGCAGGGAGAGCGGTTCCGCGCCTGACCGGAGCGCGGTGAGCAAGATGGCATAGAGCGTCCAGACTCCCCAGCCGGCGAGTGCCCGCCGTTTTTTCTGGATGAAGAGGAGTAGTGCTCCCACACCGGCTAAGAGCAAAGTGAGCGGCTCGTAGAGTAACAGCAGCGCGGGGTTAGCGGACGCGGCTCCGGCGGTACGCCAGCCGGTCAGCCAAGCGGCCAAACCCGCTGCCGGCCCGCTCCAACCGCTCCAACGCATTCCCAGCGCAATGGAGATGAGGACGGCTCCCGCGAGACCGGCGATTAGCCCAGTTTTGAGAGTCGCGCGCGCCGGCGCGGGGAGTCGCGTGATGGCCCACGCCAGCAGGCCGGGCAGCAACACGTCGTAGAAGACCGGGCCGCCGGTCAAGCCCAGCGCCAGACCGACAGCGATGGCGGCGCGCTGCCGCTTTGGAGGCATCTCCGGTTGCCAGAGCGCGGTCAGCACTAACGCGCCGCCCAGCGCGCCGGCGCCGGCAGCGGTCAAGTGCCGGGAGGCGAAGAGCGCCAACGGGGAGAGGGTCAGCAGTCCCGCCGCGACGAGTGCGCCACCTTCACCTAGCTGCCGGCGCCAGAGGAACGGCAGGAGCACCAGCGCGCTGCCGAGCAATGCCGGGAGCAAGCGTGCCAGACCGTCTCCCGGCCCAAAGAGCGTGAAGAGGAGCGCGTTCCCCGTGAGGAGCAGCGGACTGGCGGCGGTGAGTGGCCACGCGGCTCCCTGGCTTACGTCCCAGGAAGGGAGCGCGCGCAATGCTTCTTCGGGATTAAGCGGCGTGTGGGCTAACGCTAGTAGCCTGAGCACAGCCGCGAAGATCAAAGATGCAATCCAGTATTTGGTTTTGAGTTGTTTTTTCAGCATGGTTTGGAATCCTGAATAGTTAAGTTATAGAGAAAACTCGTTGGTAGTAGGCGATTTATCGCCGTGCTCAAGTGGCTCGGTCAGGAGACCGGCCACAGCTAGTGAGAGCCATATCTTTTATCGGCGTTTATCTGCGTCCCATTTGGGTGCTTGGTAGATCGTTACGCCAGTGTTCTGGTAGACCACGGGGAAGAGTTCTGCGAATTTTGCCAGGGCGGGGGCCGGGTAACGGTTGCGCTCTGTGGGGCCGAGGTAGATGTAGGTCACGTGGTAGCGGGCTAGCAGTTCTCTGGTCAATGCCGGGTCGAGGGTAGTGAAGAGTACCTCCAAATCCTGCTCGCGGCGTGCTTGCTCGTCGTAGTTACCGCGCCACTGGTACTCGTGCCCGGCCCAGCCGAGCACGGCCGGCAGGCCGGTGAAGGCGGCAACGCGCCCCTCGTAGACGTAGGCTTTATGCTGGTCGCCGGGTGTCTCTAAAATCACCGGCCGCCCGTCAATATGCGCGTTGAGCCAGTGGATGGCTGCCCAGTCGTCGGGATGTATCTCCGCCAGCCAGGCCGCGCCGTCTAACGTCCCTGCGCCCGCTTCGCCGTAGAAGTTGCGGTTTTGGGAGGCGCGCGCGGGGATGGCGTAGAGCGGGTAGAGCAGCCCGGCCATGATCAACAGGGTGCTCGCGGTCAGGGCGAGGCGGTGCATTGTGTGGGTGGGTTTTCGGGTTAGCCACCATGCGCCGGCCAGACTCCAGCAGACCCACGCTTGGAAGTAGAATTTGAAGATGGTGTTCATCCGGGTGCTGAAGATATCCTTAAGGAAGATGAACTCCGGGGCCAGCGTCAGGCCCAAGCCGAGGAGCATCAAGAGCGCGGGGAAGGCGAGCTCGGTCTCCAGGAGCGGCGTTTGTGGGCGGAGGGCCGCGGTCAGTAGAGCCACGACGCTGATCAGGAGTAGCCACGCCGTCCAGGGGTGGAGGAGGCGGTGGGTTAGCGCGGCGATGACGACATCCAGTTCCACGTTTTGGCCCATGAGCGGCTCGCCGCGCAGGAGGGCTTGGAGGTAGGGCGTGCCGACGAGCGCGCCGAGCAGGAGGCTACCGAGGAGGATTCCAACGAGCACCAGGACGCTCTGGCCGAGGATTGGCAGCCAGCGAAGCTTGGCTCGACGGCCAACGGTGTGGAGCACTCCCAGCAACGGGATGAGGAGGGGCAGGAACATCACGGCGAATTGGGGCCAGTGGGTGGCGTTGAAGAGGTTGGGGAGGATGCCCCCGGCCTGGGAGCGCAATCCAATCCAAAAGGGGAGGTAGAGGAGGAGGCTGTATGCGCCTAAGATGAGCACATCCGGCAGCCATTGCCAGCCGAGCTCGAGGAGCGGCGCGGCAGGTTGTTGCCGCCGGGTACGCAGCAGTAGCACGGCAACCGTTAGTCCTAGATAGATTGGCAGGTCCCAGGTATTGAGGAACCCAAGTGCTCCGATCACCAAGCCGTATCCTGACCAGAAACGGAAGCGTGCGCTCCAGGGGCGGGGACCGCTTTCATCATTCCCCCAAAAATTAAACGTGGCTGGACGACGCCAGAGGTTTAGCGCGAGCGCGATGGCGAGGAGGACGAAGGGGAGGGCGAGTAGGTGCGGGTGCATGTCGCCTAAGATGAAGCTGAAGGCGGGGAATTCGTCGATGACTTCTTGGTGGACGGGGTGAGCGGCGGTGCTGAGGGGAGCGTAATCGTGGAGGGTGCGGGAGGCGCGCCACCAGTCGAATTGTGTGGGGGCGAGCCAGACAGCGTCAGTGGCGGGAGTGGCGAGGCCGCGAATATCCAACCAGCGCCAGAAGGCGGCCGGCAGGAGGCCGCGAGCGTGCAGCAGTTGGACGAGGGCGGCGCCGTTGCCCGGTAGCAGGAGGAGGAGCGGGGCGAGGAGGGCCGCGCCGGGACGGGGAGTTTTGCGCAGGTCATAGAGCACGCCGTAGGCGGCGACGGCGGCGAGGGCGAACCAGGCGGCGTTACCCAGGTTGAAGGCGATGGCGCTGGGGAGGCCGGAGAGTTGGGTGAGTAGAGCCAGGAGGAGGTAGCCCAGGTAGTAGTAGGAGATGGCGTAGCCGGAGAGCCAGGGGTCGTGGGGCGGCATGGTGGGCGAGCGGAGGAGGGCGTTGAGGAAGGCGATCTCCATCCATTTCTCGCCGCCAGCTGTGGCGATCTGCGGTTGGGTGGCGCGGACGGCGGCCCAGCCTAAGTAGGCGAGGGCGAAGAGGACTTCGGTGATGATGATGAAGGTGCGGTGGGCCTGCCACCAGGCGCGGAGTGCGGGCCAGTGTCCGCGCATTTGCCAGATTCCCAGCGCGAAGATGAGGCCGGCGGAGGTGAGGATGGCGGCGGGGCGGTTGGGCCAGAGGTGGAGGATGTTGCCCCACCAGAAGAGGAGACCGCTGAGGAGCAGTCCCAACGGCTTGGCGACGGCGTAGCCCCGCGAGGGGAGGTTCCGCAGCCAGGCGCAGGCCAGCGGTAGGCCGGCCAGGGCAAAGAGCTGTAAGGCTAGGTACCAAGTTATCATATTTAGTCTCAAGTCGAAAGTTGAAAGTCGAAAGTCAAAGGTCGAAAGTCACTGTATCGTCCTGAAATACGTTTACAGTTAATCGGTCTACCCTGGTGCTCCCCTGGGGGGCTAACGATGCACCTGTACTGGAATTTGATAGTGTAAGGCTAAATGCGGTCGTTCGTGATTGTACAGCCACACGGCCGCCACCGTAGCCGTGCGCGCCTGCTGATAATCTAGGAACCGGCTGTCTAACGCA
>JAYELZ010000021.1:0-6465 GCA_034717835.1 Chloroflexota bacterium
AAGTCTAACGGGCTAACAACTAACCGACTAACGACTAACCGACTAACGACTAACGACTAACCGACTAACCGACTAACCGACTAACCGACTAACCGACTAACCGACTAACCGACTAACCGACTAACCGACTAACGACTAACCGACTAACCGACTAACGTAAACTTGACGTAGTATTTTTCACTTATATAATTTAATTGAAGGTTGACTGACGTAGATTATCTCGGCTGGAAAAAATTCCGGGAGGTTGGGCTGATGGATGGTCGCGTGTTGATAATTGAGGATAATTCGGGGAATTGCCAGGTTTTGCAAAAGTATTTAGGAGACGCTGGCATGCAGGTTGAAGTGTCCCATCATGGCGTAGAAGGTCTTTCTTTAGCATTGCAACACCTTCCGCAAGCTATCATCGTGAGCACCACCTTGCCAGATATGTCGGGGAGTGCCGTGGTGGAGCAGTTACGGGAAAAGGCTTCCACCCGCCATATTTTCGTGATGCTCTTGGCGGATACGGATGTGCATCGAGAGAGGTTGAACGCGCTGGATATTGGAGCGGATGATTTTATCGCTTCTCCCTTTGACCCCGACGAGGTGGTTTTGCGGGTACGTAACGCGCTCCGGCGGGTTAATACTTCTAATTTGACGGATCCGATTACCGGTTTGCCGGCCGGCAAGTTGATCCAGGAACAGTTGCGCCGGGTAATCAAGTCCCCGGAGGGTGAGTGGGCGTTGTTGCGGGCGCACATCAGAGGATTGGAATCTTTCCGTGAAAGCTATGGCCTCCAGGCGGCCTCTGATTTCTTGCGGGGGATGGGACAGGTTATTGCGGTAGCCTTGAGCAAGGATACTGTAGCGGATGATTTCTTGGGATATGGCGGCCATGATGATTTTATTGTCTTCACGCACCGCGAGCGTATTGCTAGTTTGCGAGCCACGGTCGAGGCGCAATTTAAGAAGGAAGTGAAGTCCCATTATAATTTCAAGGATCGGCAGCGGGGGTTTATTTTGATTGATGGGCAGCGTCGGCCGTTGGCTGTTTTGCGCGTTCATTGCATTACTCCTCAAGATGGCCCTTTCTATGATATTCGCTCTTTGAGTGAAGCGTTGGCCGGATAATAGCGCGTATTTCCAACTATGACCCGCTTGGTAGCCTTCACAGCGGCTTGGATTGTCAGCATTTGGCTGACCCAAGCCGCTTTTTTCCATCCTATCTGGTTCCTCCTGACGTTGCCGGCTGCGTTGATAGTGTACTTCGGCTGGCGGCATGAACGGCGGGGATGGTTGGCTCTCTGGGCTTTGGCCGGTCTGTTGTTGGGCGCGGGGCGGTTTCTCTTGTGGCAGGAGCCTATTGGTGAAGGCCATATTGCCCGTTACAATGGCGCCGACTTCGCGCGAGTGACGGGGGTGGTGACGGCGGCCCCGGATCGCCGCACCCGTTACACTAATCTGCGGGTCTCCGTTGAGCAGATTAGCTTTGTCAACGGCCAGAGTTACCCCGTGCATGGCGAGCTCTTGGTTAAGGCTCCGGTCTATACCCCCGCGCGCTACGGCGACCGCGTGCAGGTCTCCGGAACTCTGGAAACTCCCCCCGTCTTTGAAGGATTCTCCTACCGCGACTATCTGGCCCGGCAGAGAATCTACACTCTCTCACGGCGGGCGGAGGTGACGGTACTGGAATCACACCAGGCTAATCTGCTGTTGGATGGGTTGTTGCGGTTCCGAGAGTACGCGCTGACTCGGCTGTTACAAATCTTGCCTGAACCGCAGGCTTCGTTGCTGGCCGGCATTTTGTTGGGTGTGGAGAGTGGTATCCCGGAGGAGTTGAACGCGGCTTTCTCCGCGACGGGCACCAGCCATATCGTGGCAATTTCCGGCTTCAACTTGACCATTATCGCGGGCGTCTTTGCGCTGTTGGCGCGGCGGGCTTTTGGAGCGCGAGGCGAGACGCCGGTCGCTCTGACCGGCGTTTGGCTCTATACCTTGCTGGTGGGCGCCTCGGCGGCGGTGGTGCGCGCGGCGGTGATGGGCAGCCTGGCGATCTTCGCCCGCCGGGAGCGCCGGCCGCTCCACGGGCCGACCTCGCTAGCCCTGGCAGCGTTGGCGATGTCGGCGCATAATCCGCTGGTACTCTGGGATGTGGGCTTCCAACTCAGTCTGGCGGCCACCGCCGGTTTGATCTTCTTCACTGACCCGCTCACCAACTTTTTCTTGCGCGGGTTAGGTCGCTTGATGAGTGCAGAGCGGGCGGAACGGGCGGTGGGCTGGTTGAGCGAGGCGTTGATTGTCACGTTGGCGGCGCAGATCACGACGACACCAATCATCGTCGCGACTTTTCATCGTCTCTCCCTGGTCACGCTGTTCACCAACTTCTTAATTTTGCCGGTGCAATCCTTTGTGATGCTCTTTGGGGGCGTGGCGCTCTTGGCCGCGTTGTGCTGGCTGCCGTTGGGTCAACTGCTGGGCTGGCTCGCCTGGGTTTTCCTGACCTACACAATCGAGGTGGTGCGCTGGACCGCAACTTTTGCTTGGGCCTCGGTGCCGGTACCAGGCGCGACTTGGCCGCTGATGGCCGCTTACTATCTGTTCTTGGGCGGGGCGCTCTGGTGGTTTTCGCGCCGCCTGGAGGAGCGTCAGTATTGGTGGGCGCGCTGGCGACAGCTGCCCAAGTGGCGATTGGTAGGTGGTTTGGCAGTCGTGTCGCTGTTGGGTGCGTATCTCTGGACTATGCCAGATGGGCGGCTGCATATCTTCTTTCTGGATGTGGGGCAGGGGGATGCCGTCTTTATCCGAACGCCGGCTGGCCGCCAGATCGTCATTGATGGCGGGCCAGACGCGCCGGCGTTGCTCTCTCAGGTGGGGCGGAGAATGCCTTTCTGGGACCGGACGCTCGATCTGGTGGTGTTGAGCTCCCCGGATGACGCGCGGCTGGCGGGCCTCGTCCCGTTGCTGGAGCGTTACCAGGTGGATTTCATCGCCAGCGGTGTGGAAGAGGGGGCCGGCTCGCATTACGTGCGCTGGGTGGAGTTGCTCAACGCGCGTCCCGCAGAGACGGAAGGCGTCTTCTGGGCCGGCAGCGAGTGGGAGTTGGATGAGGGGGTCTGGTTGCGCGCGCTCTGGCCGGAACCCAGTACCGTAGGCCCCTTAGTTTTGCGGCTGGATTACGGTGAGACAAGCGTCTTGCTACCGGGCGGAGCCACTACCGTGGTGGAGGGGGCGTTGGTAACTCGTGATGCGGGCGCGCTACGGAGTGCGGTGTTGCAAATTCCCCGGCACGGTGCGCGAACCGGCTCCACCCCGGCTTTCTTGGAGGCCGTGGAACCGGAGATCGTCATCATCAGCGTGGATGAAGACGACCGACCAGATACCCCGGCCCCGCAGGTGCTGGCGCGCTTGATTGACCGGTTGCTCTATCGCACTGACCGGCAGGGCACGATCGAGATCATCTCCGATGGGGAGCGAGTCTCAGTGCGCACGGAGCGGGGGGGGAGTGATTGATTGCCGTAGATTTAGTTTTTAAGCGTTTTGATTTTGATGAAAATTGACTGGGTAGGGAGGAAAATAAAGTGGACAGGGATATTAGTTGGCAGCTGCAATTAAAAGAGGTGAAGATAAAAGCCAAACCTTTTGTAAAATGTGATGAAGTAAAGATGCTCAATACGCTTTGTGATTAATGAGGTTTTAGGATAGCTAATGAAAATTCAAGTACTAGATAATATTTCTTTTGATGTTGGATCTGAATTATCATCAAAAATATGTAGAGCAGAAGATACCCGTATTGCGGTAGCTTTTGTGACGCGCTCTGGATTAAGTTTGATTGAATCGGCATTAAACACATCTCTGCAATCAGGGGGATATATCGAGTTTTTGGTGGGGCTGGATATGTGTGTAACCTCTCCAGCCGCTTTGAGATATCTTTATTCTCTCGGACAAGAAAATCGAAACCTGAAGCTGTATTGTTATACATCTAACAATGTTTCTATCACATATCATCCTAAAGTTTATATTATGAGAGATAATATTAACGTATCCTTTATGGTGGGATCATCGAATTTAACAGCTGGTGGTTTACAAAGAAATGTTGAAGCGAATTTGACAGTAGAGGGCAACGAGTTGGATGAGGTAGTGTTAGATATTTACCAAGTTTATAAGCAACTTAAATTTTCTCCTAATCGAGTAATTCCGGATGAGGAATTTGTTGAAATCTATGCACAGCTTTTCGATGATCAGTCAGCGTTAAGGAAAAAAGAAACTCAGCGAAAACCTGGTGCACTTAAGTCATTTTCTGAAAAAGTAAAAACATTGCAACGTCCCAGGCTATCTCAAAAAGATTTGGTTGGGTGGGCTAGACTTGTGTATGCTGTCTTGCCAGCAGGTGAATTTACAAATGACGAGATATATAAATATGAAGATTTTTTCAAGCAAAAATATCCTGATAATAAAAACATAAGAGCTAAAATTCGGCAACAACTTCAAGTCTTGGAAAGTGAGCAATTCGTCGAACATATTGCTCGAGGTGTTTGGTGTAAAAAATAAATGGGCACTGAGGTTTGTAGTAGGCACTCCGGTGCCGTGAAGCACGGCGGGAAGGGTTAGTCGGATAATTGCTTTCTCGCTCTCACATCTCTGCGACCGGACGCGGGCCTTCCAGTATCTGGCGGGCTATTTGCAACAACCCCTGCTCGTTGGCCCGCACCCACCATTTGATCAGTGTAATCTCCCCGTTTTCAATCTCCAGGCCGGTGATGCAGCGCGGGTGGACGACGCTGCCGGTGTTGTAGTAGGCTGGTTCATCGGGATTGGGGAAGACGGGGCGGTGGGTATGGCCGCAGATGACGGGACACTGGTGTTCCTCAATCCAGGCCATGATATCCCGCTCTACCCGGTTGCGCTTCTGGTAGTTCTGGGCGGGACTGGTGGGATCGTGGACCCCCAATATCTGGAGTGGTTTCCAGAGCACTCTGACCAGAAAACGACTCAGGGGCCAGAGGGTCTCGGAAAATAGGTCGCCTTGATGTCCGTGGGTGACTAAGATGCGTTGACCGCTCTCCTGATGCTGTAGCATTAACCCCTCTTGCGGTGTGATGCCCTCGAAAAGCGGCTTCTCCGTTTGCTCTACTTCGTCAAAATAGTGATAGAGGTGCTCTTTCACGGCCTGCGGATTTTTCCAGACGATATTGTGGTTTCCGTAGAGCAGGTGGAAGCGGTCGTCGCGGTAGAATTGGCTGAGCAGCCAGTAGACATGACTGTGCGCGTGTTTGAGGCGGGAGAAATCGGAATTTTCCCAGAGCTCATCGCCATCACCGACCTCGATATAGGTGAACTTCTCGCGGTTGTAATGTTGCAAGGCGTGGAAAAAGAGTGTCTGGTTGTGAGCGAAATCGTCGGCCCAGCTATTATCGCCGCGATGGCAATCGCTGAAGAAGATGAATTTGTCATGGTTATTGAAGGTGATGGTGGGCACAGCTTTTGAGACGGTGGTTAAACGGGTACTGACAGACATTTTGACCTCCTGTTTTGGGGACGCAGATTAACGCTGATAAATGCTGATTTCTTTGGCTCTTTGGGAATTCGCGTGGTCAAGTCAAAATCAACCACGGATTTCACGAATTAGCACGGAAAAAAAATAGTTTTGGGTGAAAATAGTTGACCTTAAAGCCACCAAAATTCAGTGATTCTTCGCGCCTTAGCGGTGAAACACTTGGTTTTTCCAGGGGATTCAGAGCGGGTTATTCTGTCGGATGTGCTACAAATCCCAGGATCGTCTCCGGGTGTTTATCGGTTATGAGGAGAAAGCCGACTGGTTCCAGCCGCACCAAGCCTTCCCAGTTGCGGTACTCGGCGTCATCTAAGAGCTCTAACTGGAGGGGCGACTGTTCCACTAGCGCGATCCCATCGGCGTGATATTGGAACTCTACCAGCCGTTCGACGGTTTCGTATTGGGCGTGGGTCGCGCCGGCTCCGTACTTCGCGGTCAGCGGATCGGGGGCGGGCGCAAGTTTTCGGATATCGCCGGGCCAGAGGTAGTTGAGGCCCCAGAAGCATCCGGCAGCATCTACGGCAGTGACGTCGGTGAGCCGGTATTCCAGGGACGGTAAGGGGAGCGTGCCTTGCGCGGTCAACGTCTCTGGTGCGAAGCGGTGCGCCACCGGTGCGGAATTGACATGGACGCCGTGGGCTTCGTAAAACGTCAGCAGCGTATGGTCAATGAAGAGTAAGCTCTCGTCGCTCATATTGCTGAGGGCGGCTTGCGGCGGAATCTCGGCGGCGTGGGTCGCGTCTAACCTTATCGCGCTCAAATCGGGCGCGATAGTTCCCGTGACCAGGTAGCCTAACATGCCGTCGCGCTGCTGGCTTTCCACGGTGAGGTAGAGCTGCTCTTGGACGATGGTCAAAGCCTCAAAGCCTTCGGAGCCGTGAATTTGGGGAGGCAAGTCACCATGGAAGGGGATGGGGCGCGGTTCCAGGGACGCG
>JAYELZ010000022.1:0-4953 GCA_034717835.1 Chloroflexota bacterium
AGGCGTTGGTGGCGCACTCCTTGGCGGCTATATTTTTTTACCCAGTTGGGGATGGTGGCACTGCCGCCAAGGCCATATTGGGCTTGCAGGGCAGAGAAACTAGCCCCCTGTTCGTACTCGCGGATTACTTGCTTTTTGAAAGCTAGACTATACCTCTTGATGATGTTTTTGACCATTTGACACCCTCCTGACTTATGTTTTGGTGTAAACATATATCAGGACGGGACATAGCCTAACGCCCGTGGCTAAAGACCACGGGCTACGCAGCCACGCCCCATAAATGGGGCTAGTCGGGGGGATACTCCTCGCCTTCTCGCTTTCTCGCCTCACTCGCTCTCTCGCTCCATTGTCAAACGAACCAAGCATGTTATAGTCACCAATTGATGAAGTAATAAGGAGTCCCTCTGTCGGATTCCACACCCACAATAATGAAAATGTTTCACTAACGCAAACGACTGGGTCTTGAAGCAGACTTTTGACTTGCGACTTTAGACTTATTTTCAGAGGAGGATAAAGAGAAGATGCGTTTACGATACCGGATAGGGATGGGCATGGTCCTGTTGACGTTTTTGCTACTGGCGGTGGTGGCCGTCGGCGCGAGCGCGCAAGAGAGTGTGGTGCGCGCAATTCTATTTTATTCACCTAGCTGTGGACATTGCCACCATGTGATGGAGGAGATACTCCCGCCCCTTCGTGAACAGTACGGCGCGCAACTGCAAATTTTGGAGATCGATGCCGCCACTGAAGCAGGCTCACAGTTCTATCAGGTTTCTACCGAGCTCTACGAGATCCCCCCGGAATGGCAGGGGGTGCCGCGCTTGCTGGTGGGGGAAAAATACCTCGTCGGCTCGCAACAGATCCCAGAACAATTCCCCGTCCTGATTGAGAAGTATCTGGCGGCCGGCGGCGTGGATTGGCCCGCAATCCCGGATCTCCCCACCGAGGAGTTCGCTTCCGTCACCGCCTGCCCGACTTGGCAGGAGAAATATATGCAGGACCCGGTGGGTAGTACGCTCTGCGTAATCGTCCTGGCGGGATTGTTAGCCGCACTCGGGGCAGTGGCCAAGTCGCAGCCCTGGCAAGCCCGGCTGGCAGAGCGCGTCCGCCCGTGGGGCTTCTTGGCCGTGGCGCTGGTGGGCTTTATCGCCGCCGTTTACCTGAGTTACGTGGAAACCACGCAGAGCTCCGCCATCTGCGGGCCGGTGGGCGATTGCAACGCGGTGCAACAGAGCCAATTCGCGCTTCTCTTTGGCTGCGTGCCGATGGCGATCTTCGGTTTGCTGGGCTATTTGGCCGTATTCGCCACCTTTATCTATGGCTATTGGGGACGAGGACGCTACGCGGAGTATGCTCCGCTGGCAACCTTTCTCTTGACGGTCTTCGGTGTGCTCTTTTCAGCGGGTTTGACTTTTTTGGAGCCGTTCGTGATTGGGGCGACCTGTGCCTGGTGTCTCACCTCGGCGGTTTCTATGGGATTGTTATTGCTCTTTAGCGCGGGGCCGGGGTGGGAAGTAGTAACGAATAACAAGTAGCGCATAGCACATAAATGAAACAGCCCCCGAAAGGGGGCTGTTTTTGCATCTGTGGGGTGGCGCAGTCGGGAAACCGTCCACAACCGGCTAGGTAACTGTGGAATATCATTCCGCGCTACTCGACCTCCTCGATATTCCAGATAGCGGGACGGTTGGACTCGTCGGGCCGCAAGCCTTGCACCTCTGCGCGGGCGGCGAACCAGAAGGGACGCCAAGTTAAGAAGAGGGTGGGAAGTTCTCGCGCCAGCTGCTGCTGCGCTTCACGCAAGGCGACGTATTGTTCTTCTGCCTCAACTGCCACCAATGCTCGTTGGCAAGCGGCGTCGTATTCCTCGGAGGCGTAGCCGCTGAAGTTTTCCCCCAGCCACGCATTCTCTGCCGTAGGAATGCGGTCGGAGCGCCACGCGCCGCAGACCTGCGGCACATCCGCCCACCAGCCGTAGAGCGCCAACTCGAAGGTGCGCCCGAAGAGCGGACTGGAAGGGTCGGCGCGGTAGAGTTCCTCGGCTGCGGTGGGATTTGGAAGAATGCCTACGCCGCACGCTTCCAAATCCGCCGCGATGTGGGCCGCCGGGACGATGTACTGCGGCGCGAGGGTGAGCGTCAAACTCAGCGGCGTGCCGGCCGGGAACCCGTCCACATCATGCGCCTCGCGGATGCCGTCGCCATCCTCGTCACGCCAGCCGGCAGCGGAGAGCATATCCTGTCCCAGGTCGGGGATGTAGCGCAAATCCGAGCTGGCGAAGGCAGGATGGCTGGGTGGCAGGAAGCTCTCGGCGGGCAAGAGCGCGAGGTCGGGTTGCGCGGCAGCCAACTCACCACGGTTGATGCAATGCGCCAGCGCCCGGCGCACGAGACCCTCGGCCAACGGGCTGCGCTGTTCTCCCTCTGGAGCCACGTTAAAATCCAGCCGCAAGAAGGTGGGGTCGGGGCCGGGGTTGGCCCAGAGTAGGATTTCGCCCGCGGCTAGCTGCTCCGACCATTGCTCGCGGGTGATGTCACGCGCCGGAGCGGGTAAGATGATGTCGCAGTCGCCGGAACTAAGCAGCGCAGGCCATGCAGAAAGGGGGAATTGGGGAAAGCGGACGATTACCTCTTCCAGCCGGGGCTGCGGGCCGGAGTAGTGAGGGTTGGGCAGCAGCCGCGCACCTTTGCCCGACGTCCAGGACGTCACCATAAAGGGGCCGGTGCCCGGTGGAGTGCGTTCGGCCAAAATTCCCGTGAGCTCTTGGTTTTGCCAGAGGTGCGCCGGTTGCGGTGGGAAGCAGAATCCGGGATACTCCGGGCTAAGATAGCCCGGCACGCCCACCCAACGGAGAGTGTACTCATCCACAGCCTCAAAGCGGGCCGTGCGTTCCGCCAACTCGCGCCACGGGTCGCGCGCCGCCGGTTCCTGAGCCAGATGATAACCCAGGAGTGCATCCTTCGCCGTGAGCGGTTCCCCATCTGACCAGCGCAGCTCTCTGCTCAACGTGAAGGTGACGGACAATTGCGGGAGCGTCAGGGGAGTGTCGCTCTCATTGTTCAGGAGAGCACCGCTCGCGTCGGTGTAACGGTCACCTGGCTGTACCTGGGCTGTTTGCGTGAGGGCGTCACCGTTAGCGAATGACGGTATCCGTGCCAGCAACCTGGCTTCCCATTGGTAGTTCACGCGCTCCGCGGCCGGCTCGTAGAAGAGCGCGAGGAGATCGTCCCCCGCCTGCGAGGGCGCGAAAGGATTGCTAGCGGACGGTTCCCGCGTGCATAAGATCAGGCGGTGGGGTTGGGGAGTGGCGGGGAGAGGCAGTGTCGGTTGAGGGGTAGGCGACGCGGGTTCGGTAGAGACCGTGGCAGGTGGTGCGGTGGGCGTGGCGGCGGAGCAGGCTGTGAGGAAAATCCCCAAGAGTAATACCGCTGCTCGAATTTGCGCGGAGAATCTCATGCCGGCAGTAGCGCGCGTAACTGAGCCAAATCCGCTCCGGTCAGCGCGCCCTCAAACGTCAACGGGCGACGTGGTGGGCCGATGGGTAATCCCAACATCTTCAAGCCGGCGCGCACGGTGAGGCTGCCGCCTTTTCCTACCAGCCGCGAGACTTGTTGGGCCTGGTATTGAATGGCGCGGGCGCTTTCCAACTCGCCCTGGTCTAACGCGCAGAGCAGTTGCTGCCACTGTTGGGGGATCAGATTGGCGCACGCCAGCACCGCGCCTACGGCGCCCGCCGCCAATGCGGGGAGCACCACGGCGCCCTGTCCCACCAGGACGTTAAAGTCAGCCGGCAGCTGCTCCAACACGGCGAGCATGTAGATCAAGTCGCCAGAGGTATCTTTCATCCCGATGATGTTGGCGTGTGCGGCCTGGAGCGCGCGGATGACGTCTACGGGGATCGGTTGGCCGACCAATTGCGGGAAATTGTAGAGGAGCAGCGGCAGCTCGGGGACGGCGGCGGCGATGGCGGAGAAGTGCTCTTGCAATCCAGCCGCCGAGGGGCGCAGATAATACGGCGCGACCACTAGCGCGGCATCCGCGCCGGCCTCCTGTGCGGCGCGGGTCAGCGTGATGGCCTCGCCCGTGGCGATCGCGCCGGTGCCGGCGATAACCAGCCTCTCGCCTCGTACTTCCTCGGCCACAATTTCCACGGCGCGGCGGCGTTCGGCGTGCGTCAGCAGCGGGAAATCCCCCGTGGTACCATTGACCACAAAACCATCCACCGTGGGTAACAACCGCCGGATCAACAAGCGGAATTGCTCCTCGTCTATACTCTCATCCTCCCGGTAGGCTGTCGCCAACGCGGGGAAAATACCATGTAGCTTCAAGTTTTTCATCATTACTCCTCTGAAGATGATAAATGGCAAATCAGCAAAATCCGCTGACTACTTTTCATTATGGTGGTGTGGGTTCCAGATGGAGACTCCTTAGTGGACCCAACTTTTTACTTTCAACCTGCAACTTGTAACTTATTCGTAACCGTTCAGAGGGTAAGGAAAAGCACCCTAAAAGACCTCCGAGGTTTACGAAATGGTCCCCTTTTGAAAGGTTCTGGTAATCCACAGCTCGCTTTCCAGGTCAAATTACCAGCAAAACCTCGGAGGTCTGAACGCTTACACTTATTGGCTCTTTGGGAATTCGCGGGGTCGAGTTAAAATTAACCACGGATTTCACGGATTAGCACGGAAAAAAGTAAAAAAATCAGTGTAATCCGTGTAATCTGTGGTGAAAAATTTACGTCGCAGGGCACTTACCCCGCCCAGTCCCAGAGACCCCACTTATTCTTCCCTACTCAGATAGCAGAGCACACCCAGCACCAACATGCCTAACCCGCCCAGCGCCAGCAATTTATAGAGCCGGGAAGAGATCAGGAGGGCCAGGGCGCCGAAGAGCGCGCTACATCCCCAGTAAAGCGTGACGATGATGCGGGTGGAGAGTCCCGCATCCCGCAGCCGG
>JAYELZ010000022.1:5053-8755 GCA_034717835.1 Chloroflexota bacterium
CCCGCCCAGCGCCAGCAATTTATAGAGCCGGGAAGAGATCAGGAGGGCCAGGGCGCCGAAGAGCGCGCTACATCCCCAGTAAAGCGTGACGATGATGCGGGTGGAGAGTCCCGCATCCCGCAGCCGGAAGTGCAGATGGCGGCGGTCGCCGAGAAAGGGCGGCACGCCGTGTCGCAGCCGGTCAATGATTGTCCAGGCCACATCCATGATAGGTATCCACAGGACCAACAAGACCGTCGCCACGCGCGCGCCGGCGATGAGTCCTAGCGCCGCCAGCAGATAGCCCAGGGTGAGAGCGCCATTGCTCCCCAGATGGACTCTGGCCGGGGGGGCATTGTAGACCAAGAAGCCCAACGTGGCGCCTAAGAGCGCGATGGCTTGGGGCGCGACGCTGTACTGTTCCACCCGCACCATGTGCAGAGTTAGCACAACCGCGAAGATGGCCGCCACGCCGGTTACTAGCCCATCCAACCCATCCAGCCAATTCACGGTGACAGTCATCCCCGTGAACCAGAAAAGCGTGAGGGGCACGTAGAGCCACGCCGGGAGGTTAAGTAAAGTGTTGGTGAAGGGATTGTTGAACTGTTCTAAGATGATAAGCGCGGCAATCGCCACGCCGGCCGCGAGCAGATAGCCGAGATATTGCGCCCAGGGCGGTAGATCATAGCGGTCATCAGCCAGACCGAGCGCGAACATCAGCAGCCCGCCGCCGACCAGGCCCCAGAACCGCCGTGACTCCAGGGGATCGCTGGTGGGGATGGGAGCGAGCTGTGCGTAAGCCAGCGCGCCATAGAATCCCAGCACCAAGCCGATCCCGCCTAGCCGCGAGACGACTCCCTGATGTTGGCGCCGTCCGCCAGGGTGCGCGACGATGTTCCAACGCAGCCCCAGCCACCAACCTAGCCGGGTAAAGAGGAGCGCCAGTCCAAACCCGGTGAGGAGCGTGAAGAGGTAGCGGTACCCGTATCCTCCGAACATCTGCAGAGGGCTATCCTGGAGAAGCGTTAAACGCTGACTTTAGCATCTCTCATCCTCACGCGGTGCCGAATTGCCGGTCGCCAGCGTCACCTAAGCCGGGAACGATGAAGCCATTTTCGTCCAGATGGTCATCTATCGCGGCCAGGTAGAGCGGGACGTCGGGATGCGCCTCGGTGAAAGCCTGCACGCCCTCTGGCGCGGCGATCAAGCCCATAAATTTGATATGGTGCGCGCCCCATTCCTTGACGATATCAACGGTGGCAATGGCCGACCCGCCGGTTGCCAACATCGGATCCAATACCAGGCAGACCTTGACGGTGGGAATCACAGGCAGTTTGTTGTAATACTCCACTGGGCGCAAGGTTTGCTCATCGCGATAGAGACCGATGTGCCAGACTTCAGCCGCGGGCATCATCTCCCAGACGCCGTTAACTAATCCCAACCCTGATCTGAGGATGGGAATCAAGCCGATGGTCTCGTTGAGTCGCGCGCCCACCATAGATTCCATGGGCGTTTCCAGGGGATACTCCTCCACGGTCAAATCAGCGGTCGCTTCATAGGCCAAGAGAATGGCGAGCTCTTTGACCAGCTCCCGGAACTTCTTGGCGTCGGTCTCCTTGCGGCGCAGGAGTGAGAGTTTATGTTTGACCAGCGGATGTTGCGAGATATGAACCTGTGACATAGTGCGTAGCCTCCTAGCTAATAATGTTTAGGACGCAGATAGAACAGATAAACGCAGATTTTTTCTCTCCTCTTCTCTACGGTGAAATCTTTGAGCCTCGGAAAGACCAGGTATTTCACCATGGAGACACAATTTGCTTCACTGCAACCACTTTTCCAATAATGCCTCCCATAGCCCTTCCTCCTGCAATTCCAGGAGAATGTTATCAATTTCCTTGATGAGCGCCGCATCCTGCCGCCGGGCGGCGATCACGTAGGGTTCCACGTTGGCGGGCAGTGCGAGGACTTGATAATTCCCTCCCCGTACCAGCGCAGTTTGCGCGCTCACATTGTCAAGCACCGCCCCCATCACCGCGCCATCTGCCAGCGCGACCAGCGCCTCAACGGGTCGCTCGTAGGTGATGATGGTGGGAGGCGGGATCAGCGTCTCTTCCCACTGCAAGGCTACCATGTGGCCCGTGGTGCCGAAAATCACCGCGAGCGGTTTCCCGGCTAAATCGGCCACTTCCCGCTCTGCGGATGCGGCCAGTGTGACCAACACCTGCCCCGCGTTGAAGTAGGGTGCGCTGAAGGTGAAATCTTGCGTGCGGGCGGGATCGGGGAAGAGGCCGGAGATGATCACGTCGGCGCGCCCCACGGTGAGCGCGTCGTAGAGGCCATCGTAATTGGTCGTGACAAGTTGCGCTTCAACGTCCAGCCGGTGGGCGATCTCTCGGGCCAACTCGGCATCAACTCCTTGAATAGTATTGGCCGCATCAATGTACTCAAAAGGCGGGAATGAAGGGTCCACTGCCACGCGCAATACTCCCGTCTCGTGGATACGTTCAATCGCTCCCGAAGAAGAAGTACAGCTACTACCCACCATCAGCAGGAGTGAAAATAAAATTAGACTGCACTGGGCGCGGGTGTGCGTGAGTACCCCCTTACGTGTCAGTTCCCCGATTCTGTTTTCTCTGGGCCGGTCAGCGTGTCCCGGAGCTGATGCTCTAATAAATCTCCCCACATCAACATGTGGAGCAAATTATCTTTGGTCTGCTCGCTTTCGGGCATATTGGGGAGGCGATGCCAAGTAGTTTCTAAGACTTCATTCATTTGGTGTAGATAGAGCAGTAACTCCTGCATCACTTCGGTGGTAGAAAACCGGCGGGTGCGCAATAAAACCCACGGCCCGGTGAGGAAATCTAACACGCCTAGTCCTAAACTGGCATCAGAAGCAAAGGTATCGCCAGTGAGAGCCTCGCTCAAGCCTGCAAACACCGCGAAGCGGCCATCAGTTTCTAGCAGATGGCGATAATCTTCCAGTGTTATCCATGACATGAGTCCCTGGTCGGCGAGAACGTTATACAGCCGCTCCAGCGGGGTAAAGATGTTAGGTTTTTTTGCCAGTAGATAGGCAGTTTGATTGCTGATAGGATCGTTCATAATTTACTCCAGAAGATAACTCTCTCCAATTTCTAGTACCACCGGGAGGGTAGTGGTTTCCTCGGCTACTCGTGTGGCCCAGGCGTGTGGGTCTTGCGCTATCAGTTCCCACGTTGAATAGTGCATAGGGATGACAACGCGCGGGTGCAGCAATTTGACGGCCCGCAACGCATCCCCCGGCCCCATGGTGTAGTTATCACCGATGGGCAATAGCGCCAAATCGAGCCGTTCCTCTCCCAGCAAAGCCATGCCCGCGAAAAGCCCGGTATCCCCGGCGTGGTAGAGGTTTTTACCTTCCGCCGCGATGATGACGCCGGCCGGCATCCCTCCGTAAGTTCCATCCGGTAATCCCGACCCATGCACAGCGGGGGTGAGCTTGACACGCCCAAAGGGATAGTCAAAGCCTCCACCGATATGTTGTGCGTGGGTTTGCACGCCTTGCCGTCCCAGCCAGCCGGCGATTTCGGCGTTGGCGATGACGGTAGCGCCGGTACGTCTGGCGATGCTCACTGTATCGCCTACGTGATCAACGTGTCCGTGCGTGACGATGATATAATCGGCGGACAGCTCCTCTGCTCGCACCGGGGAGACCGGGTTGCCGGAGAAAAATGGGTCAATGAG
>JAYELZ010000022.1:8855-11807 GCA_034717835.1 Chloroflexota bacterium
TTTGTCATTTTCATTTTCTGCCGAATTTCCAAAATGCGCTGCTCGTACCCCTGCCCTTGGGGTTTGAACCAGCCGCCATGCACTTCCGGCGGCAAGTAGCGTTGTTTCACCCAGCCGTGAGGATAGTTGTGCGGATATTTGTAGGCTTGAGCCTCCGTCCGTTCGCTATCCAGCAAGGTATTTTTATCGCGGAGGTAGACTGGCGGTGAATGGTAGCCTTTTTCCTCTATTTCCTTTCTGGCCTGCCAGTAGGCCCCCACGCTATTGGATTTGGATGCGGTCGCCAGATAGAGCGTCGCTTCCGCCAGGTGATACTGGCCTTCCGGCATTCCTACCCACTCGAACGCCTGCGCGCAGCCGGAGACTACGGCGATAGCCATCGGAGAGGCTAGCCCTACATCTTCGGCGGCCAGGATCAACAAGCGGCGCAGGATAAAGCGCGGATCTTCGCCCGCCAAGACCATCTTCGCCAGATAGTAGAGCGCAGCATCGGGCGCGGAACCGCGTATCGATTTGATGAAGGCGCTAACAGTGTCGTAATGTTCATCGCCGGATTTATCGTACTGGAGCGCGCGCTGCTGGATGGATTCCTCCGCGATAGCCAGGTTAATCTGGCACCGGCCCTCCTCGTCCAGTGGCGTTGATTCCACGGCCAATTCTAGTGCGTTGAGCGCGGAGCGCGCGTCACCGGCGGCAATCCGGGCCAGGTGGTCTAATGCCTCATCAGTGATCGTGATTTGCCGCTTCCCGTAACCGTGTTCGACGTTGTGTAAGGCGCGTGTTAAGAGCTCCCGGATCTCTGCTGGCGAGAGCGGTTGGAAACGAAAGATCCGCGAGCGGCTGATCAGGGGTGAGATGATGGAAAAGTA
Source organism: Chloroflexota bacterium (assembly GCA_034717835.1). Lineage (GTDB taxonomy): Bacteria > Chloroflexota > Anaerolineae > B4-G1 > SLSP01 > G713. The sequence continues at coordinate 9,725 of JAYELZ010000022.1, forward strand.
CGGATTTTCCGTGGTGGCGCCGATCAGTGTGATCGTCCCATCCTCCACCACCGGGAGCAAGCCATCTTGTTGGGCCTTGTTCCAGCGGTGGATTTCGTCCACCAGGAGCAATGTGCGCGTGCCGTACATCCCACGCCGGTCACGGGCCGCCTTCACGATGCCGCGCAGGTCTTTGATACCAGCCAGAACCGCGTTGAGCGTCTCGAAGTGCGCGGCGGTCCGATTGGCGATAATTTTAGCCAGCGTAGTCTTTCCCGTGCCCGGCGGCCCCCAGAAGAGGAGCGACGAGAAGAGCCGATCACTTTCGATGGCCCGGCGCAGCAGCCGTCCTTCCCCCACGATCTGCTCTTGCCCAATGAACTCGTCAAGCGTTTGGGGGCGTGCTCGCGTGGCCAGGGGCGCAGCCCGACGCGTTTCTTCTCTGCGACTATGTTCAAATAACTCCATGCTCAATCTCTCCTCCGCTGCGCCTAAGTATAACTTGGTCGGGCAATGAGGCAACTTACTTCAGTGGCGGGTTAGCGGTTCAGCGTCCCGGTGCTACCGCAATCTGACCAATCGACTACCTGACCGTCTGAATATTTCATGCTATAATTCACATTCGATTCTAACTTAGTTTTGAATAGAGTGAGGGGTCGCCAGGTGCCTTTGGCGCACCCACAATAACGAAAATACGGCACTAACGTCACCAACTTGGTCTGGCAGCAGACTTTCGACCTTTGACTTTCGACTTATTTTCATAGGAGGAGTACAGATGAAATTTCGCTGGCGACAGTTAGTAGAATTGTTAGGGCTTTTTTTATTGGGATTGATATTGGTACGCATTACTTCCCCAGCACGGATAACCATCACCTGGGAGACGGCCAGCGAAGTGGAAGCCGCCGGGTTTCAGCTCTATCGGAGCACGGCTGATGTTGAGGACTATGCGCGTATCTCCGAGGAGTTAATTATCGCGACCGGAGATCCGCTGGTAGGGGCTACTTATCAATATACGGATACGGAAGTGACTTGGGGAGAACGCTATCGCTACCAGCTGGAGGAAGTGACCCTTACCGGCAATCAGACCCGTTATCCAGACACTGTAAACTCCCGCGCCGGGCTAGGTTGGGGCTGGGCGATTGGTGTAGGTGCGTTACTGGCGCTACTGGGACTGGTGATGGAATTTTGGTTCCCCGCGCTTGCGCCGGAGAGTGCATGAGCTGGACATTGGATATCGGCGGCGTCTGCTTGACGCTCACCGGCGCGGACGAGTGGGTCGGCGCGTTGGCCCAAGCCTGGCCCAGTTGGGCCGGGGAAAGCTCTGGCTGGGCGGTGCAACTATTGCCAGACACTGGATTACCGGCGCCTACGCAGCCTTACTTTGAGGCGCGGCCTTACTTCTCCAAAGGGAACGCGCTCCTCACCGCTCCTGGCTTTGTAGGCGAGATTGCGCCAGCGCAACGCCAAGCCGTGCTGCGCGCTCACCCCACGGCGCGTTTGAACGATATCTCTTACTTCATCCGCACGGTCTTTGCCCTGGCCGCTTTTGAAGAGGAGTGCATCCTCTGTCACGCGGCCGGAGTGTTGCATAATGAGTTCGCTTACGTGCTCTATGGCAATTCCGGCAGCGGCAAGACGACGGCGGCGTATCTCTCCCAAGACAAAGCGGTACTCAACGACGACCTCTTGCTTCTGCACCCTACCCCCGCCGGTTGGGAAGTTTGGGCCACTCCGTTTGGACACCGGCGCCATTCAGCTCTCCGTTCCGCGCCGTTGCGAGTGCTCTTGCGCTTGCGGCAGGCCTCGGAGGATCACTTGTCGCCGTTTGCTGGCGGGCAAGCTCTGGGCGAACTGGTCGCCAACTCCCCGGTAATCAATGTAGATACCACTCAGCTGCCAGCTCTGATGCAGCGGTGGCTACTACTCTTAACCGAAATCCCTAACTATCAACTTTATTTTCGCAAAGCAAATACTTTTTGGGAGGTATTGGATGCTCACTTCAAGTGATGTTTTGGCAGTGGTTCCAGATGTAGTCTCACGCCTAAATGCGGGCGAGTTGGTGGTGGTCTTGCCCCAGGCTGGCAAATTCTTCGTACTTAATGGC
>JAYELZ010000022.1:11907-25975 GCA_034717835.1 Chloroflexota bacterium
TGGGAGGTATTGGATGCTCACTTCAAGTGATGTTTTGGCAGTGGTTCCAGATGTAGTCTCACGCCTAAATGCGGGCGAGTTGGTGGTGGTCTTGCCCCAGGCTGGCAAATTCTTCGTACTTAATGGCCCCGGAGCCGATACTTTCCAGCTACTAGATGGGCAGCGCTCATTGGCAAAGATCGCCGTGGCCCGGCAGGCCTGCTATGAAGATATTCCCCTGGAGCAAGTACAAGCTGATGTGCTCTCCCTCGCTCGTAAATTACTGGCACGCGGCGCCGTGAGAGTAGTTTCCGACTGAACCATGTCCCGCCGGGCCAGTTTGTTAGCCATTGCCATCTGGGGAAGCTATCTCTACGCCTGGACATCCAATTACGCCAGCGGACAACAAGTACGGCGTACCGCCTATCCCCGCCAACAAACGGCAGTGGTAATGCGCAGAAGATGGCTCTGGTTAATAATTTCGCTGTTAGGAATCTATCTATTGGGCAGCTACCCACGACTAGTGACTAATGGTTGACCAGACCTCCGCCACCGACGCCGAATTATTGGCTTTGAGCAACCGTGGAGATGCGGACGCTTTTGAGCTGCTCTATCAACGGCACCACCGCGCGCTCTATAACTACTTGTTGCGACTAATTCACCGGCCCACGGTGGCGGAGGAGCTGCTGCAAGAAGTCTTCCTCGCCGCTTGGAAAGCCGCCGCTCGATTTAGAGGCGAAGCCAAAGTGAAAAATTGGCTCTTCCGCATTGCGCATCATCGCGCTGTCTCCTGGCTGCGGCGTAACCGCGAAGAATTCACGCCCAATGGTGAAATTCCCGATAAACTGGTGAATCCTCGTAGTGAAAAACAGGTCGAAACTTCTTGGCGCATAGAGCAACTGCATATCGCCTTGGATAAACTTTCGCCCACCCATCGCGCGGTCTTGGAGTTGGCTTTCTTCCACGAGATGAATTACGCAGAGATTGCAGCTATCATGGACTGTCCGGTCGGCACGGTCAAGAGCAGGATGAGTTACGCCCGACGCAATCTGAGCGCGCATCTCAAAGGGTTAGGTGTAAAGTGAGTGAATTAGAAAGGAGTGAGATGTCTCCCCATCATCCACCTAAAGAACCTTATTCCCTGAACGGGAAAACGGATAACGATGAGGGCTTGTTGGATTGGGAGGAACTGCGCACTGTGGTCGCGGAACAGACAGAGGTCGAGCCGCCCCCGGAGATTGAACGCCGGGTACTAGCTCAAATCCGCGTCCGCGAGGCAGAACGCTTAACGCCTGCACCTACCTGGTACATCTGGGCACAAGGGGTATTGGTGGCGATATTGGTAACGGCGCTTTTGTGGGGAGCGTTCAAACCCGGGTTGGCCCTGGAATGGGAAGCGGAAACTACCACTGAAATATTCTTCCGCATCTCGCGCACCCCGCAAGGCTCTAACGAGTTTGTCGCCTTGTATAGCTTGGAGTCAGCGCCAGCTGCCACTAGCTACCGTTACGTTGATGTTTACGTCTGGCCGGGGACCAGCTACATTTATCGCGTGGAGGCTCTAGACGCTGCGGAGAAAGTGCTGGCCGAACGTTTCATAATTGTAGAGGCCGTCTTAGCTCTGCCGGGACAGTTGGCGGTGCTCTTTTCTGGTTTGATGGTGGGCTACGGGGCAGTGGTGCTCTGGCAGCTTAAGCAACGGAGAGCGCTTTGAGTCAAAAACCGCAAGTCAAAGGTCAAAAGTCGCAAGTGGAAGGTTAAAAGTTTACCAATGAGACTCAGTATTTTCAAAAACGTTTCAAGTTACTGTGCCCCGCCGGCGCCACCGCCAGGGGAGACCTATTAACTGTAAACGCACTTCAAGGCGACACACCGTTTGCTGTCCACCCCCCTACCGTTTGCTGTCTACCGCCTACTGTACACACTTACTTCGTGCTGCACCACACCTTATAGCTCGCATTCTGCCATGCTAGTTCCACGTGCGGGAAGGCCTCTTGCAGCCAGCCTTTATAATCCAAAAAAGCATTGACCACCAAGTAAAGCGTGCCGCCGGGCCGCAAAATCTGCGCTGTTTCCGCGATGAAGAGCTGCGCAATCTCAAAATCCATCTCATATCCACTATGGAAGGGTGGGTTGGTGATCACTGTATCGAAGGTTTGCCCGGCCACCGCCGCAGTCCCTACCGAGAGGTGGACGGGTGCGTCTGGATAACCGTTGACGGCCAGCGTGCGGCGGGTGGAAGTCACCGCACGGGACGAGATGTCCACCAGTGTGACTTTGGCGCCCCGTCGCAAGGCTGCCAACCCGACCAGCCCGGTGCCACAGCCCAGATCCAACACTCGTGAGCCGGCCTCAATCTGCATACCGGCAATTAGGGATGCGGCGCCTTCATCCAATCGTCCATGAGCAAACATGCCCTCCGTACTAATTTGACAAGTGTCTGCTCCGGCGACTAAGAACTCATTCTTAGTATAATTCACTGCCGGCAAGGGGAATTCCCCCTCCGGGCGGCGCGCCACGCTGGCATGGTAGCCGCCTTTGCGTACCAACACTCCTGCGTGTTCGAAGATATTACGAGCCTCTCCTATGGCTTGCTTAACTCCCTCTCTGGTTGCTCCCACAAAATAGAGCCGCCCTCTGGGTTTCAACAGCGCGGCAGCGAGCTGCAAAGCCATCACTTGCAGGGCGTGGCCTCGAGGCAAGTAGAGCAAGGCCCTATCGTAGCTGACCGGCGTCAAGCCCTTGAAGTCAGCTTGCAGGAATTGTTGCGGAAGTGGCATTTTATTGGCGGCGAAGGTCGCGCGGAAAGTCTCGGCTTCATTTAGCAGTTCCGTCCAATGCGTGACTTGGCCCCCAGCGCGAGCCGCCCAGAGTGCGGCAGCCGTCGCTCCCGGCCCCAGCACCAAGACCCGCGTGCCGGGCTGGATACGTTGTGCAGCTTTGAGCAGTGCCCTTGTGGCTTTCTCCATCAAGGGCACCCCCGGCGCACGGAGCAAAGCGGCCGGCCCAGAGGGCAGCTCTATGGTCTCTTGCGCGAAATTCAACGGCCGTGAACTATCTGTCATCTGCGAATTAGAAGTTAAGGATTGCAAATTCATGCTCCTGTTTGTTAAGTTAGGGCTAGCGTATTCGACTATCCGGCTGCCCGGCTATCAGATTAATTCTACCTCAACTTCGGTCCCTTGAGCTAAGCCCGTCGCACCGAGCGGAACGAGTACAATACCATCCCCACGTACCAGCACAAAGATGAGGTTGGATTCTCCCAGCAGCGGTTTAGCCCAGAGGCCATCGGGCCGTTCCTCTAAGTGAACGGAGACGAAAAATTCACGCCCATTCGCGCCGGGGATATTTTGTGTCAGTCGCGCGTGGACGTAACCGGCGCGGGGCGGCTGCGATCCTTGTAGTTGCCAGAGTACCGGCACGACAAAGAGCCTGATGGTGTTAAGCGCGGAGACGGGATTGCCCGGCAACCCAAAGATCGGTTTACCTTGACATGCGGCCAGAATTGTAGGTTTTCCCGGTTTGACCGGTACGCCATGCACCAGCACGCCGGGCACACCTAATCCGTTGATCACCTCGGCAGTCATATCACGCTCGCTGGCAGAACTGCCGGCGGTGATGATGAGCGCGTCTGCCTCGACCAACGCGCGTGAGGCGCTCTGGGAGAGTGCCTCAACGTCATCGCGCACGATGCCATAATGGAGCGGCTCTGCCCCGGCCGACTCGAGCAACGCGCCTACCGCGGTACTGTTCAAATCGCGCACCTGGTTGCTCCCCGGCATCTCTTCCGGTGGCACGAGCTCATCGCCGGTGGAGATGATGGCCACGCGCGGACGGCGCACAACGCGCACGTGGGTGATGCCCAACGCCATCAAGCCGCCCAACTCTTGAGCGCGCAGATGCTTCCCCGCAGCCAGCACTAAGTCACCGGTGCGGAGATCTTCACCCAGCGGGATGACATTTTCGCCTGGCGCCACCGCCCGCAGCACCTCGATTTCATCTACCCCGCAGGTCTGTGTCCGTTCCAGCATCACTACCGCGTCAGCCCCGTCGGGGAGCGCGCTCCCGGTATGAATAAGCGCCGCTTCTCCCACGCCAACCGTGATGTCGGGCGCGCGTCCCATCCGCACCTCGCCCAGCACGCGCAAATAAGATGGCAGGGATTCACTGGCTCCCACCGTATCGGCAGCACGCACCGCATAACCATCCATTGTGGAACGAGCAAAATGCGGGAGAGGATGTGGTGCGACGATCTCAGTTGCCAATACGCGCCCTAACGCGGCGGGCGTCGCCACGGTTTCCGCCGGCAGCGGTGGGGACGGCAGCGCAGCACGTAGACGCGCTAACGCTGTAGGCCGTGGGGTAAGTGTCAATAGTTGTTTCATCATTTCCTCGGATCGTTAGCTAATTACAAGCAATCATACTTGGATTATAGTAAAGTGCAAAGTTAGTCGAGTAGTCAGATAGTCGTTAGTCAGATAGTCATTAGTCAGATAGTCGGGTAGTCAGATAGTCGTTAGTCAGTTGGTCTAAGCTGTGGCCGATCTCCCGACCGCACCACTAGACCAAACCCCTTTACTTTTGCAGGCACGGTCAGGAGGCCGTCCCGAGCTAACTGCGAATTGCTTCGCGCCATTGTCATTCCGAGCGGAGGGCCGTCTTTTTGCCCGCAGTCGAGGAATCCCTAGTGCTGGAAGTAGGTCTCAAAACTCGGAATGACAGTGTGGCTAGCAGAATTCGCACGTTATCCTAAGATGCTTTTTGACCCTGCTGCGAGCAATGCTATAATCAGGGCTTAGGAATGTTTTCAAATTCGAAAATGTATTTCTATCCCACTTATTTAGGAGGCTTTTATATCATGGCTAAGAGAAAGATGGTCACGATAGATGGCAATACCGCCGTGGCGTATGTGGCCCACAAGATCAACGAGGTAATTGCTATCTATCCTATTACTCCCTCCACCCCGATGGGTGAGCTGGCCGATGCTTATTCGGCAGCAGGAGAGACGAACATTTGGGGCACTGTGCCCCTAGTCGCAGAGATGCAGGCTGAAGGCGGAGCGGCTGGCGCGGTACACGGTGCGTTGCAGACCGGTGCGTTGACCACGACCTTCACCGCTTCTCAGGGTTTGCTCTTGATGATCCCCAACATGTTCAAGATCGCCGGTGAATTGACCGCGACGGTTTTCAACGTAGCGGCCCGTAGCGTGGCCTGTCAGGCCCTCTCCATCTTCGGCGATCACAGTGACGTGATGGCAACCCGCGCCACCGGTTTCGCGCTGTTGGCGAGCAACTCAATCCAGGAGGCACATGACTTCGCGCTCATCGCGCAAGCGGCGACATTGGAAGCGCGCGTCCCGTTCGTACACTTCTTCGATGGGTTCCGCACCAGCCATGAGATCAACAAGATCGAGCAGCTGACCCGCGCAGACATGCGGGCGATGATTGACGATGAACTGGTCATTGCTCACCGCGCTCGCGGCCTCAATCCTGATAAACCCGTAATGCGCGGCACCTCCCAGAACCCTGATGTTTTCTTCCAGGCCCGCGAAACGGTCAATCCCTACTACCTTAAAACCCCCGCCATCGTCCAAAAGGCCATGGATAAGTTCGCCGGGCTGACCGGTCGCCATTATCACCTGTTTGACTACGTCGGCGCGCCCGACGCCGAGCGCGTCATCGTAATGCTGAGCTCGGGCACCGAAGTCGCGCACGAGACCGTCGAGTACCTGGCCGCGCGCGGCGAGAAAGTTGGATTGCTCAAGGTGCGCCTCTACCGGCCCTTCAGCGTGGCGGATTTCGCCGCAGCATTACCGAAATCGGTCAAGATTATCGCGGCGCTGGATCGCACGAAGGAGCCGGGCAGTTCTGGCGAGCCGCTCTACTTGGACTGCGTTGCCGCGCTGGCTGAGACCGGTCGTGACGTCCAGGTCATCGGTGGACGCTATGGCCTCTCCTCCAAAGAATTTACCCCGGCGATAGTCAAGGGTATCTTTGATGAGCTAGTACAGGACAAACCGCTCCGACATTTCACCGCCGGCATCAACGACGACGTAACCCACCTGAGTATCTCCTACGACCCCACCTTCAACATCGAGCCGGACGATGTCGTGCGCGCGATGTTCTACGGCCTGGGTTCCGATGGCACCGTGGGCGCGAACAAGAACAGCATCAAGATCATCGGCGAGGGCACCGATAACTACGCCCAGGGCTATTTCCAGTATGATTCCAAGAAGTCCGGTTCCGTGACCGTTTCGCACTTGCGCTTCGGGCCGCGCCCCATTCGCCAGACGTGTCTCATCAACTTTGCCAACTTTGTCGGCTGCCACCAGTTCCTTTTCTTGGAGAAGTTTGACGTGTTGGCGACCGCCGAGCCGGGAGCCACGTTCCTGCTCAATGCCCCCTACGAGGCGGATGAAGTGTGGCACAAACTGCCGCGCAAGGTCCAGGAAGAGATCATCGCCAAGCAGCTAAAGTTCTACGTCATTGACGCTTACCAAGTGGCCCGCGAGATCGGCTTGGGCGGGCGAATCAACACTCTCATGCAGACCTGTTTCTTTGCCCTCTCCGGCGTTCTGCCCAAGGATGAAGCTATTGAGCGTATCAAGAAGGCCATCAAGAAGACCTATGGCAAGAGTGGCGAGAAAGTTGTGCAGATGAACTACATGGCTGTGGATCAGGCCTTGGAGAACCTGCACCAGATTGAAGTACCCGCTGAGGCGACCAGTACCATCGAAATGCCGCCGGTAGTCTCCCCGGAGGCTCCCGAATTCGTGCAAACGGTGACGGCCCAGATAATTGCCCGCAAGGGAGATGACCTGCCCGTCTCCGCCCTGCCTGCCGACGGCACGTACCCTACCGCCACCACACAGTGGGAGAAGCGCAACGTCGCCATGGAAATCCCTGTATGGGATCCCGATCTCTGTATCCAGTGCGGCAAATGCGTGATGGCCTGCCCACACGCAGCCATTCGCATGAAGATGTACGACCCCGCGCTGCTGGAAGACGCCCCCGAGGGCTTCCGCTCTGTGGATGCCAAGGGGCGCGCTTTCAAGGGAGAGAAGTTCACCGTGCAAGTCGCGCCGGAGGATTGCACCGGTTGCAGCCTCTGTGTTCAGGTCTGCCCGGCGGTGGACAAGCAGAACCCCGAACACAAAGCGCTTGATATGACGCTACAACCCCCCATCCGCTTCCAGGAACGAGAATATTTCAACTTCTTCCGCGACCAGATTCCCGATTACGACCGCACCAAACTGAACCTCAAGATGGTCAAGGATTCACAGTTATTGCGCCCGCTGTTTGAATTCTCTGGCGCGTGTGCCGGCTGTGGCGAGACGCCGTACCTCAAGCTGCTCAGTCAGCTCTTCGGCGACCGGGCGGTCATCGCCAACGCCACTGGCTGTTCCTCAATCTACGGCGGAAACTTGCCGACCACCCCGTGGGCGCAAAACGCTCTGGGGCAAGGCCCAGCTTGGAATAACAGTCTCTTTGAGGACAATGCCGAGTTCGGCTACGGCTTCCGCCTGACGTTGGACTTGCAGGAGCAGTTTGCCTACGAGCTGGTCGAGAAATTCCGAGGCACGTTGGGAGCTGAGTTGACCGACGGGTTGCTCAACGCTGAACAGGTCACTGAAAGCGACTACGCCGCGCAGCGCGCGCGTGTGGCCGAGATGAGAGAACGCCTCGCCGGGGTGAATACGCCGGAGGCGCAGAATCTGCGGAGCGTGGCCGATGTGCTGGTGCGCCGCTCTGCTTGGATCGTCGGCGGCGATGGTTGGGCTTACGATATCGGCTACGGCGGACTGGATCACGTGTTAGCCCAGGGACGCAACGTCAACGTCCTGGTGTTGGATACGCAAGTCTACTCCAACACCGGCGGTCAGATGTCCAAGGCGACCCCGCGCGGCGCGGTGGCAAAGTTTGCGGCTGCGGGTCGTCCCTTGCCCAAGAAGGATCTGGGAATGATAGCCATGACTTACGGCAACATCTACGTGGCGCAGGTGGCGATGGGTGCTAGTGACGTGCAAGTGCTCAAGGCGTTCCGTGAGGCGGAGTCCTACGAGGGGCCGAGTCTCATCATCGCCTACAGCCACTGTATCGCTCACGGTTTTGACCTGGGGCAGAAAGGCTTCGCTCAGCAGAAGCGGGCCGTGGCCTCCGGTGCCTGGAACCTCTACCGCTACGACCCGCGCCGCAAGGCTAAGGGCCTCAACCCGCTACGACTGGACTCCAAGGAGCCAAAACTCCCCATTGAGGAGTACATGTACAACGAAGTGCGTTTCCGCTCCTTGCAGCAGACGTATCCCGAAGCAGCGACCCGTTTGCTGAAGCTGGCCCAGCAGGATGCGATTGCCCGCTGGCAACAGTATAAACAGTTGGCTGCCATGGATTACAGCTGGGCTAAAAAAGAGTAATAGCTGCTGAACTACGCTAAATTAAGTACCTTGCCCGCCGGGTTTTTCAACCCGGCGGGCTTTTTTACTAGTCCACACCGGCGTGAAAAGGATTTCACGCTACCACAGGCTATCCGGCTGCCCCCCAGCCCACGAGTAATTTTGCCATTCGGTTAGCGTCTTTAGGTTTTTACCAGTCGCAGTACGGGGCAGTGGTGAATTCTCGTGGCGCTCACCCATTCGCACATTTACTCAGTTGTGTTATTATGATTTCGCTAATTGTTAGTTCATGGGAGGTTTTCTATGTCCAAAACTATTGATATCCGTCGCATTACTCTTACGGCGCTGATGTCGGCTTTGATCTTTGTCTTGACACGCACGCAGTTGAGCGTTACGCCCACGGGGGGCTATATCCATCTAGGCGACGCCGGGATTATTTTTGCCTCGCTGGCTTTCGGTCCCTGGGTGGGGATGGTTGCTGGTGGTTTGGGGACGGCTCTGGCTGATATTACCAGCGGTTATGCGCAATGGACCATTTTCTCGTTAGGGGTGCATGGCGCGCAAGGGTGGGCGGTCGGCCGGCTTTTCACTGAACAGCGGCAGTTTGTCTCCACTATCCTGGTCAGCATTGCTTCCATGGCCATTGTGGTAGGCGGATATTTCATCGCCGGCACGCTATTGGAGGGCAGCGCCATCGCCTTTGGTTCGTTGTTGCCTAACGTTATTCAATCATTGGGAGGCGCGTTGCTAGGCATTCCGCTCTATTTCGCGGTACAACGCGCTTACCCCCCGCTACGACGTTATCGGCAGGTGCAGTAGCTCGGCAGTAGGTAGCAGCTTGAAGAGAGGAGGGCTAGCCCTCCTCTCTCTTTTTGGGTGAACTGTATGAAAAAGGCGATCAGAGTTGAACATTTGACCTTTGCTTATCCCCCATTGATTGTCGGAGAGACACCAGAGCCGCTCTTCCACGAACTTGAATTGAACATCACGGCGGGAGAGGCGTTGACGGTGGTAGGACGAAGCGGCAGCGGGAAGAGCACACTCGCGCATATCTTGGCCGGCTTGGCTCCCCGTTATACCGGCGGCGAGCTGACCGGCAAGGTGCGAATTGGCGAGCAAGATTTAGTGGCGGAACCACCCGCGCCCACGGCGGTGGGAGTGCTCTTCCAAGACGCCGCCACCCAACTTTTTACCTCGTCAGCAGAGGATGAGGTAGCTTGGGGTTTGGAGGCGGTGGGCGCAGCTCCCGCCGAAATCGGCCCGGTTGTGATGAACGCGCTACGCAAATTTAGGCTATTGGGAGTGAACAAACGCCCCCCGTGGGCGCTCTCTGGCGGTCAACAGAAGCGGCTGGCGCTGGCCTCGCTCTGGGCTTTGCGTCCACGGGTCTGGTTACTGGATGAACCGTTAGGCGGTCTGGATCCTATTGGGCGGGCGGAGGTGTTGGCCGCCCTAGCGCAGTTGCGGCAGGAAGGCGCTACGCAACTTTTCACCACGGCACGGATGGAACGTAGCAGCTGGGGGGATGCGGCAGCCCTTCTGACCGGCAGTGCCTTGACGGCTCCAGCGACTTGGGGCTCCTGGCGCGCGCAGCAGGCGCGGTTGGTGGCCGCCGGGCTACTCTGTCCCGCCGCTAGTTGGACGCGCTTGGAGCAGAGCGCCCGCACACCTGATTCCGCGCTGGCATTAGAGGCGCGCAACCTGTGTTACGCTTACCCCGACGGCCCGGCGGTGCTACACGGCCTCGACCTACGCATCCCCCAGGGGCAGTTTGTAGCCCTAATCGGCCCGAACGGAGCCGGGAAAAGCACGCTAATCCGACATTTCAATGGCTTGTTGCGCCCAACTTCTGGCTCCTTGCAGATCATGGGTAAAAAGAGCCGGGGACTGGCGGTGGGCGAGTTGGCGCGCCAGGTAGGTTTTCTCTTCCAGCGGCCCGAACAACAGCTCTTCGCCACGACGGTGCGTAAGGAACTGGCTTACGGGGTCCGGCAACTGCGGCTCCCAGATGTCGAGGAACGGGTGGAGCGCAGTCTGGTGCGGTTTGGGCTGACCGACATCGCCGACCACCCCCCGGCCATTTTGAGCTATGGGAGCCAACGCGCTGTTACTCTGGCCGCGCTCGCCGCTCTGGAGACTCCGATCTTGGTTTTGGACGAGCCGACGGTGGGGTTGGATGGACGTGGTTGGTCACAGCTCCTGGAGTGGATGGCCGAGCGACGGGTAATCGGGACAACTCTTATCGTGGTCACGCATGAGATGTCACTGGCGGCGCGCGCCGACCGCGTCTTGGCCGTGCGCGCCGGACACATCGTGGCGGACGGCCTGCCGGACGTGGTGCTCGCACATTTCGGCAAGCAGGCATAGGATGGGTCTGATTCTCGATTTCTACCGACCCGGCCGCTCCTGGCTGCATCGCTTAGATCCGCGCGTCAAGTTGTGGGGGATGGTGCTGGGACTGCTGCTGGCTTTTCTCCTCCCCTCTACCGGGGCGCAGGCGCTCTTTTTTCTGGCGATCCTCCTCTTGCTGCGCGGCAACGGTATCCCCTGGAATGCGCTCCACTGGCTCTGGCGGCAGATACGGTTCCTCTGTCTCCTAATTCTCTTTTTGCAACCCTTCTTCACGCCCTCCGGGGAAACCCTGGTGGCTCTTGGCCTGTTAAGGCTTACTCTGGGAGGCGTAAATCACGCTCTGGGGTTGACGCTGCGCGTGCTTACCATGTCTTTCCTCACCGGAGGGTTACTCTTCACCACCGAGCAACGCCAGCTGGTGCGCGCCTTCGTTCATCTGGGGGTTCCTTACACCTGGGGATTAACTCTCAGCCTCACCCTACGTTTTCTCCCCGCCATCAGCAGCCTCTTGGGGACGGTACGCGAAGCCCAAGCGGCGCGGGGTTGGGTTGCCGAGGGGAACCTCTTCCGCCGGGCGCGGGAGTACCTACCGGTGTTGGTGGCCGTCACCATCGGCACCCTGCGGATGGGGGATCAATTGACGCTGGCGCTGGCCGCGCGCGGCTTGGGGACGGCCTCAAAGCGTACTACCTGGCGTGATATCGCAATGCGTCCAGCCGACTGGCGCGCTCTGGTCGGCGTCAGCGTGGCCTTCTTGGCCGTGATGGGGTTGCTGAGATAGAAAAATGGTGATTAGTAACGAGGGCTGATGGCTCAGGTATTCCCTCGCGTGTTGACTCTCGGTATCCGAAATACTATTTGCCAATTTGTTATTGGTGTGTGCCCTCACGGACCTTACGGGCTTAATGATTCCCTGGAGATAGTACCTGCGCGTAGCGGTTTTAGCTAAGCCAAGAGTTTACCATTTGAATCAGCGTCATTGCTCTGACCGGCTTGGAGAGATAATCGTCACAGCCAGCCGCTAAAAATCGCTCACGATCTCCCACCATCGCCGATGCAGTTAAGGCAATTACCGGGATATGTCGGTAATCCTCTGAGGCCTTGAGTCGCCCTACAATTTCTAATCCATCTATGCCGGGCAGACTGATATCTAGTAGCACTAAGTTTGGCATAATATCTTTGATCATCTGTAAACCGGCCAAACCATCTTCTGCTTCGTAGATTTGGTATCCCTGAGTAGTTAGTATCTTACGCACAATGCGGCGATTATGATAGTTATCCTCCACGTAGACAATAATACGATTCTCCATACCTACTCCAACAATAAATCTTCTACATGAGCCAACAGCGCGGCCCGGTCTAGACTCGCTTTAGGCCAGACGGAATCCACTTGCTGTGAGAGCCATCTTTTCTCCGTAGCGGTTAAATCTTTGGCTGTGGTTACCAAGATGGGGATATCAGCGCTAGCTGGTTGTGCTTGTAACTGTCGGAGGAATTCCAACCCTGGGGTATCAGGGAGTATCAAATCTAACATAATCAATGCGGGGACCTTTTCTTTGATGGCTGTGAGAGCATCGGCGGCAGAATATACCTCGGTGACGGCAAAACGTGGCTGCGATTCAAGTAATCGACCCATTAACCGCGCTTCCCAGACATTATCCTCTATGACTAAAATCTGCTGATAATCAGCCTCCCCAAAAGTCTCGGCCAGTTTTTTGTGCTCCTCCAGCGGCATTTTATCCAGTAGTTGGGTTAATTCATCAGATTGATCGCCTAAAATGCCAGTCACATGTGCGGCCAGCTCTCGCGTGCTGAAGTCGCCTTTCTGCCAGACAGAATCAGTGTAGCGTTGTAGATACTGTTCCTCTTGCAGCGTGAGTGATTTGGCCGAGATGACGATGACTGGAATATCTCGGGTGTGCTCATTGGTTTTGAGCTCGGAGAGGATTGAGAACCCGTCCATCTCGGGCAAGGTGAGGTCCAAGAGCACCAAATCTGGTTGGCGCTGCTGCACCAAAGCCAAGCCATCAGGGCCATTATACGCTTGGAAGACGCGATAGTTTTTGTAGCTCTGCAATAGCCGCCGAATTAGCCGGTTGTCGTGTGGATTATCGTCAATTATTACCAAAGAAGTAATCTGTTCCTCTAATTGTTCTAAAGCCGTCGTCAAACCCTCTTTAGGCAGCGAGCCGGCTTGCGCGGTGTCAGGAGTTTTGAGGTGAAGGAGATACCGGTCTTCCAACACGTGTTTTTCAGCGGTAAAGGTATGTCCAGAGCAGTTGACTACCACGCGCTCCCCCGCTTGAATGTAGCCACGCGCGAGCATTTTCTCCAAACCGGCAAAGGCCACGCTGGCCGCCGGTTCCATGGAGATCCCCTCGGTGCGCGCTACCCGGCGCATAGCACGAAAGGCATCCCCGTCACTCACCGAGACCATCGCCCCGCCGTATTTATCCGCCGCATGTTTGAGGATTTTGTAAGCCATACCCGGTGCTCCGGTCGCCAACACGGTGATCAAGCTGTCTGGTTGCACTGGAATGGCCTCGTCCAAATTCTTTTCCCAAGCTCGCACCATCGGCGAACAACCTTCAGTCTGTACCACGCCGATTTTGGGGATATGAGTGATAATGCCCGCCTCGTACAGATCAGTAAATCCTTTGAGCACTCCTAAAGGCCCAATTCCCCCGGAGACGGCTTGTAGATACCAATCAGGGGCTTGCCAACCCAACTGCTCCACAATTTCAAAGGCCAGAGTCTTCATGCTTTCTTTGCAGGGAATGGCCTTAGCCCCCCTCTCTAACGTGAGGTTATGTCGGGCGGCGAAATCTGCGGCTACTTGTTTGGCTTGATCGTAGGTCCCGGACACTTTGACTACTTCTATGCCGTAGAGAGCTAATTCCCGCATTTTCTCTACGGGCACGCTGCTGGAGAGAAAAGCCCAGAGTTTGATGCCCGCTCGTACGGTGTAAGCTGCATAGGCTGTCGCCGCATTGCCGGTGGAAGCCATCACCACTTCGTCTATGCCCTGATCGTAGAGCGCGCTCACGGCAAAAGTCGCTTGCCGGTCCTTGAAGGAGCTGGTGGGTTGCTGTCGCTCGTCCTTGATCCAGATGCCGTCATGTTGAAGATCGCGTTCTAACCCGACGGCGCGGGTCAAGGGTGTCCACCCTTCCCCCAAAGTGAAGATACGGAAATTCTCAGGAAAAGGGAGTA
This sequence comes from Chloroflexota bacterium, assembly GCA_034717835.1. Lineage (GTDB taxonomy): Bacteria > Chloroflexota > Anaerolineae > B4-G1 > SLSP01 > G713. Next base: position 25,844 of record JAYELZ010000022.1, read on the forward strand.
ACTCCCGATAACGCCAGAGCGTGGCTGGCCGCTCCTTGACCAGGGCCGGCCAGTTAGCGGGCAGCGCAGCGTGATCATAAACTGCATCCATCCAAACCCCATCACACGCGGGGCAGGTAGCGATGTAAGGGT
>JAYELZ010000023.1:0-25963 GCA_034717835.1 Chloroflexota bacterium
GCGCCTCCCGCAGAGGATCCCAGCGGAAGATGTTCTCCAAACGCATCACGGCGATCAGATCGTTGCGTGCATCCCGCAACGTGATCCACTCCTCGCGCACCGGGAGATCGTCTTTGTCAATGGTCAACGTGATGGGGATCGGGAAGAGCGTCCCATCCGCCAACCGCATCTCAGTCAGAACCCGCTGGTAGTCAGACCCGCCCATAAAGCGATCCAGCGGTGAGAAACCGCCCACCGCCAACAACTCCAAGTCGCAAAGATTACGATCCGTCAACTGCAAGGAAGGATAATAGCTGGATTTTGCGATCAGCTCCTCCCGCTCGGTGCCTTCCACCACCAAATTAACTAACTTTCCACCGTAAGGGGGAACCAAAACACCATTATCATTTTTTATCATCTAAAATTTCCTCCTATGATAGTCCTCACCGTAGAGGACGCTAAAATATATCTACTCAGGCATTCAGCAAACTTGAAAATGGACGCAGATTTTCACAGATAAACGCTGATTTTTTTTAATTTGATCTGCGGGTATCAACGTCAATCTGCGTCCTTCAAGATATGTTCCCACGTTTAGCCTGAACCTGAGTGAGCTGCGTTGTCCCACCGCAATACTTGCTTATTGAGCACGATCAGCGTTTTAATGCGCCCTAGGTACTCAACTGCATTTTTCACGCGACCACCTCTAGCCGCCGGATCTTCTCCGTGAGATCTCGCCGCAGTTCATACAAACCCGACCACTCAAAAAATCCATCGCGTCGCCCAGTTCTCCGGCCTCAAAACGCTGGTAGAACGTCGCGGATTTCATATTGTAACGTTTCTCAAATTCACGCAGTTCCCGTTCATAATGTGTAAGCGTTCAGGGGGTAAGGAAAAACACCCTCACACAAAGACCTCCGAGGTTTAGCAGCTGGTACTCCTGTGGCAGGTGCTGGTGATATACAGCTCGCTTCCCAGGTCAAATTACCGTCAAAACCTCGGAGGTCTGAACGTTTACGCTGTAACTTCAGTCGCCAAGCTCAGTTAGCTTGAGCTGCACCATCCCCCGGCGCAAAAATGCCATCGCGTCCTCATATTCCCGCGCGGTCAGCGAAACAAACTCAGCTCGCCGCGCCCGGTCACGACAGAAGATCGGACGTCCAGAAACCGCCTCAAAGCGGGTAATCGGCGAAGCGCGATTCAACGTGACCAGATCAATCTCCTCAATCCGCAAGGCCGCTTGGAGATCGGCCCGTAACGTCACCAGCGTATCCAACGTTGGCGGCCGGCTGAAAAGCACACTTATATCCAAGTCGGAACCGGGGCGCACACACCCAGTTTGCGCCGAGCCAAAGACCCAGGCCGCTATGACTTGCGGTGTCTGCTCAAGCGTCCGTAGCAAGACTTCCCAATTCACTTTGACGCACATACTTCAAAATCTCCTCGCGGAACTGCTCAAAATCTGCCAGATACTTATTTACCATGCTAGCCAGTATCGCCAGCTCTATATGCTCATAACGATGTACAATAAAATTACGAAATTGTACCATCTTGCGGTAAGCCTCATCTGGAGAAAGAATTCCCAGGTCAATGCACCGTTGCACCGCCTCGGAGCCAGTCGCAGCCGGAGTTTGTCCCTGCAAAGAGAGTAAGCGTTGACAAATATCCATCACAATTTCGACCAATACTTGTAAATCCCGCTCAACCGCCCGGCAGGTACGCCAGTCGGATTCCAACTGCGTCACCGTCACACGTCCCAAGGAGTGCAGCTCAAGCAACACCTGATCCAATGCCTGCAATTTCCGTAGTATCACGCCGTTAATCATGGTTCGCATTCCTCCAGCTGCCATTCGCCATTTGTCGATTTGTCCTACCCCGTCACCACATCCTTAGCCCAAGCCCGATTCGCCTGGTACCAGTTCACCAACGCGGCGATGCCCTCGCGGTAAGCTGATTGCGGACGCCAATCCAGGAGCCGCTGGGCCTTGCTGATGTCGGCCCAGGTAGCCATCACGTCGGCGGGATGGCGTGGTTGATATTCCAACCGCGCTGGCTTCCCGCTCAGCTCTTCGATCAGCCGGACTGTATCCATCAAGACCACCGGCGTATCCGACCCCAAGTTGATGATCTCGTAGCCGAGGGGTTTGAGGCCGGCAATGGTGCCCCGCGCGATATCGTCCACATAAGTAAAATCGCGTTTCTGGGAACCATCGCCGTAGATCGTCACCACGCGCTCCTCATTGATCCACTGTGTGAAGCGGAAGAGGCTCATATCCGGGCGTCCCGCCGGACCGTAGACAGTGAAGTAACGAAAGACGGTCACGTCAAGGCCATGCAGGTAATGGTACGTGTAGCACATTGCCTCCGCCGCCTTCTTCGAGGCAGCGTAGGGCGATAGCGGGCGACTGGTATCCTGCGCCTCGTGATAGGGCATGGGATTGTCCGCCCCGTAGAGGCTGGAGGTGGAAGCGAGGACGAATTTGGGCACATCATGTTCACGGCAGAGTTCCAGCAAGTTGAGCGTGCCCCCAGCGTTGGTCTCCAGATAGATCCAAGGGTTAGCCACCGACTTGCGCACGCCGGCCCACGCCGCCAGATTGATGACGGCGTCAAAGGGCAAGTTACAGGTTGCCAGTTGCGAGTTGAAGAGGTCGGTCAACGCCTCCCGGTCAGTGATATCCAACTTGTGAAATTTGAAGTTGGGCCGGCCTTGAATCTGCTGCAAGCGCCATTCCTTCAGGCGAATATCGTAAGCATCGCTGAAGTTGTCCACGCCCACGACTTTGTGACCCGCATCCAAGAGAAATTCGGCCACTTTCGAGGCGATGAACCCTGCCGCGCCGGTCACCAAATAAGTATTTTTCTCATTCGTCATTGTAAACTCCTTGTAAATAGAGAGGTTGAGGATTGAGAACCAGTTGCCCTCTATCCACCGCGTCCTTAATTCCTCTTCCCCAATTCACTAATCCCTATCTCGCAACGCGTTGCGGGTATCCACCACCAGGCGCGACTGCCGGGCAATCTGCTCCCAATCATAGACGCTGTGATCCGTCACAATCACCACGCAATCGGCGGCTTGCAACGCCGCAGCCAGATCCGGCGCCGAAATCATCACCATGCCATCGTGGTTAAGGGAAGAGACATACGGATCATGGTACGACACTTCAGCCCCCTTCTCCTCCAACAGATGGATGATGTCCAACGCCGGTGATTCTCGTAGATCGCTGGTATCCTTTTTGTAGGCAATCCCCAGCACCAGCACCTGGCTATTTTTCACCGGTTTAGCCATCTCGTTGAGCGCGTCTTGTACCTTGTCCACCCAATACTCCGGCATAGCAGAGTTGATCTCATCGGCCAAGTCGATGAAACGGGCCGTAAATTTGAGCGATTTCAGCTTCCAAGAGAGATAGAGCGGATCAATGGGAATACAATGCCCGCCGATACCCGGCCCCGGCGTAAATTTCATAAAGCCAAAGGGTTTGGTAGCCGCCGCTTCAATAATCTCCCAGACATCCAAGTCTAACTTCTCGCACATCAGGAGCATCTCGTTGACCATGGCGATGTTCACCGCCCGGAAGGTATTCTCCAACAGCTTGACCATCTCCGCCGCCGCTGGCGAGGAGACGGGCACAATGGTCTCCATCGCTGCGCCATAGAGCGCCTCGCCTGCCGCCAAACAGGCCGGCGTCACGCCGCCAATGACCTTGGGCGTCGTCTGCGTTGTCCAATCCTCACGCCCTGGATCAACGCGCTCCGGGGAGAAGCAGAGGTAGAAATCCTCCCCGATCCGCAGGCCGCCCTCTTCCAGACGGGGCAAGGCTACCTCAGTGGTGGTACCAGGATAGGTGGTGCTCTCTAGCACCACCAACATACCGGGATGCAAATAGCGCGCTATCTGATCCATCGCGCTGATGATATACGAGACGTCCGGATCGCCGGTCTTGCGCAGCGGCGTGGGCACGCAGACGCTCACCGCATCACACTCTGCCAATACCGCGTAATCCGTCGTCGCGGAGATGCGATCGGCGAGACACGCTAACCGCTCCGAGGTAACATCCTCAATGTACGAATCCTGGCGATTGACCGCCGCCACCTTCTCCGCGTCGATATCGATGCCACGTACCTGAAAGCCCGCTTCTGCGCAGGCCACGGCCAACGGCAATCCCACGTAACCCAAGCCAATGATCCCCACCACCGCCTCACGGCGGTCAATCTTCTCCACCAATCGCATCTTAACTCTCCTCTGCTCGATAATAAGTGATCACTTCCTGAATTGTCTCATCCAAAGAAATCTGAGGTCGCCAACCAGTAAACCGCGTTACTTTATCAATAGCCGGCACCCGTCGCCGCATATCCTCAAAACCAGGGGCGTAGGCCTCATCATAAGAGATGAAGACAATCTCCGACGACTGCTCGCCCTCCAGTGCCTGCACCTTCTGCGCCAGCTCCAAAATGGAGACCTCCTCGGTGCTCCCCACGTTGAAAACCTCTCCCACCGCCTCTGGTATCTCGGCAAGCAGCAAGAGCGCGCGCACCACGTCACGCACGTTGCAGAAGCAACGGCTCTGACCCCCATCACCGTAGACCGTAAGCGGGTCGCCGCGCAATGCCTGCTGGACAAAACGCGGCACCACCATCCCGTATTGCCCTGTCTGGCGCGGGCCAACTGTGTTGAAGAAGCGGACAATCGTCACCGGCAGCCCGAACTTCTGATGGTAGGCCAGGCCCAGGAACTCATCAATCGCCTTAGAATCAGAATAACTCCAACGGGATTTGGTCGTGGGGCCTAAAACCCGGTCATCCTCCTCGTGGAAGGGAACTCGCTCCCCTTTCCCATAAACTTCTGAGGTGGAAGCAATAAAGACCGGCTTCCGATAACGGGCGGCCGCCTTGAGCACCGCGTGCGTCCCCAAGATATTGGTTTCGATGGTTCGCACCGGATCGCTAATGATAAGTTGCACTCCCACCGCCGCCGCCAGATGGAAGATAAAGTCACATTCGCTCACCAGCCGATCCATCACCAGCTCATTGGTAATGGTGTCGATGGCAAAACTAAAATTAGGATTATCCCGCAAGTGTTGGATATTCTCCAAGCATCCGGTGGAAAGGTCATCAATGATCGTGACCGCATCGCCCCGCGCCAATAGCGCCTCGGCCAAGTGCGAACCGATGAAGCCGGCCCCGCCGGTGATTAACACGTGCCGATTATTCTTTGATTTCATTATAAACCTCCAAGATAAGTCGATAGTCGATAGTCAATAGTCAATAGTCAATAGTCGATAGTCGATAGTCGATAGTCGATAGTCGATAGTCGATAGTCGATAGTCGATAGTCGATAGTCGATAGTCAGGCTGAATACGGATAGAACCCTAAGATTTTGTCTTTATCCTGTAAAGCAACCTTTATCAGGTAAATCTACATCTCAGATCTTTGTGCCCACTACTTCTGAGTCGGCGATCCGCCGCCGCCAAAAAAAGCACGGGCCAAATCATCTCCCCGCCCCGGCAACTTGATCTCGCCATACGAGGATTCATATTTACGCAAATTATCCTGTAACGCGCGCAGCAACAGTTTCGCGTTCAAGGGCGTTATCACTATCCGCGACTTCACCCGCACTTTAGGCTGATTGGGTAGAGCCTGGGCTAAGTCGATAATCAGCTCCGAGGGAGAATGGACAATCAACGCGAAATTTGCATAAATTGGCTCTAAATCCGCCGGAAGGTCTACGTTCAACGCACGTCGTTTAGGTTCTGACATCTAAGCTACCCTCCTCCATATATCATTAATAGCTGACAAAAACAGAGAAGCGCGGTACTGCTTCTCTGTTTTTAGGTAAATCTCTCATGCTAGCTAAAAGGGAATATCGTCCTCAGGGAAATCCGCACCACCAGCGGCTGCGCCCCCCCCACCTGCTGCGGCCGCGTTAGCCCGGCCCCCGAGGAAGACGACGCGGTTAGCCGTAATCTCGTAACTGGCCCGCGCCACGCCATCTTGACCGCTCCAGACGCGCGGCCCACCGGTGGCGCGATCGGGCTTCATACGCCCTTCCACCAACACCTGACTCCCCTTCTTGAGATATTGAGCTACGGTTTCCGCCTGCCGGCGCCAAACCGTCACGCGGAACCAGGTGGTCTCCTCATTCTGTGAGCCATCGGGATTATTCCACTTTCTATTGGTAGCCATAGAGAAATTGGTGACTGGTGTGCCATCCGGCATATAGCGCATTTCCGGATCTCCGCCTAAGTTCCCTACCAGCACAATTTTTTGGTACGATGCCATCAGATCCTCCTTAGTAGTTAGTTAATGCTAAAAGTCTACCTTGATATCCCCAAAAAAGCAACCTGACCTGCCCCAGAGTTTAGGGAGCCAGTTCGCCCTCCACAAAACAAATCAACCCGGCAGCAATCCCCTGCGCTACTAAATCAGCATGTTGCGTGAGCAAGTCGCGATCATCCAACATGAAGCCCGTTTCGATGATCGCGGCCGGCGTGTCAGCATGGATTTCGTTGTACACGTGATAACGTTTCATATCGTAGGTGATGGTGTTAGCGTCGAATGCCAAGCCGGTCTGCTCCTGATAGCTCACCGTTAGACAGCGCACTAACTCATCCTCGGCCCACGGGTCATATTTGGATTCCGCGCGCGCGACCTTGAACCCTGATTTACCGGGGAACGTGCAGGAATCCGCGTGAATGGAGAGCAGGGCATCGGCTTCATAACCTTGTAACCGCTCATCAAACTCCTCCAAGAGCTCCACCCGCCAGCCTCTGGCTAAGAGATTTTGCACCACTAGATCAGCGATCTTTTTGTTGACATCCACCTCTTGCAAGCCATCGGGACAAATAGCTCCACTGTCGTTGCCTAGATGCCCAGAAATAATACCCACATGTGGGATAGTCGGGGTAGGATTGGTGAGCGGAACAGTAATCGTGGGGGGGACTGGCTCATTGAAGGAGAAAATTTTAAGCGCAGGCGCTTCTTCCACACCTTCTTCAGCGGAGGGAAACGGTACCGCCGGAATAATGGGAACCAACCCCAATGGTACCGCAATGGCCGTCACGAAAGCTATCAAAATCAGAGTACGGCTCATTACCCCCACCGCCCAGGGGTCCGCAGCGGACGTCGAACGTTTCATTTACTACATCCTTTCTCTGATACCTACTCATTCTTACTCGTTACAGCTACCTCGGCATATAAATTCGCAGAAGTACCGTTAACGCATCCGCCGGCGCCAACTCTCCTTAACCTCAATCTTATCCCAAGCGTTTCCATGGATTAGAAAATCCAACAATAGGCGGTTAAATTTTGTGGGTTCTTCCAACATAGGATAATGCTGTACATTCGCTAAGACAAAAGCATAAGCATTGAAGTAGTCAAGATCATCCAACCAATCTCCTGGCGGGCGCTGAATAATACTATCCTGATCCCCATAGACCAACATCACGGGAACAGTCAAATCCTCTACTAATAATGTCAAATCTTCTTGCAAGAAGGAACGCACTGTCGCCACCACGGCCGCACCGTCTATCTTGTCGGCTTCCATCGCCACTTCCTGATAGGAATTGAGCTGACGTCCCAAAATCCGCGAGGCGGGATTATCGCCACCTGTAAAGCCACTCAAGGAGCGGTCTAAATAAGGGGCCGAAAGAGGGGTGCTTACCACCATGACCTGTTGCACCCTCTCCGGAAACTTCTTGGCAAACCGGAGAGCTACGATGCCACCCAACCCATGTCCAATAAGCGGAATTTCACTAATCCCCATCTGCTGCATAAAGAGAGCTACTTGACGCACATACCCATCAATAGAGTAGTAAGCTCGCGCTTTATCAGAATCTCCAAAGCCCCAAAAATCCAGGGCATAGGCTCGCCGGGAATGTGATAGCTCCATCATCGTAGGCACCCAATAACGCCACGAGCCTAACCAATCGTGCAAGAACAGAAGGGGCTTCCCGCGCCCTAGCGCTTCATAATGCACCAAGCTGCTTTCTAAAATAATGGCGCTCATCAGTATCCTTTACCGCTTACGCTAAATTACCGTGCTCTGCCAAAATTCGCTTGACTTGTTTGATCAAATCGTCCGGGGCAAATGGCTTGAGGATATAATCAGTACCGCCAACGCTCATCCCCTTACTAATCTCGCTCTCCTGGCCTTTGGCGGAGAGAAATACGACCGGGACCTTCTCCAATTCGGCTTTAGTTTTGAGCTCGCGACATGCTTCATAGCCCGTCATTTTAGGCATGCGCACATCCATCAGAATTAGGTCCGGTTTAACCTGCAAGGCCTTCTCGACAGCTTCACTACCATTCGTTGCTAGCTCCACGTCAAAGTTAGCAAAACGCAAGGTGAAAGCTATTAAATCACGAATATCCCGCTCATCTTCTGCCACTAAAATTCTGATCATATCCTTACTCCCCTTACGCGCTGCGGTCAGCTACCAATTGAGAAATCTCCTGCACTAGATTTACTATTGAGAAAGGCTTGGTCAAGAACCGTACCACGCCCGATTTCCCCACTTTCACGGGTATATCAGACTCAGTCGCCCCGGTACCCGTCATTACAATGACCGGGATATTAGCAGTATAGCGATCTTGACGCAGCTGCCTCAAGATTTGATAGCCATCTAGTTCTGGTAATTGCAGATCTAATAACAATAAAGCGGGTTGAATAGTACGAGCCAATTGCAAGGCGTGATCACCCCGTCTGGTGGTACGCACGTTCAATTCCGCCTCACCCAGAGCTTCCCGCAACATGATTAGGGTGTCGGGGTCGTCTTCAGCAATCAGAACCGTTCCCCGTTGCCGTGCAAGCGCCTCACTGATCACGTCCAGTAGCTCGCCGGTATCCACCGGCTTCGTCAGATAATCAACTGCTCCCAATTCTAGTCCCCGTTTCTTGCTCTCGCTAATTACCGAGATGATTACCACCGGAATATCGGAGGTTTCAGGAGCACGCTTCAACAGTTCCAGTACTTCCAACCCATCCAGCCCCGGCAAACGAATATCCAAAGAGATCAAATCAGGATGTCGTTCACGAGCTACCCGCAACGCCTCTTCCCCAGATGCAGCTGTCAAGATTTGATACCCTTCATTTTCCAATGTGAGGCTCAATAATTGCGCTACTTCAGCATCATCTTCCACAACTAAAACCACCAAGCGTCTTTCGGTCACGAAACTAGCAGGTGGTTCTCCCACCGGCTCGAGGCTTTCTCCTTCCGCTAGGGGTAAGGTGCAAGTGAAGAGGCTTCCTTCTCCTGGTTCGCTTTCCAAGAAAATCTCGCCGCCGTGCATGTGAATCAAGGAAACAGTAATTGATAATCCTAATCCAGTCCCCGCTTCAGTTTGCACCAAAGGATCATCTACCCGGAAGAAACGCTCAAAGACTTTCTCCTGATGCTCTCTGGTAATGCCAATCCCGGTATCCAACACGCCTAGATGGAACATGCCATCTTTAACGTAAGCCTGTATGGAGATGACCCCACCAGGTGGTGTGTATTTGTACGCATTACCAACTAAGTTGGTCAAAATCTGATTAACGCGGTTACTGTCACCATAGACTTTGGGCAGTCCCGCCGGGACCACTGTTTGCACTCGGATATTCTTCTTGTTAGCTTTCGGCGTAATAGTTAAGGACACTTGCTCAATCAAAGGCGGCATTTCCAGTGGAGTCAGTTCTAAGACTATCCGACCGCTTTCCAGACGCGAGATATCCAAGAGATCATTGACCAAAGAAGAAAGGCGGTCAGCGTTTCCCTTGACTACCGTCAAGAAACGCCGCTGCTGCTCGGTCAAATTCCCGGTGGCCCCCATCAAAAATAGATCAACGTAGCCTTTGATGGCGGTCATCGGAGTGCGCAATTCGTGAGAAACAGTAGAGACGAACTCACTCTTGGCCCGCTCAGCTTCTACCCCAGCGGTCACATCACGGAAAACCGAAACTGCCCCCAAGAACTCATGTCCCGGTGAGATTACGGGTGAAAGATGGACGCTCACGATTTTCCGTTCAATCTCCAACTGATCGGCCAGGAACTCTCCGCCGTAACTCCGAGGATCGGCCTGCCAGGTTTGCACTTGAGACATCCATTCGCGAGCACGGGAGCCGTAAAGCCCTAGCATCTCATCCAATATCCGTCCCAGAGCTTGCGTGCGCTCCATTGAGAAGATAGATCCGGCCGCCTTATTAAAGAGGATGACGCGCCCGTTGTCATCGGTCACCATCACCCCGTCCGCGATACCTTCCAGAATGGCTTGGTTTTTCGTCGCCTCGATTTGCTGAGTGCGGAACATAGCCCCCAACCGCTCGGCTTGCTCGCGCAACATGCGATAGAGATTAGCGTTATTCATCGCGCTGCCTAACTGCACAGCGGCCGCCTTCACCAAACGCAGATCATTTTCAGTAAACACGCCAACTCTATGGTCGTGGAGGAATACAGCCCCAATTGCCTGCCCCTCATTAGTGATGATAGGAACAGCCAATACAGAGTGTGTATCCTGATCCCCCGCAACCGGAATCCAACGCTCATCAACGGTGACATCGGATACAAGTGCCGCCTCATGCTGCTTCAAAATCCAACCAACCAAACCAGAATCACGGTCTAACTCCGAGCGAATCCCTCCTGGGGGGATAGTTTGATCACCACCGATGGATGCTCGGTGATACAAATAACCAGTATCCTCATCCAATATCAGAATCGCACCACGCTCGGCTTGTACTGCATCCCGCATCATAGAAAGCGCTTTATTAAGTACCCGGTCAATATCCAGACTGGCCACCAACTCGGAAGCAATCCGGTAGAGTATATTAGTGCGGTCACGTTCTGTTCGCAAATTCTCCAATGCTTCGGCCAGCTCTGCCGTCCTTCTAGCCACTCTTTCTTCCATCTCTACCGAGAAATGTTTAACTTCATCAAAGAGCTGTGCATTTTCCACCGCCACAGCGACTTGATCTGCTAGAGCAGAAAAAGTAGCCACCTCAGCAGGAGAGAATCTCACCTTTTTTTTACGGTCGCCAGTTAAGGCTCCCACTGAACGGCCTTCAACCACCAGCGGCGCCATCACCAGAGAGCCAATTCCCAAGGTTCCCGGCTCGAAACGCGGGTCATTCTGAGTATTTTCCACACGCAGCGGCAATTTTGTGCGTGTCAATTCGGCAAACAAACCTTCATCACTGGAGAAGGTAAGCTCACTCACCGTCTCTAAAGCATAACCAGAAGAGGCACGGGGCACCAACCGCCCACTTTCTTTATCCAACAAGAAAATAGTCGAATAATCATAGTTCAAAAGATTAGTTACCGATTGCACTATTGTATTGAGAGCCGTGTTAAGGTCCAATTTCGCAGTGATGGCATGACTAACTTCATTAAAGAGGTTGAGTGTGTTAACTTGCAAGCGTAAATCCGCAATCATGCGGTTGTTTTCAATAGCCAGAGCTATCTGCGCGGCAAAAAGTTCAACAACTTCCAACAAGGACTGAGTCGGAGCACGCCCATCTCGGGGACTATCTACCGACATGTAACCCAGGATTTTCTGTTGCGTACTATAAAGCGGGATTAACAATAGATCAGAGGGATGCCAGCGGCTAGCATCAGTCCGGCGACTCAAATCAGTATTTACCGCATCAAAAACCTCTAAGTTATCGCGCCACAAGTCCTGATACTCTGCTGGAATATAATAACAATGCCCTAGACGGAACTGCGCCTGTAACAAACGGGAAACATCAGACCAGGATTGGCGTACCTCTTTTAGGCGAGCCAACTCCTGCAATGGAATGCCGGCGCCAGCTACGCGGCGAACGAGGTTTCCTTCCAATATACTGATCATAACGATCTCATAGTCGGTAGCTTCTTGCGCTGCATAAGCCATATCCAACAACATCTCTTCCAAGGGACGATCTGAACGCATAGTGCGTGAAACTTCCAGGAAAAGTTGCAGCTGCTTCGCTCGCTGGTGCATCACTTCACCACGCACCAGCTGCTCCTCGTAACGTCGGGCATTTCCAATCGCAATGGAAGATTGAGCGGCGAGTCCTTCCACGAACTCCAACATGTCTGGTGTAAAAGCGTGTGCTCGCTCACTCTGGATAAGGATCACTGCGGCCAGTTCACCCAGGTAGAAAACCGGGGCCAACAGCAGAGATTTAAACCTCTCTAATCGCGTGAAGGTCAAAGTCTCCGGCAGATAACACAATTTAGGCTGCTCTAAAAATTCCTTCAGGATTGCTGCTGAGGATGGATTTGGGACTACTGCCTGTAAAGTCTCTAGTTCAGCCGGTTGATATCCCTGTGAAATACGCAATTCATTCTTGACACCGGCGCGCAATAACGCCACCAGGCCAGCATCTGCCTGGCCGGAGCGAATCGCCTCATTGAGTACCAGCTCCAATACTTGATCTAAATTCAAGGTACTGGTAATTTCATGCGTTACTCGCTGTAACGATTCTAACGCCGCCACACGGCGTTGTAATTTTTCGTCTGTTTCCTCATAGAGACGCGCATTCTCAATCGCTATCGCCGCCTGTTCTGCCAAAATGTTGAGGGCGTTGATTTCATCTGCAGTGAAAGTGTGAGGGTTGATAAACTGCACGGTAAGTAATCCCACAGTTTGTTCGCCGCGCAGCAACGGGATATCGGCGAAAGAACGAAACCCTTCTGAACCGGCAAAAGGAGCTAGCTCTTCAAAACGAGAGTCCTTCTCCAAATTCGCTACGATGATGTTCTCTTTAATGGCCGCTGCGTGCGCACGTCCCCCCTCGGAAATCGGTATCCCTTGAGAAAGTTCTCGATATCGCGCAGAGACTCCCCGCGCCGCTGCCAAATCCAGGGACTTATTGTCAGCCGTCACTACAAAAATACCGGTACGTTGACAGTTGAGCATCTTGAAAGCTGCTTCCACAATCGCTTCTAAGACCGTTGCTAAATCCAGAGAAGCTCCGAGTGTCGTCGCCACCGAGACCAAGGATTCCGTCTGGCGCGAGCGTTCTTCCATCGCCTCCAACAAACTTGAAATGCGCACCATGCCAGAGAGCTGCGCAGTCAACATAGTCAATAAGCGCACATCCTCGCTAGTAAAATGCTGTCCCTCTTTCTGTTGGGCGACTTGAATGAAACCAATCTGCTCGCCACCGGCGCGTAAGGCCACCCATAATGTCTGCCGCATATCAAGCGCGAGTGCCAGCGGCAGCCCCCCCCATTTCTCTAAACGCGGTTCGCTCTGCGCATCTTCAATCATCCAATAATCCCGCTGCTCAAGGAAACTCCTATCGGCAGGATCAGAGAGAGCAAACACATAGTTTTGCAACTGTGCATCGGATATCCCCAAAAAAGGTTTATGAGCTACTAACCGCTCGTGCCCCGGCTCATAGAGTAAAATTCCAGCAAATTCTGCCTCCACAATCTCTGCCACACGCGTCACAATTTCCTTGGAAAGCGTCGTCAGGTCACTGGCCCGGCCAGCGGCTTGCGCCACAGCCCCCAGACGCTCTAATACATGTACCCGCCGTTTGGCGACGCGGTAAAGGCGAGCCTTATCAATGGCAATGGCTGCCTGCGCTCCGAGATTTTGTAATAAGATTAAATCATGCTCAGCAAAGCCACGTGGTTCATTAAGTCCCACTTCCAAGGTGCCAATAAGCTGCCCGCGAACCATCAAAGGCACACCCATATAACTCCGCAAGGATAAATCCGTTTCCTCTACTATCGGGCGCGCCGGAGCAGAGCGCTGCACATCATCCAAGAACAGTGGCTTACGATTCTGCGCTAACCAGCCGGTCAACCCTTCAGTGAGCTCGTAGCTCCCTGGAAGTTGAGCTAGATAATTTTTAGCGGACGCACTACCTAACGCTGCTCCTTGCACCAAAGATTCTTTTCCTGGGTCCCAATAAGTAATCTCCCCAATATCATAAAAAACCAATTCTTTAATGGCTTCCAACACGGCTTGGAGAGTTTCGTCTAAATCCAGGCTTTGTCCCATTACCTGGTTAAGGTGTTGCATCGTTTCCAGCTCCTGGATCTGATGCTCCAAGACCAAATCAGCGCGGGCATATTGCAACTGACCGCGTACCACCTGCCGCGCCATCCGCAACAGAACCATTAAGTAATCATCTTCTGCTTGAGAAAATCGCTTTTTTGCACGCAGCAAGACCAATGCCCCTTGTACTTCTCCCCCATCAACAGCGCGCACCAGCAGACCGCGTAACCGCAACTTCCTCAACAAAACGGGCCGTCGCCACCCACTTTTCTCCGCCTCTCCCAGAGCAACCAATTGACGCCAGGTAGCAGCCTCGATATCAGAATCGGCCCCCTTCAACTGGTCAATTTTAGCTTGAGGTTTATCCCAAATCCAAGCCCCATCGGTTAGTTCAAATGCCAGGCAGACTTCTGCTAATACCAATTTCCATACCGCAACGACATCCAGTGCTATTGAAAGTTCATCCCCAAAAGCCGGTATCCGCGCCCAAAGGCGTGTATACTGCGCGTGGACAGCTAGTTCCCAACGCACGGCAAACCAAAGCAATGGAATTCCCAACGCGTATAAGCCGCAAGGAGGCAACCTCCCCAGAGCAAATGCCCCGAGCACTCCCCAGGCAACTGCTCCGAGCAGAATATCACCATATTTAATTAGTTTACTATCTATCAGCTTCATCATTTACAGTGCCAGACCGCACAAAATAAACCTTAGCCATTCTTCGCGCCAAAGATCAAACATTTGGATGGCTAATACTAACAACGCAACCTATCAAAGTTGTTTAGTTCTTCGCATAACGCCGTTTCTCGGCAGCCACCTCAGTGATCTCTCTAATATCAGTGAAGGGGCCATCTCCGACGGACAGGGTTCCCACCCGCAACGACATCAATGGTACTTGTATTTCGTTCCCCGAGTCATCATGCGTGACCAGATAGCCCTGTGAGCGGGTTATAAAATCGTAATGGGTACCCACCTTGGCACCGAAACGCGCTACAATCTCCGTTTTGATCGCGGGCACTAGATCTTGTCGCGTAACGATGATAAAATCATCTCCCCCAATATGGCCGATGAAATCATCCACAGTACCAAGATCTTCTATCGCCTCGTTCAACAACATGCCGGTGAAGCGTAACACCTCTTCCCCCGCCACGAAACCGTAGACTTCATTGAACGCACTCAAGCCTTGAATACCAATGTAGAACAATCCCCAGCCTTCTTCGCGGAGTAACTCCCGGAGTTGTTGCTCAATCAGCCGACCGCTGGGCAAACCCGTGCTGGGACTGGTGAGACTCTCCCGTTCAGCGCGCTTGATCGTATTGCGCACCCGCAGTCGTAATTCCTCCACATCAAAAGGCTTGGTGATATAATCATCAGCTCCTAACTCCAAGCCCTTGATCTTATCGCTCCGCTCATCTTTCTGCGTTAAGAAGAGAATGGGGATGTGACTGGTACGCAAGTTAGTGCGTAGGCGGCGACAGACCTCATAGCCATCAATGTCTGGTAACATGATATCCAGAATGATCACTTTGGGCATCTTCTGTCGAGATAGCGTTAGCGCCTTCTCACCACATAAGGCTGCGAACACAGTGTAACCCAACGACTTAAAGTAGAGTTTCAACATGTTAGAGATATCAATATCATCTTCCACTACTAGGATGCGTCCTTCGCTCATACTCCTCCTCTTGCCAGAGAACGTAACACTAACTCATTATAATCCAGAGTTGTCAGCCCCAGGGTGCGTAAATAGCTTGATTTTTTCGATCGTAGCATCATCCAATTGTCGCTCAAAACTGCGTAAAGCAGCCAGAGCAAAACCGTGCTTGGTAGACATAGATTCAATATCATCAACCTTCGCCAAACTTATATCTTTCCCTAAAGTATAGTCTTCAAAACGTCCTTCGAAAGTCAAAGCCATCGTCTCGGCCACACAACCAAAAGTCATATCCGGCGGTGGGCCATAATTAAAGCCAAAGTCCACCGCCCCGGGGACTCGTACCAAACCCCCATCAAAAACTAAAACATCCTCGCGCGCTCGCGCGACCTGCCAAGAAACATCCCGGGGCCGCGAGACATCACAAACTACCGCCCCGCGTCGTAAATACTCCGGTCGCACCAAATCACCGCCAGCACTGGTAACAGTCACCACCACTTCGGCCTCGCGGATCTCGTTGATATTTAACGAGAGCGCTACCTCGCCGCGCGCCTCCGCCTGTACCCGTTCGCCAACCTCAGCCAACCGTTCGCGCCGGCGTCCCACCAACAAGATGCGCCCAGCCACACGCGCCAACTTCCGCGCGATCACCCCCCCGGTGGCTCCCGTCGCTCCCACCACCGCCACTGTCGTCTGCCGCAGATCAATCCCCATCCGCTCGGCGGCAGAATGCACCGCCTGCACTGCTACCGCGGCAGTGTAACTATCGCCAGTGGTAACCGCAATATCTAACTCCCGCGCAATGGTGCGGCCACCATCACCAACTACAGCCGTATAGGCGCCCAAGCCCAACATTTGCGCGCCCAATTCCTCCGCCATCCGCCCGGCGGCAATAATCTTCCGATAAACTTCTTTAGGAGGGAGCTTCAACATACGAGGTGCTGTATAAGGCACCGCAATCAACCAGCCCTCAATCTCTTTACCAGTTGCAGCAGACCGCGCTCCGGTGATATGCGAAATATAGACCGGCGGCCAAAAACGCGATATAAAATGAATTGCATTTACCGGTAGTAATTTACCTAATAAGGGATATTTCCTGGCGACATCGCGCTTAGGATCAATAGGATGAATAAGAAAGGCAAAAGAATCCATCTATCAATGTCTATTTTCACGGCGAGGATAAAGCCGCGGACGGCGTTCCCGCCAATTCTTTAACTTAAAATGATCACTATCCTCATAGGATACATTCTTGGTAATAACCCGCCGTTCAGGAGAAGCGAAGAGCACCACGTCCGATTCAATCATGCGCGCCGGAAAAATAACCAGGCCAGAGCCAATTAAGACATTATGTCCCACGGCGCCACCCAACACACTCATTCCCGTCTCCTCCAACTTACCACCAAAGTAAGCCCGTATCGGCTTAGGTACCAGATTAAAATCCGTAAAAGTATTGCCGGCCCCGATAAAGCTTCCCCGGCCCACTACACACATCTGCAAACAAGTATTCTGAGCCACCATGCAATTCTCCATCAACACGGTCTCGAAAAGTGCCGCCCGGAAGGGCAAAAAGGAACCGGGGCCTACTACACTCAGCATCAATTCACAACCCTGCGAGATATTCACATTATCGCCGATAATACAGTTGGTGACCACACTTCCTGCTCCAATGGTCACATTATCGCCGATAACGGTGGGCCCTTGAATGATCGCCGTGGGATCAATATCACAATTTCCCCCTACCTCTACCATCTTAGAAGTGGAGAGCACTTGTTTACGTTCCAACATGCCGTGCCACAACAACTCCAGATTCAAGAGAAGCTCCGCGTTCAGATCCTGTTCAAAACGCGCCCCAATAGCAAAAATACCAAACATCACATTGGCCAACAATACATGTGCCCAATGCTCAATGGAGAGAAATGGTTTAGTGGGCAACTGGTAGATTAAATCGCCATACACATTGGACATGTGCGTTGGCACATGATAAAACCCCACCTCACGCGGTTCAGTGCGCATGACCAAAGGGCGGACCACCGGCTCCACACCATAAGGATAATACCAGAGATCCGCAACATAATATCCACCCTCACGGCGAATACCTCGTTGCAGATAGAGCGCATGGGCTTTAAGGGCAGGATCGTCTAATTCAAAGGCCACCTGACAAGCCTTACCAGATTTCTGCGCCCGCTCAATAAACTCAGCGATGAACTTTTGATCGAAGTATAAATTATCTCGATAGACCAGTGTCTCCATACGTTTAGCGGGAATCGCCCGCAGAGAATTAACTTCTCGCTCCTCAGTCGTGTAGGGCGCCAAAAGGTCTCGTTGAAAAAGCCAGAGCGGCTTAGCCAGCACGTTGAGGTCCCGCGCCGGTTCGTTAAAAGGGGCTATTTGTCGTTTATCTTGGAGAATGATCTTACGCATGTTCTTCCTCCCACAGTTCGGAGGATTGCCTAACTATCTGCATGACGCACTGCTCGTCTCCCATCGCTACACAAGCAATTTCTTCGACATCAAACAATTCACCGCCGCTCACCCAATACAGGGATTCTTGTAATAATCCCACCATCAAAGAGCACGCGGGATAAGTTGTCTTTCGCTCCCAACACAGACCGCAGTGGGAAACTTGCCAGAGATAATTATCGCCCTCCTGAGAAAGTTGAACTTGCTGATCCGAATAGCGGTTAAATATCTCCGCTAGAATCTCCAAATTCAAGCGCGCCCGGAGCGAGAGGGGGGTCAAATGAAAAACCAAATCAGCAAAACTGACCAAGCCCCCAAAGTCACGCAACCCATATTTGAAGGAGTCTCGTCCGGCCCGCAAGGATATCATCCGCCCGCCCCTGGGGCCATAGAGTTCCTCAATCGCGGAGAGTAAGCGAGAGATTTCCTCAAAAGCAATCTCTCGCTCAAAATTGGCGGGCGGGTAACGCTCCTCGAATCGTGCCAACCGAGCTAATCTCAAGCTGGCCTTCAAACCATTCCGCCCCAGCTCCTCTTCTAAGGCCAGCAGGAAGATACGACCCATTTTATTGGGGAAAGTATACTGCGGCAATTCCACACGCGGCTGCGAACTCGAAACGGGTGGCGCTGGTGTAATACTCCATTGCGAGGCGGTCATGCTAACCCTCAAATTGCAAATCCAAAAAATCTCGCACTACTTGCTGAAAATGTCGGGTTTCATCCAACATCGGGAAGTGTGCCGAGTTCTCAAAGTAGTGGATAATAGCGTTGGGCACTCCGTCATGCAATATCTGCCCTTGGTTAGGATTCACAATGTTATCTTTCCTGCCAAAAATCCCCATCGTCGGCATCCGCAGCTCATGCAATTGCGGGCGTAAATCAGTGTAGTGTAAATCCCGGATGCTATCAGCAAATGATTCCATCGTCGTTCGGGAGATGTCCTGCTTGAATATCTCATACCAGGCTCGCCAATCGTGGGCATAGAATGGAGAGGCCAATCGCACTCCAAATGCAAAAATACGGGGGAACTTATAGAGCAGTTTAGCGATACGTTGATCACCGGCCAGCTTGAGCAAGTAAGCCAAGCCGTCTCCCACCACCGGCGAGCCAACTATCGCCACGCGAGACACTCGCTGAGGATGGGTCAAGGCCAGACTCAACGAGACCGATCCACCCATCGAGTGCCCCATCACCGGCGCACTCTGCAAACCCATCCGCTCCATAAATTGATACACCATTTGTACATATTCGGAGACCGTAAATGAGCCTTGATTAGCAGACTCGCCAAATCCCCAAAAATCCAGCGCATAGGTTTTATAAGCATCGCTGAGGTACTTCATCGTAGGCAACCAGTAGCTCCACGACCCCAACCAACAATGTAACAGGATAACTGGTTGCCCCCGTCCTACTGTTTCGTAATGTACAATGCCTTGGTCTGTAACAATGGAACTCATCTTAGCACCTGTGACCCCTTTGGTTGATTACTATCTGTATCATAGCATATTCACCACTCAGTAACGGGAAAGGGTCATTGCAAATTAGTTAAAGAATAGTTACTTAGACAGAGCTCCTTACAATTTTCATTACTCCACGTCATCTCGATCCATAATCGCCAGGATGGAGTAAAGCAATTCTAACAACACTCCTTTGACACTCTCGCGATCGGTGGCTATACAAGGAACCACTTTGATATCCGGCGCAATCTTCAACACAATCCGCAAATCATCCGCCGGCCAGGAGTCTTCCATATCCTGTTTGTTAGCCGCTACGATGTAGGGCACAGGCGAGTAATTCCTAAAGGTATTCAGAATACGCCGCGCCTCGCGAAAAGTCTCCGGACGACTACTATCAACCATCACCACAAATCCCAACATCCCTTCAGAGAGAATTTCCCACATAAAATCGAATCGCCGCTGACCGGGCGTTCCGAATAAATATAAGATTAACTCGTCATCGATGGTGATACGGCCAAAATCCATCGCTACCGTGGTCGCATCCTTGATCCGCTCCGCCTCTCGTGAAATTGATCTATCAGTAGAAACAACATCTATTTCACTGATGGTTTGAATGAGTTCTGTTTTTCCAGACGAAAAAGGGCCAGTGACAACGATCTTCAATGTTTGCATACCTTAGAGCTCCCGAATTCGATCAATTAGCTTATGGATTAAACCCCGTTTTACCGCCGGGCGACGTTGAGAGACTGGTTTAGCAATCACTTTCTTATCCTGCCCCTTGCGCTTACGTCCGGGGGTATCATTTTTAACATGAACAACAGCCTGACGCGGCGCATGTATAAATTCCACCAACCCTGCCTGTAGCAAACTATACGCAATTTTGCGGATCTGAAACTCGCTCATATTGTTGGACTGAGCGATACGGCGAATCGTGTTCCGGGGATTAACAAAAGAAATGACCCGCCACTCCTCCACGGTGAGGTTAATATCACGCAAGGGTGTAGTAGGGCGCTCTGCAAATTTGAGGGGCACATCTAAGTCAGGGACTTCTTCCTGCAACCGCTCCCACTCCTTAAGTCGCCGGCTCCCCTCCATGATGACGTTCTCCAAGGCAATGGAGACCGTCATCTTTCCCTGCACGGGGAGCGCGCTCGGTTCAAAACGGAAAGTTCCCTCCTGCCAAGAGAAGATACGGTACATCTGCTCCAGCACATTCTGGCGCGCACTGGCAGCCACATCCTGCTGCTTGATGTGCCCCGCCTGAACTAATGTCATCGCAATATCGCGATCGGTTCGCCCTGCCATATTGGATTCGACAATCTGCACCTGCTTGGAGGTTAGTTTATTGGCTTCTAGCAATAACGTCAGGAGATTCTTCTCTTCTCCCTGCATAGCCAAGTAAATCAGCTTGCCCTCTCGGAAACAGAGATGAACTTTTCCCTCTGACCCATCTAAATAGAGAGTGCCCGTTTTGCGAGCTAAATTGACCAGATTTAAGAGCTGGGTAATCCCAAAATCTTTTAATCTACCTTTTAATGCCATGTGCACCCATCCTTACTAAGTTAACTCTTATGTTATTTGTAGCTACACTACCTTTGAGCTGCGCGGTAGAAAATACTGCACCTCAAAGACGGCCACTACCTGAAAAAGCAGCAGAAACACCACCAATCAATTATAACCCGATTCTATCGGTCAGCAAATTCTCGCTGGGCAATTTCTTCCCGCTTGAAGCGCGTAGCTTGATTTAAAATTTCTCTGGCACCGCGCCAAGCGCTATCTTCCGCAGTGCCCAACATCTGCACCAGTTCCTGCAAACGCGCCTCGTGCTCCAACCGTTCCACGCGCGTGCGGGTGCGACCAGCAGCTACTTCCTTCCGCACGCCGAAATGTACATCTCCAAACCCAGCCAGCTGTGGCAGATGCGTGATGCACAAGACTTGATGCGCCAATCCCGCCAGTGGAGACACGGTGAGCCGCCAGAGTTTCGCTCCCACCACCGCGCCCACGCGCCCGCCGATACCTTGGTCAATCTCATCAAAGATCAATGAAGACGTATGATCCGCTCGCGAAAGTACGGTCTTAAGAGCTAACATCAACCGGGCAGTCTCGCCGCCAGAAGCAATGCGCACCATGGGCTTAAGTCCTTCCCCCACATTTGACTCGATCAAAAATTCCACTTGCTCCATACCGGTAACATCAAAGGCCGCCTGTTGGACTGCGGGGGCGGCGGATTCCCGACTGCCCCGTGCGGTGATGCAACACTCCGCGGGTTGCGGGGACGGCAACTGTAACCCTTCAGCCGCCACTGTCAGGCGAAAGATGATGCCAAAGTGCGCCTCGGACATGCGCAAATCCGCCAGTTCGTGCTCCACTCCCACCGCCAACTCCTGCGCCGCACTCCGGCGGCGCGCGGATAGCTCTGTGGCTAGTTCAGTTACTTCCGCACGCAACTGTCCTTCCGCTACACACAGCTCCGCGATACGCTCATCGCTACCTTCCAACTCTAGTATGGTTTGCCGCGCCTGTTCCGCATAGACCAACACCTCGGCCAGAGTGCCTCCATATTTCCGCAATAACTGCCGCAGAAGCACCAAACGATCTTCCACCTGCCTGAGCCTGCGGGGACTGAATTCTATTTCACCTAAGTAAGCCCTTAAATCACGTGCTAAATCCTCAACCCGATAAACTACGTCGTTTAACAGTTCGGCTTTTGTGGAAAGCGTAGCATCAATTCTGACTAACGTATTCAACTCGCGTTGGCTCCTGCCCAACATATCTAAGGCCGCTGGGGTGCCCGTCTCCGCTAACCCATCTTCCAGCAACCGCAGCACTTGGGAACAGAGGGCTGCTAACTGTTCGGCGTTTGCCAACCGCACATGCTCCTCTTCCAGGGTTGCGATTTCC
The DNA here is from genome assembly GCA_034717835.1 of Chloroflexota bacterium. Classification (GTDB taxonomy): domain Bacteria; phylum Chloroflexota; class Anaerolineae; order B4-G1; family SLSP01; genus G713. Next base: position 22,405 of record JAYELZ010000023.1, read on the forward strand.
TCCGGTTGGAGCGATGCAGCAGAGATTTCCTCTGCTTGGTAGTGCAGCGTGTCCAAGCGCTGAATGCGTTCACGTTCCCCGGTGCGCAGTTTTTGCAACTCCCGACGTAGCCGCTGCCAACGTTGCACCGCTTGGGCCACTGTAGAACGTAATTCCATCACCCCCGCGAAACGATCCAGAAAATTGAGATGCTCACGTACCTGCAAGAGACTTAGATGCTCGCTCTGCCCATGGATATCTATCAGCCCTTCCGCAATCTTCCCCAACAGAGCGAGAGAAACCACAGTGCCGTTCACCCGTGCCACAGAGCGACCATCAGCCCGTAGCTCACGACTCAACCAGAGCGTATCGGCACGCTCGCCCCGCAACTCCTCTTGAGTTAGCAGGGCAGCACGGGCGGCTTGCTCTGCCGCAGTCAAAGTGAACAAGCCCTCAATAAGCGCGCGAGATTCCCCGGCTCTGACCGCCGACAGATCGGCACGACTGCCCAAAATCAAATCCACCGCATCAATTAAGATGGATTTACCAGCGCCAGTCTCTCCGGTAAGGATGTTGAAGCCTTCTTCCAACTGCAAGTGTAATTCATCAATGATCGCAAAATTACGAATATGTAGTTCCCGTAACACGCTGTTCCCCTATCCACAGGCTAGATTTATCACATGGCGTAGCTTATACATTTTAGCAAATAAAGCAAACGCTGGTTAGTGATTAATGTATGGGAAATAGGAAATCAGGAATTAGTAAGTGGGAATCAGGAGCTATTGTTCTATCAAACGTATTTCTACAATAAAACTTTTGGTGAAAGCAGTAGTTTGCCAAACCAGGTTGGCTTATCACCTGTTATTTTCTCTCTAACCAACCACCAACTCTAGTTTGATAGGTTTTGAGAGGGTAACTATGCTATGATAGCGCTATTCGTTGACCTTGTCACGCCTAGGGGCGGAGGTTTTTTTATGCAAAAGGGACCAGGATCGCGCATTCCCGGCTTTTATCAGCTAACCCCAGCCGCACGCGGGGAGATTATCACTGAGCACTATGACTTGACCACCGAGGAGCAAGCTCTCCTTAAAGGTAGCGGCGGGTTGCCGCTAGCACAAGCAGCACGGATGATTGAAAACGTAGTAGGACTGCACCGCCTACCACTCGGTTTGGCAACTAACTTCATTGTAGATGGGCGCGAGATGCTGGTGCCCATGGTCATTGAGGAACCTTCCGTCGTGGCGGGCGCTTCGCTGGCGGCCAAATTAGCGCGGGCTGGCGGCGGCTTCGTCACCGCCATTGACGACCCGGTGATGCTCGGACAAATCCAAGTAGTGGACGCACCCGCTCCCTGGGCGGCGCGGGTGGATTTATTGGCACACCGCGCGGAGCTGCTGGCCCTGGCCGATACAGTTGATCCGGTACTCAAGCAATTGGGGGGCGGGGCACGTGACTTACAAGCTTACATTTTAGAGACGGCCACCGGCCCGATGCTGATCGCGCAACTGCATTATGATGTGCGCGACGCAATGGGAGCCAACGCCATCAATACCGCCTGCGAACGATTAGCGCCGCGCATTGCAGAACTCACCGGCGGCCAAGTCTTCCTCCGCATCCTGAGCAACTTGGCGGATCGGCGATTGGCGCGCGCGCGGGTGCGCATTCCTGAAAGCGCGCTCGCTTTTGGCGAATTCAGCGGCGCGGATGTGGCGCGCGGCATCGAACTGGCCGGGGCTTTCGCGGCGGCGGATCCCTACCGCGCGGCCACGCACAACAAAGGCATTATGAATGGCATTGACGCGGTGGTTTTGGCGACCGGTAACGATTGGCGCGCCATTGAGGCTGGCGCACACGCTTACGCTGCCCGTGACGGGAAGTATACCAGCTTGAGCACCTGGTGCCGCGATGGAGCAGGGCAGCTGGTCGGCACGCTGGAGCTGCCGCTGGCGCTAGGCACCATCGGCGGCGCGACGCGCGTCCATCCGATAGCCCAACTGGCACTAAAGATTCTGGGGGTGCAGCGAGCCACGGAATTGGCCGCCATCGTAGTCAGCGTAGGATTGGCACAAAATCTGGCCGCGCTCCGTGCGCTGGCCACGGAAGGCATCCAACGCGGACACATGCGCTTGCACGCTCGTGCCAGGCAGCAGGTTAGCGGTTAACGCTAAACCACTTGACATTCGACATTCGACTTTTGACTTTTGACTTTTGACTTACTTAGGAGGTCTATATGAACAAAAACCAGATATTGATGAAACCACAACGCCCCGTGGGAATTGTAGGCTACGGCTCCTACATACCCATGTACCGGCTGCCCAGTAACGAAATCGCCCGCATCTGGCAGAATGGCGGGAAAGGGCCGATCAAGGAAAAAGCCGTCGCCGGTCTGGACGAGGACACCATCACCATTTCCATTGAGGCCGCGCGCAATGCTTTGGCCCGCGCGGGAATCTCACCGGAGGAATTGCGCGCCGTCTGGGTAGGGAGCGAGTCACATCCTTACGCAGTCAAACCTTCCTCAACCATTGTGGCCGAAGCACTAGGCACGACTCCATATCATCTGGCTGCCGATTTTGAATTCGCCTGCAAAGCGGGGACGGAAGCCCTCCAAGCAGCCATCGGATTGATCGGCGCGGGGATGGCCGATTACGCGCTGGCGATTGGCGCCGATACCGCCCAGGGGCGGCCAGGCGATGCGCTGGAATACACCGCTGCCAGCGGCGGCACCGCGTTTATCGTGGGGCCGGCAAAGAATGCGCTGGCCGTCTGCGCCGGCTCGGTCTCTTACGTCACCGATACACCGGATTTCTGGCGGCGGGCTTACCAGCACTATCCCAGTCACGGCGGGCGTTTCACCGGCGAACCGGCCTACTTCGCTCACATCCAAGCGGCGGCCGAGAGTATCTTTGAGGCGTTAGCACTGAACGCGGAGGATTTCGATTACGCCATCTTCCACCAACCTAACGTCAAATTCCCCTACCGGGTAGCCCAACGGCTCGGATTCACCAAAGAGCAACTCAAACCAGGCATGTTAAGCAACCTGATCGGTAACACCTACGCAGGAGCCGCAATCACCGGCTTTTCCGCCACGTTGGATATCGCGCAACCTGGAGAACGCATTTTGATGGTCAGTTTTGGTTCTGGCGCCGGCTCCGACGCCTTCGTCTGGGAAGTCACCGAGAAACTTGAGGAGCGGAAGGGAAAGGCACCCCTAGTGTCTGATTACATTGAGCGGCGCGTAGAGCTTGATTACGGTCTCTACACCCGTTATCGCGGCAAACTGATGTTGAAGTAGGAGGTCTGCATGAGAGACGTGGCAATTATTGGAATTGGACAAACCCCGGTTAGCGAGCACTGGGAAGCAAGTATTAGGGCTCTGGCCCTGGAAGCAGCGCTTAAAGCATTGCAGAGCGCCAACGTGGACAAAGTAGACGCCATCTACGTCGGCAATATGATCTCCGGCGAGGTCACGGGGCAAGAGCACCTGGGCGCGCTGTTGGCCGATGCGCTAGCGATGGACGGCGTAGAAGCGATGAAGATTGAAGCCGCTTGCGCTTCGGGTTCCGCCGCGTTGCGCGTG
>JAYELZ010000024.1:0-6332 GCA_034717835.1 Chloroflexota bacterium
ATGGCCTCGCGGCGGCGGCCCGTAAGCATTTCGTCGTAATCCACCACATTGCCCATCATGGCATAGATGATAATGAAGTAGCCGCCTAACATGATCGCCGTGGGGATCATCGCCAGAATTCCCTGCGCCAGCGGGGAGATAAAGGAGAGCGTGCCCGCCCAGAAGGTGAGGGCCGCCGAGACGGCCAACCCCACCATGGCGACGGTCAAGAGTGTGCGTTGCGTAACTTTCTTATTCCAATGCCCCCAGAGCATACCGGACAGCCCCATCACAATGATGAGCACTCCCTGGAAGATGCCCACATCGGCTTCACTTTTGCCCAGCACCAGCGTGACAAAGTAGGGCATGTTAGCCAGAAACATCTGGTAGGCTAGGTGGATGAAGAGCGTGGAGATGAAAACGATGATGAATTGGCGGTTGCGCAACGTGATTTTGAGACCTTCTAAAGCTCCTAATGGCTTGCCGGGCGGCGGTGCGACGTCTCGCAAGCTGAGGATTGAGAGCCAGACCGTGCTCATACCGACCACGCCCACCACCACGCCCATCGCCACCGGGCTGAGGCTCTCAAAGAGGGGGGCGGCCACCAGTGAGCCGATCAAGACGCCGATCAGGCCCAGGACATTCTTCCAGTAGCTCAATTTCACGCGCTCGTGCGAATCGGGAGCCATCTCCGGGAGCGTGGCGTCGTAGGGAATGCCCACCAGGCTAAAGGCGGTGAAGTAACCCATCGTGACGAGCATAAAGTAGCCGATGGTGACAGCTTGGCTGGCGGCAGCGGGGGGCGTCCAGAGTAGGATCAGAAATACCGCTGCGGCCGGGGTTGCCAAGAGTAAGAAAGGGCGCCGCCGGCCCCAACGTGAGCGGAGCGTATCGCTCCAATGGCCGATGAAAGGGTCGATCACTGCGTCCCAGAGACTGCCTACTGTCAGCAATACACCGACCAATGCGGCGGGGAGATAGGCGACGCGCCCGGAATCTGGCGGCGGGGCGTAGAAGTAGAGTAGCCAGGTGCTGACGGTGATGCTCATAATGTTGAGTCCGGCGGAGGCAGAGCTGTACAACCAGCTGCGGCCTAATGAGAGGGGTTCTTCGTGGTTCATATTTCGCTCCTTAAATTAAGGTTAGGTTCGACTCTGCTGGGAAAAGATAGCTCGCCATAAAGATGCTAAGCCGCTAAGAAAAAAAATTAAGTTAATATCTTCGTGCTTTGTGCTTCTTTATACCTACGTCTCGTCAACTTTCACCAGCCACGAGAGCAACAACATGCCTGCTCCCAGGATTCCCAACGTCGCGCCGATGCCCCACAGATCAACCAGTGCGCCCGTCAGGGGAGCGAGCACTACCATGATGATATTGGTAAATTGAGATTCTACCGAGAGTCCCGCCGCCATCACCTGGCTAGAGATTTGATCGCTGATGAAGGCCACGGTTTGCGGTTTGCGAATGTTTTGTAGCATGTAGAATCCCAGAAAAACTAAGATGGCGAGCGCGTTTAGCTCAAAACGTGTCGCTATCCCGGCGGAGAAGAGAAAGACAGCCCCTATCAAAAAGGTGATGTTGATGGCTTGGGGCAACTGGCCGATCCGCTGTTGGAACTGCGCTGCATGGCGGGCAGCATAACTGCTGAAGAGGTAGATGATGAAGTAGACGCCACCGAGGAGCACGGCGGAGCGTTGTGCATTCTGGTAAGTTAGTAGGAAGGGCAAGGAGAGAGCTAGCGTAGTGACAATGGGTTGGAGATAATCTTTGGTCACTTTGAAGAAGGCGGTGAAACTGGAACTGTTGACCAGTGCGCGGATGGTGCGGGGTTCTTTGAAGATGGCTAAGAAAGTGTGTACCGTGGCGCGCATCTGCTTCAGCATAGTCCCTTTTTGAAAAACGATTAGCGCGCCATCTAATTCCGCCGGATAACTCGCCAGGTTGATGAGGTCAAGCAGATAGGGAATGATGGAGATGCCAAAGATGTAGCGATAGCTGCCGCTGTAAAATACTAGTCCCGCCGCGAGGAGTGAGTTGATGGCCGAGCCAAATTGCGAGGCGGAGCGGGTGTGCCCGTAGTAATTGACTTTGAGATGGTGCAGCCCCTCAATTTGCAGGTACTCCAAAATCAGCGCTTTATGAGTGCCGGAGCGGAGAGCATTTCCCAGGGCGAAGAGTAACATAGCGAAGAGCAAGAGCGGGTAGCTGGACGATAGGGTGAAGATGACGAAGGAAAGAATATATGAGCCGAAAGAAAGGAGCATCGATTTGCGCCGTCCGAAGGTGTCCGCCAGCACCCCGGCAGGGATCTCCAGTAGATTGGCCGAGAAATCACGGACGGCGAAGAGTATCCCCATCTGGAAGAAGGAGAAACCTAGGTCAAGGAAAAAAAGGAGGAGGAACGGCTCAAAGAAACGGAGGTTCTTTAGGAACCCATAGAGGGAAAACTTGTAGAACATTGTGTTCTTGGTGAAGTAGGTCGAAGTTTTTTTCATAGTTATGGTGAGGTAGCGGCTGTTCTATAAATCAACGTTGATTCTACTGAAATAACCGAACGGTTAACCGCTAAGGCGCGAAAATTCGAAAACTAGCCTTCAGAAAATTATTTTTTTGACCGGTATGGTTCAATACTTCTTACCCTAAAACTAATTTCTTTCGGGTCTCTGGGGCTTGGCGGCGAAATCCCTAATTTTAACGTAACGCTTCCAGTAGTTTGTCTGGCTCATTGGAGATCAACACATCCACCCCCCAGTTGGCTAGTCTTTGGGCCACCTCCAGGGAATCCACTGTCCAAGTGACCAGACGCATTCCGTGGCGATGTATGCGCTGCACCATTTTCTCGGAAATTAGTTGGAAATGAGGATGTAGGGCTTCATGCGGTGTGACTAAACTCAGCAGCTGGGAAAAGAGGGTGGGGGGATAGCAGAGAATGCCGCCGGGGATCTCGGGGCGTAGCGCGTGCATGCGGTAGAGTAAGTATGGTTCATACGAAGAAAACCATACGCGCCGGTTCATGTGGAGGCGTTGTACTATCTCGGCCACGGCGTTTACCAATTCGACGCTGCGCTTGCCAGCTGGTTTGAGCTCGATGTTGAAGAGTAGTCGTTGGCCTAGAGTGGCCAAAGTCTCTTCCAGCGTGGGGATTTGCTCCCCGACAAACTCCGGGCTGAAGGATGACCCGGCATCCAGCTCCTTGATCCGGGCTAAAGTTAGCTCGGTTACCAGCCCGTGGCCGTTAGTAGTTTCGTCCACTTTTTGGTTGTGCATGATGATCGGAACACCATCTTTGGTCAGCTGCACATCTAGCTCTACACCGTCTGCGCCAAGATTGGCCGCGGCGCGGAAAGCCGCCAGTGTGTTCTGCGGGGCTTGATGCGATGCTCCACGATGTCCGAAAATTAGGGGGTGTTTTTGCCACCAGTCAGCAGAAAAGCTAGCTATCTTAATCATAGTTAGAACTCCACGAAGTATGATTCCGCCGCCCGGTCAATTAGTTCTTGACTGAGGGAGGGACGCACGTTAAGATACCCGGCAATATCAATGATCTGATCCAGCAGGTCGCGCGCGTGACAGGCGCGCGGTGGGCGGCCCGCTTTGATGTAATGTTCTTGAATCAGATAAGCCAGCGAGCGGTCATTCCATTCAATGCCTTTCCCTTTACAGACCCGCTTAAAAATCTCGCGGTAGCCATCCCAGGTGGGATTACCCACCTCGATTTTGTGGCGGATGCGGCGGAGGAAAGCCTCGTCCACCAGGTCTTTGGGTGCCAGGTTGGTAGAGAAGACGATCAGTACCTCGAAGGGAATCTCTATTTTGCGTCCGGTGTGTAAAGTTAAGAAGTCGATACGCTTCTCCAGCGGCACAATCCACCGGTTGAGCAGGTCACGCGGACGTACTTGTTGGCGCCCGAAGTCATCAACTAGGAAGATCCCGCCGTTGGATTTCATCTGAAAGGGGGCCTCGTAGTACTTGTTGTTGTAATCGTAGACCAAATCCAGGCTTTCTAGCGTAAGTTCGCCGCCCACCACGATGAAGGGCCGGCGGATGCGTACCCAGCGGGGATCCAGCCCATGTTCGGGAGTAGCGTTCTCATCTGCCAGTACATGGTTGACGGTGTCGAAAACCTTGATCACTTGACCTTCTACCTCGACCGCGTGCGGGATGTAAATATCGCCCTCCATAAGCAGCGAACCAATCGCCTCGGCGATGGAGGTTTTCCCATTGCCGGGGTTCCCAAACAGGAAGATCGACCGCCCGGAATTCACCGAGGGGCCGATCTGCTCGAAAGTCTCTTCGCTAAGTACCAGGTGCGAGAGAGCATTGCGCAAGTGCCGCTGATGGACTTGTATATCCTTCAACCCTTGCTGGAGGACTGATTCGTTGTATTGCTCTAAGGTGACTGGTGCGGCGCCAGCATACTCGGTGCGTTCCAGCGCGTCGCGGGCCATCTCCCGACCGCGAGAGGTCAGTACATACGCATAGGAAGCGCCGGAGAAACCACCCAGGCCCCCAGCACCGCTGCCACTAACCTCACAGAGCCGTTCGCGTTTAAGGAATTGGATGGTTTTGTCTACCACTCCGGCGAAAGGGAGACACATCCGCTCGGCCAGGGCGGTACCGGACATATTGCTCTCAAAGTAGAGTATCTTGAGGGCCAATTCGGTAAGAAACCCTATGTTGAGGCCCGTGTCTTTTACTTCACGTGGGGCTTCAGGGAAGAAGTTTTTCTTTTTTGTCTTTCTTTTAGTTGCCATAGTTACCTTTTCTTCAATGAATTGAATTGGTTTAGTGTGCTCCATTATACGCGTAGTGCGGGATTAGGAAAGGGTGAGAAGGTCGGAAGTCAAAGGTCAAAGGTTAGATATCCGCAACTCGCTTTTTTTCTTAGCGCCTTTGTGGGGGACTACCTTATTTTGTGTTGCGCCTCAGATGGCGAACGGTTCGCGGGGGAGGGTGGTCAGTGTTTGGACGCCCTCGGCGCTTACCAGTACATCATCTTCGATGCGGATGCCTCCCCAGCCAGCCAGGTAGATGCCGGGTTCGACGGTGAAGGTCATGCCGGGAGTGAGTATGGTCTCAGAATCGGCCATGATGTAGGGTGGCTCGTGGGCTTCCAGCCCCAGCCCGTGACCTGTGCGGTGCATAAATTCCGGGCCGTAACCGGCGGCCTTGATGACGGCGCGGGTGGTCGCGTCCACTTGCCCGGCGGTGGCGCCTGGTCGGACGGCGTCGCGGCCGGCAGCGTTAGCTTGGCAGACCAGCCGGTGTATCTCCACCAGCTTGCCCGTGGGCGCGCCGCAGGTCACCATTCGGGTGATGTCCGAATCGTAGCCCGAAACCTTCGCGCCCCAGTCCACCACGATCCAATCACCCGTCTGGAAGGGACGGTCGCCAGCGACCGCGTGCGGTAGCGCGCCGTTTGGCCCACCTGCCACGATGGGATTAAAGGCCAACCCCTCCGCGCCACCGGTCAGCAGCGCGGCGATCAGGCGTGCCGCTGCCTCTTTCTCCGTCATGCCGACGTGCAGTTGCGGCAACCAGGCGCGGAAAGCGTCTTCGGCTACCTGCACGGCGTGGCGCATGGCCGCGACCTCCTGCGGCTCCTTGTTCATCCGCTGGGCGGAAAGCAACTCGTCGACGGGCAGGAGTTGGACTTGGGGAGCGTGACGCTCCAAAATTCGCGCCTCCCACAAACGCATCCGTTGGCTCTCCACGCCGATACGTGCTCCCGCTAGCTGTAACTCTGCTGCCGCTTGCTGGAACGCGGCGGCGTAGCCTGCCGCGTCGGTATAGGGGAAGAGGGTGAACCCGGTTCCTTTGCCGGCCTCTAGCGCGGGCAAGATCAGCGCGGGTGGTTGATTTGCGGTAAAGAGGGCTATCGTGGGACGTTCGCTCAAGTGGAACGAGAGTCCGGTCAGGTAAAAAAGATTCGGGCCGGGAACTAAGGCGACGGCGTCCAGGTGTTGTGCGGCGGCTAACTCTAACATGTTTGCGATGCGATTCATTTGATACCTCCTGACAGAAATGTGGAATAAGAATAGCACGAGAGAGCGAAAAAGCGAGGAGGCGAGAAAGCGAGAAGGCGAGAGAGCGAAAAAGCGAGAGGTAGGGGATGCGGATCAACGCGGATGAGACAGGAAGAATCTGTTTTTGCGGTGCAGCCTCCAACAGCTGCTAGAGACCCCGCGCGCTGGCTCGGCATGACAACGTAGCGCGGCATGCCATGCCGCATTACCCTCGCGGGCGTACTGGCTCGGCATGACAACGTAGTGCGGAATGCCATTCCGCATTACTCTTCCATCAATGCTTGGAAGCAGGGCTCATCGTGGATAGGGTTGAAGTTAGATTCGGTG
>JAYELZ010000025.1:0-6271 GCA_034717835.1 Chloroflexota bacterium
GTAAAATAAGAGGTAGCACTCCTCGCTTTCCATACTATAATTCGGGCTAATCAACCTTAACCAAGGGGTTGCCCATGAGTACTGATGCCCAATTAGCAAACACAAATTTTAAAATGAACCGCCACTCCCTCCCCCACTTCACTCTAGGCCACCTCTGGGCGCTGACTACACTCGCCGGCATCTTCACGTTCGTCAACACCCACCCTATCCGCCCCCAGGATTTCTGGTGGCATCTCAAAATCGGCCAGCAGATTGTCACCACAGGCGCGATCCCCACCGTGGATACCTTCTCCCTCACGCAAGCCGGTGCGCCCTACACCTACTGGGTCTTCTGGCTGATGGAATCCGCGTTCTATCTCCTCTACCGGCACGGCGGCCCGGCCCTGATCATCTGCGCCCAGAGCCTCTGCCTCACGCTGGCCTACGGACTGGTACTCTGGAACGCCCAGCAGCGCGCCCACAGTTGGCGGATCGCGGCCCTCGTCACCCTCTGCGCCGCCGCGCTGGGCATCCAAGATTGGAACGTCCGCCCGCAAGTCATCGCCTTCCCGCTGGCCGCCCTATTGCTGATCGCCATCCAAGCCTACCGGCGGCAGCCCCGCTGGTGGCTCCTCCTCTGCGGCCCTCTCTGCACGTGGGTCTGGGTCAACAGTCATGGCACCTGGCCCATCGGCTTCATCTTAATGTTCTTATGGTTGGCGGATGAAAGTTGGCAGCTACTCCACGCACATCTCACTAAAGCCACGGCACTCCCTCCCCTACCGTGGGGACCGGTAGTCGCGCTCCTCGCGTCCGCCGGCGCCGGCCTCCTTACGCCCCAAGGTTACGGCATCATCGGTTACGTGGTGCAGATGGGCGGCGACCCACGCATCCAGCACCTGGTCCCCGAGTGGGCGGCGCCCACTTTCGCCACGTCGGGGGGAACGCTCTTCTTGCTAGCCCTGCTCGGCAGCGCGGCAGTGCTGGCCCTCTCCCCGCGCCGCCCCACCCTCTACCAGCTGGGCATATTTCTAGGCTTCGCCTTCTTGGGACTGCACACCTCACGCGGCAGCATCTGGTTTGGTCTGGTCATGGCTCCCATTCTGGCCGAACACCTCGCGTTGCTGGCACAAGCCGCCGCCGCGCTCTGCCACCGCAGCGAAGCGCCATCCAATCCAGGTATCCCGCTACTCAACAAATTGCTGGCGAGTATCTTGCTAGCCACCGCACTGGTCACATTGCCCTGGTTCAAAGCCAACCTGCCGTTACCGGCAGCCAAAGCCGGACTCCTCTCCACCGAGACACCGGTAGAGGCCACCCGCTTCTTGTTAAGAGAAAAACCGCCTGGCCCACTCTTCCACGAACTGGCCTACGGCAGCTACTTGATCTGGGCCGCCGCACCGGAGTACCGCGTCTTTGTGGATACACGGATCGAGCTCTATCCACTGGCTATCTGGGAGGATTATCTAGCCATCACACGAGCCAACGAGGATTGGGAAACAGAGCTAGCAGAGTACGACGTGCAAACACTCATGTTGAGCCGCATCAACCAACCCGCACTAATCGAGGCAGCGAGGCAGTCAACGGAGTGGGAAATTATCTACGAGGATGAACAGACGGTGATCTTTACCGGCAAGTCTGATGAATAGCCCTCTATCCATTTTAAGTCTGCCGTGAAGAAGGCAGTTCGCCACACAGGCGCCAACCCTAGCGGTAAAATACTTGGTTTTTTCAGAGTTGAGCTTACCGCAGCAGTTTGCACATTGTTAAAGATTAATATATACTGTGGCGGAAACAGTTTTCCGGTAACTGGACAAGAACAAAAGAAACTAGATAAAGTAGGTTGCATAAGTCGCAAGGAAGGCGTCACTATGCCAGCAGTTGTAGTTGCTAATGAATGGGTTGAAACTGCCCGGCTTTTTGGTGATCTAGAGAACGTAATCACAGATGCGTTGCGGCACTATTCAATTGAGCAGTGTCAGCAACGTATCAACCAAGCGGTGGCTCAAGTCACCAGTTACAAGCAGCAATACCACTGTGATTATGAATACTTTCACCGGGCCATGCAAACCGATGAAAGCTTCCTCACCCAGATTGAGGCGCAAAACCCTTTGTGGGAAGAGGATGCGATGGAATGGGAATATTGGCTTGAGGAACAACAGGTATGGCTCAACCGACTCGGCGATATTTTACGACGTTAACAGAGCTGGTCCAGCAGACTCTGTGCCAAGTTAGCTTCCACCGACTGCACTTCAATCCTGACCGGGTTATCTGGGAAGTACATGGCTCCTGGGAGCGCTTTGATATCCGGCTCAAAGAAATCTTTGACCGCTCAGGGCGGATGTACTCGTACTATGTCATTGAAGAAGGCCAAGTGGTAGTCGGGTTTGACAATTATCCAGACCATCGAGCGTTACGACAGAAATATGGACGAAGTTTCACCACCCATCTATCAGAACTGATTCCTCACCAACATGGAGCGCATAAAATCACACTTGAATTGACGGCTGAACTGAGTGTCACAGCGTTCTTGGATTACCTGCGGGAAAAGTTAAGCATCAATCCTGGCGAATAGCCCCCTATCCATTTTGAGCCTGCTGAAAAAAGAGAGCTCGCCACAAAGACGCCAAGACGCTAAGAAAAAAATAATTTCCTGAAAGTCAATTTTCAAATCTTTGCGCCTTCGCGGTAAAATACTGGGATTTTTAAGTAACCGTAACTTTGCCATTTGCCATTCGCCATTTGCCATCTGCTATTTGCCATTCGCTATTTGTTGCCAAATCTGGGCATACTCGTCCTCGTACTCCAGTTCCCACAGCGGGTCGCCCGCCAGAGAAAGGATCAACTCCGATTGCTCTCCCCGGTCAAGCAGCAGGCGATCCACGCCATACTGGGCCAAGAGGTCATTGTAACGCACGCCCCGATTTATGCGTAGGTAGTCTTGCCATTGCTCCAAGGGATAGAGCTCTACACGGGGATCAACAAAAACTTTTTGCTCCGGCAAAGCCCAGATGAGGTAACTCCCGTAACCCATCTCGTTGAAAAGTTGCCCGCCGGGATGCGCGCGCAGATACTCCACCGCACCCAACGGAGTCAGGGTATCTAAGAGCGGGCCGGCATCCACAGCACACCAGACTAAATCCCAGTAGCTCTCCTGGAGTGGCAAATTCTCCACCCACCAGGGTTGCACCAAAACCACCGGCAGCCAGAGCAGCACCGCCAATAACAAATTGAGCCGGTTCTGCGGGGACGGCGCGTTCAAGTAACGTGCCGGTATCAATGAGTGCAACGCTTGCACCAGAAGCAGCATCGCTACCAAACCGAACCAGATCACGTAACGTTGCCCGCTCCACGCCAACCAGAGGAAGGCAACCAGCAACAGCGCCTGCGTCAGCGTGGGGCGGAAGCGTGCATAGGCTAAGAGCAGAAATAGCAGCAACACGCTGGCGAAGAAAACCAAGTTGGCGATACCGTGCGGCGTAGGCGATTGCCACTCGACAACCAGTCCCTGGCTGGGCGCGTCGGTCATCATCTGCCAGACGTAACCGTAGATGCCGGTAAACTGCGGATTGAAGGCAGTAGCGAGTAACGTCGCAGCGAAGATCGCAGCGAGCCAGCGCACTTTGCGCCAGGGGAGCGCGCCCGCGTGGTGTAAGAAAGTGCGCGTGCCCTCCCCGACCAGAAATATCCCCAGCAGCACCGGTCCCAGCACGAAAGCCCCGTGCGCGTTGACCCAGAAGATCATCAACAATGGCAAACCCCAGAGCCAGCGGGCACGTAAGTCGCCATCCGCATACGCGCTCAAGAGGAGATAGAACGCCATAAAGGGCAGCCACGACCAGATTTGGGGACGCACAATGAGATTGTTGAGCGACATCAGCCCAACCAGCAAGACCGGTAGCGCAGCCAGCCGCCAGGAACCGGTGCGCCGGCGCGCCTCATAGCCCACCAGCGCCAACGTCAGCACCATCAAAACGGTGCGCGTGCAGAGTAAGAGTTCCACGCCGCCCAGCAGGTAGAGCCGGTAGAAAAGATATTCGCCCAACCACGCGCCGTAGGTGAAAGGTTGCGCGGCCGGCAACGTCCAGGCAAAGATGTTGGTCGTGGGGATTGAGCCGGTAGTAGAGATAAGCTCGCCGATCTTGAGATGCCACCAAAAATCGTTGGGCGATTGCGGCACAAGGGAAATGTAGACGGCCAATCCAGCCAGAATGACCAGCGGCCAGAGGTGGTCAATGCGCAGCCCCAAGTGCTTACGTGCGGTCATCATCCTAACCATCCCCAGACAGGATTATTCACCAACCCAGAGCTTACCAAGTTTCACCTCCTCGCCCACACGACCACGGTCATCAGTTTCAAAAGCGTAAGGGTAGGCACTATCATACCACGCCACATAGAGACCATACACAGCGGGCGCGATATCTTCCGGCACCACAATCTCAAAAGTTTCCCAAACAATTTGATTGGCCTCCCAGACAGAAGTAGGATGCAAAGCCAACGTAGGAAGATGCACGATACGCGCATCAGGGACGCCTTGCAAACGCGTTACCACAAACATAGGTGGCAGCTCAGTCAAATCATTCAAGGCCTGCCATGTGTAATGCAAACGAAAGCGGCGTTCCCCTAATGGAGTCACTGCCCAATCTAACAATGCTACTCGGTCATCCCAAACAGCAATTGGATTTTCCTCCCAGCGCTCGGATGTCATCACAACCGTCTGTGATAACACGGAAGCAGAAGGCGGATCACGTTGGAATAAGAGAAGCCCATCTCGCGCCGCTACCAACCCAAAATCGGGGGATTTCAGCAATGAGCGGATAGCCGGCACGTCGTGCAAGGCCCCCCCTCGAAGCTGCCGTCTGCAAACAAGTTAACATAATCAAATAACGCATCCGGTACAGCTACCATGATATCCCCTGAATGCTCAGGCAAATAGTCGGTCAAGTAAAGCGTGGAGCGATTGGACAAATGCGGTGCCAACATGACAGAGGCTGCCAGCGGAGACCCTTCGGGTACCGAAGTACACAACCAGAGGTCTTTCAGAGCATCACGAGAAGTACGCCCATACTTTGTTGCCGCCAGCCCCTGCCCGCCTTTCGCTTTCCAGAAATTAGGGTTGAGTGGCGTATCCACAAAGAAACTATTCAAAAGTATCGTGAGCATCAGCCCCACCAACAACACAAAGGTTCTTTGGGCTGGAGATTGCCGTTTCACCCGAACGCTGCCATAGACAACTGCAGCCATCAAGAAAGGCACTGCCAACGCATAATGATGGTATCCATAATAGTAAGAAGGCCCCGGTCCGGTGCTCAACAATGCCGGTAACCCCACCGCAGCAGCGGGCAAAAGCCATAGAGGGGCATGCCAAGCAACCACCGTCACAGGGAGAAAAACGATGCCAGCAACCAAGCCCCGTGCCAGCAAGCTGGTGGGTAGCTCCTGCCACAACGTTCCGAAATAGAAGGAAAGATATCCACTGGCCGTAGTTGCAACTTCTCCCCCTGTAGTGGGAGCAAATAGCGCCCGCACTCCCCAAAAAGCCACAACACCCCAGCCTACTCCGGCGAGAAACGTCACCATCCCTACACGACGCCGTCCCTGTAACCATAACATGCCGCCCAGCACCGCAACCGGTGCTGCAACATACAATTTACAACTCAGCGCCAGCGCTATCCACAGCGCGTAGTTTTTCCACGCCTGACGGTCCAGCGACTCAATGGCAAACAGCAACAAGGGCATGGCCAACGTATCACCATGAAAATCAAACAACACCGCCGTCTGCGCCACGGGGTAGAATAAATAAATTAGAGCCACAACACCAGCCAGAAGAGCATCTCCCAAACGGCGGCGCGCCAACACGTATAAAGGAATAGCACCCGAAACGAATAACCCCGTCTGGAAAAGCAATAAGGTAATCGGAGAAGAAAACAACGCATATAGAGGAACAAGCAAGAAATAAAATAATTCAACGTGTAATGCCAAACGACTCTGTGCCCCGTAGCGCGATGTCATGACAAGCGGCTGCCCTCGCGTCACACTCCAAATGGCCTGACTCATGCGTCCAAGGTCTTTCATGCCAACATTATAGCCGCGATACCGAGCTACACTAAGTAATCCCAACATCACTGCTACGAAGAGCATGGCCAAACTCAGCAACCACCTCTCGGTATGGGACGAACTTTTAAGCGACACTAATAGACCTGTTGCATGATAAGGGGAGTTTTCAGTTTGCCACCCAGTCACTGATTTTTCAAGTCTAGGCTAGACGGCAACATGTTGAGCCAACTGGTTT
>JAYELZ010000026.1:0-6214 GCA_034717835.1 Chloroflexota bacterium
GGGGTAGTATCGGGCACGCAACTCGTCATCACGCCCGGCAGTTTCACTGTGGCTGCCGGTGGCAGCCAGGAGGTGAACGTCCAGATTGAGCTGGACGTGGTGCCAGGTGTGTACCAGGGCGGGCTTGTCCTTACATCCGACAACGGCGGCACACATAGAACACTGGAGGTTGAGTTCCACAACCTCTACCTTCCCCTCATCCTCCGTAACCACTAATCCCCAAACAAATAGAGCCTGCATACGCGGCATAGTTGCGCAACCTGGTCGTTTCCGGCCAGATGTCAGTTTCTACCTCAGACCGGCGTCAACGGATCAAACATCTTGGCGTACTCCTGCAACGCGAAGCGATCCGTCATCCCGGCGATGTAATCGCAGACCACCCGTTCCAGCGAGCGTTCCGCCAACTTCTCCTGCTCCTCGCGCGGGAGCTGCCGCGGCTCCTCGACGTAAGCCTCAAAGAGCGCCGTCAACACCCGCCCCGCCTTCGCCTGCATCCGCATCACATGGGGATGATAGTACATGTTCTCATAGAGAAATTTCCGCAGTTCCCGCGTCATCTCCGCCACGCCCGGCGAATGTCCAATCACCTTTTCCGGCAGAGCGCGTACCGCGTCTGGCGAAGTGACGCCGGCCGCCCGTAAGCGGCGCTCCGTAGCCTCCACCTGGTCATGGATCAACAATCCAGTCAAACGACGCACCAACCGGTGCCGGAGCAGCTCCTCGAGGTGCTGCCCATCCCACTCCAAATCCTCTTGGAGCCGTGCCCACCAAGCCAAGTCCGTCAACTGCTCTGGGCGTAACACTCCCGACCGCAGGCCATCATCCAGATCGTGCGCCGTGTACGCCATCTCATCGGCGGGATTAGCGAGCTGCGCTTCCAACGAACCGCGCAGATTGGGACCAAAGCGTGCCGCATCAGAGCGATCATATTCTGTCTCATGCTTGACCATGCCCTCGCGGGTCTCCCAAGTGAGATTCAGTCCCCTAAAATCTGGGTAGCGGTGCTCCAACTGCTCCACAATGCGCAGCGATTGTTTGTTATGGTCAAAGCCGCCATGCCCAGACATCAATTGATTGAGGATGGCCTCCCCGGAGTGCCCAAAGGGCGGATGTCCCAAATCATGCGCCAAGCAGACCGCTTCCACTAAATCCACGTTGGCACCCAACGCAGAGGCCAGCGAGCGTCCCACCTGCGCCACCTCCAACGTGTGCGTCAAGCGCGTGCGATAATAATCGCCTTCGTGGTTTACAAAGACCTGCGTCTTATATTCCAGCCGGCGGAAAGCCGTAGTATGCAAAATACGATCTCGATCCTGCTGAAAGAGAGTGCGATACTGCGGAGGATCTTCAGGGTAGTCCCGTCCCCGGCTAGCTTGCCCTCGCAAAGCATACGTCGCCAGCGAGTTATCCTCATTTCGCTCTAAAACAGCCCGTGTATAAAGCATAATTTTACACCTCCAAATTAAATTAGTGATTGGTGAAAAGGGGCTGGAAACTAGTATTCGCTCTGGTTTTGCCTATCAAAATTACATTTGACAAAGCACTAGTCCACGTAGGTGGACTTCGCAAAGGTAGCCGCGAATTTATTCGCCAGGCTAACGACAGCTCGCATCAAGGCTGATAGAACATTAGCTCAGCTGCACGGCTAAAATGCTAATTACCAATGCGATGAAAAGTACCATCAAGAGGAAAGTGATGCCGTGCCGCTCCAGCCAGCGCGGCTCCACAAAATGCTGAGAAACCCAGAGGAATAATCCCGCCGCCAGACCAATGCCGCCCAGAACGCCTAACGTGTAGAGCAATGCCGTCTGCATCAAGCGCGGCAAGTCGACCGTGATCACCAACCGGCCTAGCAGCGCGATGGAGAAACGGCTTCCCAGGAAAGCGTATCCGCTGGCGATCCCCAGCCCGGCTAAAATCATATACGCGCCGAAGCGCTTGCGACGGCCAGCTTCCAGCCGCCAGGTGATACATCCCAACACGACCAGACTGAGCGCGAAGGTGAATACGATGATCGAGAGAAATTTAATAACCATGGCAGCTCCCTTGAAAAATAAGTCTAAAGTCGAAAGTCAAAAGTCGCAAGTCGAAAGTCAAAAGTCGCAAGTCGAAAGTCGCAAGTCTCCTTTAAAAATGGCAAATCTGCAAATCCATAAGTTCCTGAAGTAATGATATGCGAGATAATACCAACGTCAAGATTAGTCGGGTAGCCAGATAGTCCACCATTTGCCATTTGCCATTCGCCATTTGCTATTTGCCCATTTGCTGCATAAGCGAAGTTAGCATTAGCGGTTATAATAACCGCTATGGAAAAACAACGCTTACAGAAAATTTTGGCCCATGTTGGCTACGGTTCACGCCGTAGCTGTGAAGAGTTCATCGCTGAAGGACGGGTCGCCGTGGATGGCAAAGTAGCCACTCTGGGAGATAAAGCCGACCCCACTCAACAAGAAATTACGCTAGACAACCGACCAATCCGTAAGCCCCCCCCCAAACACATCTATGTAATGCTCCACAAACCGCGCGCCGTCATCTCCACAGTCAGCGATCCGCACGGCCGCCGCACGGTGCGAGATTTGATCGCCATCAGCGGACGCATCTATCCCGTGGGGCGACTGGACGTCAAGAGCGAGGGATTGATACTGCTCACCAACGACGGGCAGCTAACCCAACAGCTCACCCACCCCAAATATGAACACCCACGAGTTTATCGAGTGTTGGTCAGTGGCACTCCCACCGCACAAACCCTCGATAAATGGAGGACTGGGATAGTCCTCAGTGGCAAGCGAGTGCGTTGCGATGCCATCAAGGTAGAGCAATACCGCCGGGGACGCACCTGGCTCCGCATCACCGTTCACGAGGGCCACAAACATCTGGTACGGCGCTTAGTCGCCGCGCTGGGACATCCTACCCAACGCTTGATCCGCGTGCAGATGGGCCCCATCCGGCTGGGAAACCTCAAGCCAGGTGAATGGCGTCACCTGCGCCAGCGTGAAGTGGAGTCCCTGCTGGCCGAGATCAACCCGGAGAAGAAAAAGCCCCGCAAAAGAAAAAAACGCCGGTAGAGCAACAAATTTCACGGATTAACCTGGTCACCTATCACTTGAGTTCTAAAACTCTTTGTCATTCCGAGCGGAGTAGACCGAGCAGCGCGAGGAGCACGTAGTCGAGGAATCTTCTACGTCTAGGGAGATTTCGAGTCAGAGATGAGAGATTCCTCGCCGCATGTCAGGCACACAACGCCTGACACTTGCTCGGAATGACACGCCGAGCGAGTTGAGGTTACCTCATGCTTACCACTCTGCAAAAGCGATAAACAGCTGCTGAATTAACGAAAATCTATGAAGCCGGTGGATTATAATGAGGAGCAACGACACCATGTGCATACCAGCAACCATTGCGATTGACGGGCCGGCTGCTTCAGGCAAAAGCACCATTGGCTATCATCTGGCCCGCAAGTTGAACTATCTCTACCTAGATACCGGCATCCTCTACCGCGCCGTGACCTGGGCCACTTTGGAGCGAGGCATTGTCATCACCAACGAAGACGCGGTGGTGGCGCTCGCCAGTAACCTGGATATCCGAGTCCTACCGCCCGACAAAGCCGATGGGCGGCAAGCCACTATCCAAGTGGACGGCGCAGATGTTACCTGGCAGTTACGCACGCCGGCGGTGGATAAAGCCGTCTCCCCGATCTCCGCCTACCCGGCAGTGCGGCGGATATTAACCGCGCAGATGCGCCAGATAGGCGCGTCCGGCCAAGTGGTGATGGTGGGGCGGGATATCGGCACGGTGGTGCTGCCCCACGCCGAGCTCAAACTCTACGTCGTCGCGACGGCGGAGGAACGGGCGCACCGGCGGCAATTGGAACGGCAAGCGCAGGGTAAAACCACCTCTTACGAAAAGATGTTGGCCGAGATCCATCGCCGCGACCAGATAGATAGCAACCGTGAATCGGCGCCTCTCAGAGCCGCCGATGACGCGATCCACTTTAACAACACCCAAATGTCCATCCCGGAGATGTTCCGGGCAGTGGAGGAATTAGTAATCAGAAATTAGGGACTGAGGATAAGGTGATTAGAGACTGGTGATGAGGGATTAGGTGGCAACCCGTTTGCAGCACGGTCCCCGGCGAGGATAGTTCCTACAGGAGATTGGCCGCTACTCACCAATTGCTTTTGACTACAAGACCAAAGACTACCCGACTATTTTTTAAGGAGATCATACAAATGTCAGCACAACGACTTACCATCATTGGCGGCGGGCCGGGAGGTTACGTCGCTGCGATTCGCGCCGCGCAGTTGGGACTGCCGGTCACGCTCATCGAGCGCGATAAACTAGGCGGGGTCTGTCTTAACTGGGGCTGCATCCCCACCAAATCCCTCCTGCGGAACGCGGAGGTCGCCCGCTTGCTGGGCGAAGGACGCAAGTTTGGCTTTAGCGTCACCGAGGTGACGTTGGATTACAGCGTGGCTGTGAAGCGCAGCCGTAAAGTCTCCGCCCGGCTCGTCAAAGGCGTCGACCTGCTACTGCGCAAAAATGGCGTCAAGGTTATCCGGGGAGAGGGACGGCTAATCACGCCCCACACGGTAGCGGTGACACTCAACGAGGGCGGCCACCGCACAGTGGAATCCGAGGCCATCATCTTAGCCACCGGCTCCCGCGCCCGCGCCATCCCCGGCGTGACGGTGGACGGCGAGCGCGTGCTCACCGCCCGCGAGGCGCTGGAACGCCGCACCCTGCCTGTTTCCGCCATCATCATCGGCGCCGGCCCCATCGGCCTGGAGTTCGCCACCATCTGGAGCTCCTACGGCACAGACGTGACCGTCGTTGAGATGCAGGAGCAGATCCTCCCCACCGAGGACGCGGAGGCCGCGCAGCAACTGGCGCGCGCGTTGCGCCGCCAACGGATCAAGACGCATACCTCCACCCGCGTGGAAAGTGTCACCAGCGATACGGACAGGGTGCATGTCCAAGTCAGCGGCCCGCGAGGCGCAAAAACCTTGCACGCAGAGCTCGCCTTGATCGCCACCGGGGTGCGGCCCAACAGTGAGGAGCTGGGGCTGACCGCGGCCGGCGTAGCGACCAATCACGGCTGGGTCACGGTTGATGAATTCATGCGCACCAACGTTCTTTCCATCTACGCCATCGGCGACCTGAATGGCGTCCTCCCGCTAGCGCACGTCGCCTCTGCGCAAGGCATCCTGGCCGTGGAACAGCTGGCCGGCCAGCAACCCGCCCCCTTCAACGTGAACGCCATTCCCCGCGGTACTTACACCAGCCCGCAGGTCGCCTCCTTCGGCCTCAACGCAGCGCAGGCTAGAGAGCAAGGCTTGGCGGTAGCCGTGGGCAGCTATTCATTCATGGCCAACGGCAAGGCGCTAGGGCTAGATGAAAACCAGGGCTTCGTCAAAATCGTCGCGGAGCAGGAGAGCCAGCAACTACTCGGTGCCGTCATCGTCGGCCCAGAGGCGACGGAACTGCTGCCGGAACTGGTCTTGGCGCAACATGCGGGCCTGACGCCCACCGATATCGCGCGCGCCGTCCACGCACACCCCACGCTCAACGAGGTGACGATGGAAGCGGCGCATAACGTCTTCGGGAAAGCGATCCACAGCGTATAAAGTTAACTGGTGGAATTTTTCAGGACGCAGATTCGCGCGGATTTCCGCAGATAAAATAGAAAATCAGCGTGCAGCTACGTCCTAAAGGAGCTATTCCCACCCGCTACCGGGGGATGGCTGAGTAGCAACCAAAAAATTAACCTTTTGGTAGGCCAGGTTGAATATCTTTACACCAAAACTCGATTTTTCTCAGTGCCCTCCGCGTCTCCGTGGTGAATTATCTTTTTCAAGGAACCCATAATCTTCGCCACTGAGGCGCACAGGCGGGCAGATTTTAGAACTTAATTTTTTTCTTAGCAGCTTGGCGGGGAGCTACCTTTACTCAGGGGAAGCAAACTTAATTTTCCTAAAGCTCATTTTTTTCTCAGTGCCCTCCGCGTCTCCGTGGTGAGCTATCTTTTTCAGGGGAACCATGATTGGAATTTTCAACGTCAATAAACCGCTCCACGTGACATCGCACGATGTGGTAAACATCATGCGGCGGCTAACGGGAGTGCAGCGCATCGGGCATACCGGCACGTTGGACCCTCTGGCGACCGGGGTGCTGGTACTCCTGGTTGGCCCGGCCACGCGACTGGCGCGTTTTCTAT
>JAYELZ010000027.1:0-6136 GCA_034717835.1 Chloroflexota bacterium
ATCAGGGCAATCCCCGCCGGATGTCGAGCGGTAGCCAGTTCTACATCACCCTGCAAGCGACCCCGCAGTTGGATGGCGCATACACTGTCTTCGGGTACGTCACCGAGGGATTGGACGTGGTCAACTCTATCGCCGTGGACGACGTGATCCAGGAGATTAAAATCGAGCAGGAGTAATGTCAATTTGCTAGAGGTTTGTAGTAGGCACTTTAGTGCCGTCAAATAGTTAGCCTAACGGCGATAAATCGCCTACTACGAACCTAAGAGATTCCGATAAACGGCCAAGGTCTCCTGGGCGGCGCGCTCCCAAGAGAATTGGGCAGCCTGCTTGAGGCCGCGCGCACGTAGTTCGGCCCGGAGTTCCGGTTGGCTTACCAGCCGGTAGAGCGCGGAGCGGAGCGCGTCCGTCTCGGTTGGCTCCACGGTCAGCGCGGCATCACCCACCACCTCCGGCAGCGACGACGTACGGGAGCAGATAACGGGCGTGCCGCAGGCCATCGCCTCCAACGGCGGCAACCCGAACCCCTCGTAGAGGCTGGGAAAGACGAAGGCGGTCGCGCCGGCGTAGAGTGCAGGCAAGTCCTCATCCCGCACGTAGCCGGTAAATTGTACCGCCTCACGACAGGGACTACGCTCCAGAGCCGCGTAAAAATCATCCGCCAACCAGCCGCGCCGTCCCACAATTACCAACGGCGGCGCTTCTCCGGCCTGGTAAAGTGGTTCCCAGGCGTGCAACAGGCGCGGCAAGTTCTTGCGCGGCTCGATAGTTCCCACGTAGAGCAAATACTCCGCCGGCAACCCATAAGACGTTCGCGCCCGCACCACCGCCCCCGGTGCAGGCAGCCTAAAGCGCGGATCCGCCGCCTCGTGAATTACCGTGATCTTCTCCACCGGCAAATTGTATGCCGCCAGCAGATCGCGCCGCGTCTCCTCGGAGACGGCGATAATATGATCAGCCCGGCGGCAATAGAGCGGCAGCGTCGCGTTGAGATACCAACGGTTGAGCAATTTGTGGTGTTCCGGCAAATGGCGGAAGATGAGGTCATGGACAGTTAGCACCGTCGGCGCTCCGCGCAACGGCAGCAACAAGTGCTCGGTGGCGTGAAAGAGCGTCGCTTCGGGAACCAAACGGTTGAAGGGAACGCGGGCCAGTTGTCCTAGCCAGACCAACATGCGCCAGGGCTTGTAGCCCAGCGCAACGGTGCGCGTGGGGAAATGCTCCAGACCAGGCAACGGGTTGATGCCTTGCTCGGCGTTGTAGAAGAACGCCAGCTCAGCGGGAATCAGTTTTGCCAGCGCATGAGAGAGACTGGCCGCGTAACGCCCCAGTCCAGCTCGCTGGTGGACAGCCGCGGAGATATCAAGCGTGATCGTCATTGTGGTAAGCAGGTGAAGCCCTGCTCGGCGAAGTGTTTATCGAAGGTGAAGACGTGGCGCAGACCTAGCTCACGCATCAGCGCAAAGCTGGTGCAATCCACCAAGCTGAGATACCGCCGGTTAGCAACCCACAGATTACCCAACGCTCTCCGATGTAAACTTTGGGAAATCCAAATAATATCGACAGGAGCTAGCAACGATTCATGCAGCAGCTGCAACGCCTGCATTCCTAACCGTCGCTGGACCAACGCGCTGGCTTCCAAAATGACGTAATTGCTGGTACGTAGCAGGGCTGCATGCGTATTCCAATGCACCCAAATCTCGCTTGCGGGTTGATGAAAACGGTCATCACTATCCAATACCGCCATCAAACCAGCGGTATCAAGGAAGATCTGTTCGTGGTTCATAGTCACCATAAGTCTCGGCTAAGTATGCATCATGATTTACAGAGATATCCGAGTGACCTGAATGAAATATACCGTCCAGCTCGCGAACCACAGCCACAGCCCGCTGCCGTTTCTCTGAAATGCTCGCATCCCCGTAGGTACGCAACCAATGATTTATAGCGCGGCGCATCACTTCCGCCATCGAGATACCTTCACGTTGCGCCAATTTTCTAACCCCGCGAGATTGCACCTCGGTCAATTGAATTTGTGTACGAATCATCCCATACCCCCAAAAATGTTATCACTTCTATAAAAATGATAACACAAGGTATCAATAACGTCAATCTTCAATCTGCTTTTGCGCTAATAGCTGTTCATAAAGACGCGCAATTTGTGCCACCATCTCCCGGACATCGAACTCGCGGTTAGCGAACTCGCGTCCCCGCTCGCCCATCGCGCGCCGCCGCTCCGGTTCGCGGAGCAGCGTGAGAGAGTATTGCACCAGTGCGTCGAGGTCGCCCGGCGCGGCCAGAAAGCCGGTCTCGCCGTGGGAGATAGCCTCCACAGTGCCGTCGGCGCGGTTCGCCACTACCGGGATTCTCATCGCCAGCGCTTGGGGGATGACGCGCGGCAACCCTTCCCAGAGCGAGGTCAGCAGGAACACATCTAGCGCGACCAGCAGGCGCGGCACGTCGCGGCGCAAGCCGGTGAGAACGGTGCGCTCCGCGATACCTTCCTTGACGAGCGCGGCTTCGACATCGGCGCGCAGCGGGCCATCGCCGACCAGCAGGAAGCGGCAGTCGGGCAGCGCGCGGCCCACCTCTCCGGCGACGCGTACCCAATCAAGGGGGTTCTTCTGCGGGGAGAAGCGGCCCACGTTACCCAGGACCGGCGCATCCAAGGGAAAGCCGAGCTCGCGGCGGACGGCGTCCCGATCCACGGTTGCGGGGTCAAACTCGTCCAAGGGGATCGCGCTGCGGATGACGTGGTACTGCTCTGGGCGGCCAATACCCTCGCGCAGTCCCTTCTCAATATCGGGTGCGGCGACGACAATCATGGCGTCGGTGAAGGAGGCCGCGAACTTCTCCAGCACGATAAAGAGGCGGCGACGCAGCGGCGACATGTGGCCGTGAAAGCTCCAGCCGTGGACGGTGTGGACGATGACAGGGACGCCGGCCAGTCGCGCCGCCAGCCGCCCAATCACGCCGGCTTTGGAACTGTGCGTGTGGACGATGGCGTAGCGTTGGGTTTGCATCTGGCAGGTGAGTTTCCAGAGGGCCAGCAGGTCATTTTGGGGATTGATCTGGCGCAGCAGTTGCGGTAGGATGGTTAGCGAGATGTCGCGCGCGCGAATCTCCTCAATGAGACTGCCCTCGCTGCCGGTCTGCGACCCGGAGAGGATTTCCACGTCAAAGCGCGCCGGATCAAGAAGCGCGGCGGTGAACATGGTGTTCTCCTGCGCCCCGCCGACGATCAGGCGGGTGATGACGTGCAGGATAGGGAGCGGGGGCATCATAGGCCTTTCTCGACTAAGAGCTGCTCGTAGAGCGACTGGGTTTGTTGCACCATTTTCTCCACGCTGAAGTGCTGCTGCACCCGTTCCCGCCCGGCGCGGCCCATGCGTTGACGCAGGGAAGGTCCACGGTCAGGGGCTACGGTATATATTGTGTTTGCCGATGTTGCGGAACACATAGATCGTCTCCTCAGTCTTCGGGTCATGCTCAATGTGAAACGTGAAGACGTAGCTGAGAGTGATGTGCCCTTCCCAGATCGATTCGTACCCTCGCATCTTACGAATACGAAGGGAAGGATGAAAGGGGGGGTGCTCCGCACTGTCGCGGAACAGCAAGAAGGCAGCGTTGACCTGAGACTGGATTTCGGTCGGCAGTTTTCTATACGCTGCATGGAAGCGTGGGGTGCGGCGAAACCTCATTCTGTCCCGGCGTCTGTTTGTTCCGGTGTTTCTTTGAGAGAGGCAATAAAATCTTCCATCGTGGCAAAGTCTTCATAATCACCGGCCAATAATTGTGCATCAACCTCTCGCTCGGCGGCTTGCCACTCAGGAGTCCAGAAATAGATCTGTTCAGGGTCAAACGGTACCAGGACAGCTTGTGAGCCATCGTCGGTTTGCAGCAGAATCAGCCGGTGATCGTATGCTGCCCGCTGGACCAGCGTCGCAACTTCTCCCTGGATGCGGTGGCGTATCAGGATATTGGATTGTCCACTTATACTCTTCATTGTTTCACCCCTAAGAGGAATTATATCACAGATTATGCTCTATTGCACGCCGGCGATATATTGGGGTGCGTTTCAGAATTAAGGCGAGATTTTACGGCAGGGTGCGTTGCCAAAAAAAAGCGCCCCGTCCCCGGGGCGCGGAGCATAGCTGGAACCAGCGGGCTTAGCAAAGCCACCCGACCTGTGATCGTCCCGAGAGTTCAGCGAATTATTGAAAAAATACCGCCAATTGCGTCTTGAAGCCCGATTCATCGGGCGTTGCTGCGTAGCGCGGGGACACCTGCGGTCCCCGCGCGCGTGACGCAAGCCTCCACCTTGGCCTTAAAAGTGAAATGCACCCATATATTGCTCCTGAAGCAATCCTGACCTGTCAGCAAGTGCAGATGGGCAACCTCTGCGCCCCACCGACGATCAGGCGAGTGATGACGTGCAGGACAGGGAGATTATTCACTCAAAATCTCATCAATCACTTGAGCCAGTGTTGGCGAGTGTGAGCTTGTGACTCCGCTCGCGGTATGTTTGTGCTCTGCTTGCGGGAGACGTGGCCGGTGAGCGGCATTATCATAGCGAAAGATAAGATCTCTGTTGATACTTTGAGGGTCTCTGGGACTGGGTGGGGTAAGTGTCACGCGCCGTAAATTTTTCACCACAGATTACACAGATTACACTGATTTTTTTATTTTTTTCCGTGCTAATCCGTGAAATCCGTGGCTAATTTTAACGCGACCCCGCGAATTCCCCAAGAGCCTACTTTGATAATGGTAAGCATACATCAGTTTTGGCTTAGTTCTGCTGGCATCCACAAATTCGCGGAAGTGTAGTTCTGAGCCATCGTTAAACTGAAGCATACCAGCGATAAAGCCACGTAACGAAGAGCGTTGATCGATTCGAATATCCGTCAACGTCGCCTCGCCGGTAGCGATGAGAGAACCCAGAACCGCCTCTATCCCCTGGGCATATTCAGGGAAGTTGGTAACGGGCATGTTCCAACTCCGCCAATTCAGCTTCCAGCCCCTTCAGCAATTGAGCTTCCCCAGCCCACTCCACATACTCCAGATCGCCACCTTTCAAGTCTTCTGCCGTCAGCTCTCGTAAGAAATAATCCGTGTTCACGCCATAGCGCTGCTCAAACTGGGCCAGATGACGTTCGGTACGCTTAATACCTGCTCGTAGGCGAGTTTGGTAGGTTTTAACCGCCTGCATGATCGGTTGCACTCCTCGCTTTTCCTGCAATTCGATTACCATTTGAATGCTCATAGACGTACTCCTATCAGTATTCTTGTGAGTTACTCGCTAACTCCGTATCTCTTCAAAAATTCGGGGCAAGGCAGCCGAGGTTCCTATATCTCGCCACTCAATTCTTTTTCCTTAATAATTCTACGCCAGGAATACCAAAAGTCAAAGACCAGGAGTTTCAATGAAAATCATGCAAGTCCTTTCTCTGCCAGGAGTTTCTCGTAGAGCGCCTCCGTCTTGCGAACCATCTGCTCCACGGAGAAGTGCGCGGCGACGCGGGCGCGCCCGG
This sequence comes from Chloroflexota bacterium, assembly GCA_034717835.1. Taxonomy (GTDB): domain Bacteria; phylum Chloroflexota; class Anaerolineae; order B4-G1; family SLSP01; genus G713. The sequence continues at coordinate 5,526 of JAYELZ010000027.1, forward strand.
CCTCGCCCATCTGGTGGCGCAGGTCGGGGTCGCGCAGGAGACGAATAATGGCCTGAGCCAGAGCGTTGGGATCGCGCGGCGGGACGAGAAAACCTGTCTCGCCGTCCACTACCACTTCCGGCGTGCCGCCGACGGCGGTGGCAACGACGGGGAGGCCAGCGGCCATGGCTTCAAGCAGAGCGTTGGACATGCCCTCCCAGTCCGAGGTGAGCGCGAATAGATCCAGCGCCGCCAGCCATTCCGGCACGTTGCTTTGCTGGCCGGCAAGGTGGACGCGGTCCGCCAGCCCCAATTGTTTGCGCAACGTTTTCAAGCGCTCCCACTCTGGCCCAGCGCCGACGATGACAACATGGACGTCGTTCATTAACGCCGTCGCCTGCAACAAAACGTCCAGCCGCTTGACCGGGTTCAAGCGCGCCACCGTCCCCACCAATGTTGAGTTGAGGGGCAATCCTAGCCGCGCACGGGCTTGGGGTTTGGCGGGCAGATGCTCAAAGGCTTGCGCGTCAATACCATTGGGGATAACAACAATTTTGTGACGTGGGATGCCCACTTCTTCAACGGCGAAATCGGCCACCAGTTGGGAGACGCAAGCTACGCGGTCAGTCAAT
>JAYELZ010000028.1:0-6131 GCA_034717835.1 Chloroflexota bacterium
CCCAGGCCAGCTTGAACCAAGAGCAGCGTCTCCTCAGTGTGCTCCGTCCAGCGGCCTTGCACCTGTTCCCAGTAAAGCCAGGTAGAAAGTGGCGGGAAAATCTCGCGTACCCAGGAGCGCGCCTGCGCACGTGCGGAGAGCAGGCGCGAACCGTGCCCCCCTCCCAGCACTTTCCGCATGGCCGCACGCGCATCACGATGAGGCAATAAGGCATAAACGGCTAACCCCACCGCTAACGCCAGTAATAGCGCTGGGAAGATCATGTCGTCTCCTCAGGTTCATCAGATTCCGGTTGCTCCTCAGGCTTGTCAAGCTCAGGTTCCGTCGTCTCCTCAGGCTCAGGTTCCGCCGTCTCCTCTGGCTCAGGCTCCGCCGTCTCTTCTGGCTCAGGCTCAGCCGTCTCCTCTGAGTCAGGTTCGGCCTGCTCCTCTGGGTCGAGTTCGACCTGCTCTTCTGGGTCAGGCTCAGGCTCAGTCGCCTCTTCTGGGTCGGGTTTGGCCTGCGGCCTTACCGGCACCTCTTCGAGCGCTATATCCGCCGCGCGTGCGGTGAGAGTATAGAGCACGCGCTCTATCACCCGGTTTCCTGCCCGCTGCGGTATCATCCCTTTCAAAATCGGGGCTAGACCCGGTTCCCCAGCCCGCCGGAGCAGATAAGGTAGATAATCACGGAGCGGGTAATCAACGTTGTGGGTCTCCAGTATCCCGTTAATTTGAAGTAGGGGTTGCAGTTTTCTCTCTGCGTGCGCCTTAAACTTCAACTCTGAGGGCAGCGGTTCTCTAAAGGTGACCGTGGGGTAATAGACAACGCCCCCGCGCCGCACGACCGCCAGGGTCATTAGATATTTTCCGTCACGGCGTCTAATCGGCTCTGCCAGGCGACCGCGTAAAAAGAAATAAGAATCAGTGATACTCATAGAAAACCTCCGTAGCTATATGGATATAGAGATAGATTTGTGGCTCTTCCGTGTAATCTGTGGTGAAAAATTTACGTCGCGTGGCACTTGCCCCGCCCAGTCCCGGAGACCCATTACTCTGCCTCAACCGGGAAGGAGTTAAGTTGCAGCGTGAGTTCCGCTTTTAACGTAGTCCCCGCGTAGACACGCACCGGATAGTCACCCGGGGTTGGCAATACCAGCCCATTGAAATAGGCGCGGTAAGTATGCACGTGGACATCTGTAAACTGGGCCTGCGCCTCGGCGAGCACCGTGCCGTCGGGAGCACTGATGGTAATCCGCGCCCGGATTAACTCAGTTGGTTGACATTCCCAGGTAGTGATCGCGACTAAGCGTGCCACCCGCGTGGGGAAAGTCCCCGCGGCCAGATCGCGAAAGACATTGAGATAGCTGAGCCGCCGTGAGCCTTCTGCTACCGCCGTATCCTCACAGAGCAAGAGTGTGCGCACGTTAGCCATCAGAGTATCTCGCTAAGCATATGCTGCAACACGAAGTACCCCAGCACCATCCAGAGGACCAGTCCCGCCAATACCAGCGTGCCCGCCCCCGTATGGTAGAAAGCGTAGGCCGCAGTAGTCGGATCGGAGAGATTGATGAAGCTCGCCACCACGCTGAAGGCGATGAGCACCCACACCGTGCCCCGCGCCCCAGAGACCTCCGCCCGTGCGGCGGAGAGTTGGGCGTTGAGCGTTTGCAAATTCTTCGCTAATTTCTGTAACGCGGGTTGAAAATCGCCGCCCTGTTCAGCGTGGAGCGCCAGGCTGGCGGCTACGTAGGCCAACGTCGGTATCTCTGTGGTGGCGCCCAGCTCCGCTAGGGCAGCTTGCGCGCCCCGTGTCTGCGCAGCGACCGCGACTTGCTGCCAGATCTCGGCCAACGGGGCGCCGTGCTTCTCCGCCGCGAGCAGCGTGGCCGTGCGCTGTAACGCGGTGGGGAGTGGAGTAGCACTGCCGATCTCTGAGGCCAGTTGCGATACCGACAAGGGTAACAGGTCGGTGATCCGCCGTTTACGGGTCTGCGCACGGGCGGCGGAGAGTACGGGGTCCGCCAGAAAAACCCCTAGCGCGAGCAAGATAGTCAGGGGGAGGGGGAACGGCAACCACGCCCACCCCGCGATGAATACTAAAGTAGCCAGTAGCAGCCGCGGCAGCCCAGAGCGGAGGTCCAGTGCCAGGAGACGCTGCGCGTCCAGCTCTGCGCCACGGGTTAATTGGGCAATGGCGGCTTGCACTTGGGCCGTCCGGTGCCGCCGCCGGGAAAGCAGGGCATAAACGGCTAACCCCACCGCTAACGCCAGTAAGAGCGCGCTAAAGATCATCATCAGCATATGCTACCTCCTGCCAAACTGGTTGGGCCGCCGTAGAACGCGCCCGGTCATAGCGGAAACGGGGGAGCAACTTGATATCTCCCCCGTGCAATTGCGGCGCGACACGGTGGAGCGAGAGCAGACGGCGCTTTCCATAGGGGTCCAATCCGAGCTGTACAATGTAATCCACACTACGGATAAAGAGTTCCTTGAGGGCGCGCCGCGAGTAGCGGCTACCTCCAAAGAGATTGACCAATAACGTGAACGTCTCCGCCGCATTCTCCGCGCTGTTGGCGTGGATGGTGGAGAGGCCGTTATGCCCGGACATCTGGGCGCGGAGCAGCGGTAGTGCTTCTGCCCCGCGCACCTCCCCGACTATCAGCCAGGCCGGGGTCATGCGCATTGCAGACGTGACCAGCTCCAGCATTTGCACGCCTTGGTGGCTATCCTCCCGCCCGTCAGCGTGCTGCACTTCCAACGTGACGCGGTTAGGGTGGTCGAAGTAGAGCTCGGCCGGATCCTCTGCGGTGAGCAGCCGATTGGCGGGCGGGATGAGCGAGATCAACCAGGAGAGAAAGGTGGTCTTGCCGGAGCCGGTGGCCCCCGCGACGACCAAGCGGCCCTGCGTATCAATATCCGTCCCCGCCGTCTGGATAATTGTGCGTAATTCCGCTGCTATCCGGGGAGAGAGCATTCTCCACTTCTCGACCAGCAGCTCCGTATCCACCGGGTGCGCAACGTAGAAACGGATGTTGAGCGCGGGGTAAGCACCGACCGCCACCGGGGGCAACACTACATGCACACGCGCCCCGGCTCCCAAACGGGGAGAAGGCGGTAACTTCACTGAGACAATCGGATTAGTTTGATTGGCTTGCGCGCCGACGCTGGCCAGCAACTTAGCCAGCGTTACCTCAACGTCCAAAGGGGAGGGGCAATACCCCGCTAAATTACCTGATCGCGAGCTGCGGGGAGCAAGCCAGGTCAGCCGCCCGGCGGGATCGCTCACCACCGGCCAGAACTCCGTACTCTCAGTCGGTTGCACAAAGAGCGCGCCCGCCGGGTTGAGAACGACCTCGCTTATCTCCTCCGCGGCTGCCGCGTTCAGGAACGGCTCTAAGAAGCCATAGCCCAGCGTCAGTGCTAAAACCTGCTCCTCGAGGGCGCTCAACTGGCCGCTCTGCAACCCGTGTTGATGTCCCGCCCGGCGGACTAACTGCAAAATCTGGGCGCGAATCGCGGCGCGCTCCGCGTCAGTGGGCGCTAAGAGCGCGCCGCCGAACTCGGTGGCGAGCTGCTGCGCCACCTGGGGGGCCACCTCCGCGAGCAAAGCGGGGGGGACTTTTTGTTCTGTAGCTTGACTGCTTAAACCAAAAGTGGGCATGGCTTAACCTCCCCGTCGAAAGCGTAAGGGGCCGATCTTGAAGCCGCCGCCACGTGGCTGGGCGGGAGCGGCGGCTCTCTTTCCCAGCTCCGCACCAAAGAAGTATTGCGCCACGCCCTTCAACGCCGCGTCCAGCGCTGGAGCGCGATCCACGGCGGGGCGAAACTCCGTCTGCGCCTGGCGCACTTCCGGGGACGCGGGTATAGCGGCGATAATGGGCGGCGACCAGGCTTCACCCAGCAACGTTTCCAGAGCTGCGGAAATACCTTTTTGCATCTCCTCGCCATTGAGGCCCTGGCCGGGGGTCAGTCGGTTGAGAACCAGGTACAGTGCGGAACGGGGCAGCTGGAAAGTCTGCCCTTCGTGAGTAAGTGCGTAGACCGCGTGGGCGACATTGAGCTGATCTGTGTAAGTCGGCTCGCAGACCAGTAAGACCGCGTTAGCCTGCCGTAACGGCAGCAGCGCCCAATCATTGGCCAACGTAGGCGGTAGATCCAGCACCAGCGCCGTGTAGGGCCGGGGCAGCATTCTAAGCGCGTGAATTAGTTTTCCGATCCGCCCCGCTGCCGAATAAGCGGCCTCGTGCGCCGCAGTAGCGACCAGCTCCCCGACCACCGCGGGAGACAATTGCTCTTGCTCGACAGCGAGTTCGCGGCTAGCTGCTTGCAGACGTTCTACGAAATCCGTGTAGGCGATGTTAGCCGCCGCCTGCGCATCGTTCGGTGAGAGCAAGATATCGGGCCAGCTGCGCTCGCGGGGATGACGGATGGCATTCAGCAGCTGCTCAGCAGAGGGCGCGCGGAACCAGGAGTTCATATTCGGTGTGGGGGGCAACCCCAGTTGAATCCCCACCGCATCAGGCACATCGAAGCCTGCTACCAGGGTACGCACCCCGAGACGGTGCAGAACCACCCCTAAATTGGTGGCAATCGTGGTCTTGCCGGTGCCCCCTTTACCGTAGACCGCGAAGACCATCCCCGCGTGCAGTCCCGCAGGAGCGCCCGCGGCCCCCCGGCGTTCGTGGCCAGACGACGCCGCCCCCGTCTGCTGCTGCAACCGCAAATTGAGTCCGGCCTGATAGGCGCGCTCCAGCACCTCTTTAGGCGCGACCGGTTTACGCAGCACCTCCTGCACCGCAGGCAAACGGTGGAAAAGGTCCGGTTGGACACCGGCCGGGAGCAGGGCCACCACGGGGACGCCATACGCTGAAATTTGCTCTGCTACTTCCTCTGGCTGCAACTGGCTACTGAGTAGTTCCAAATCGAGGATCAGGATTTGCGGATTGCTGTAGGCCACCGTTGGTTTCAGGGTCTCCAGCGTGGCCAAAGCCCCCGCGACTAACAATCGCTGCTGGCCCAACGCAGCGGAATAGAGGGCATTAACATTCTCCTGTCCGGCTACGGCGATAAAGATGCGTACTGGCTCACTCATCGCTGCCCCCTTTTTTCGTAGTAGTCAGGGTATCCGTGGCAGTAATGGAATCCGTGGCAGTGGTAGTAATGGGGGGAGCCTGCGTGACTGTTTCGTCAGGCCAGAGTAAGGTACTGGTGGCCGCTGGGGATACGGGCGTAGGAGCGTAGCCCGCGACGTGGTGGAGCAGTTCTACCAACCGCACGCTGGGCAGCTCTTCCGCCTCAACGGCTTGCCGGGGTCGAATGCTGAGCTGCACAGAGCCTTCCCGCGCTGCCAGATTGAGCAGGGCCGGTAGCGAGACCCGGTATCCGTCCGACAGTTCCACGGCCGCGGCGGGTACTTCAAAGCCCACTAAGCCCGCCTGACTGCTGGTGCGCACGGTGGTCAGGCCAGACTCTTCCTCCTCACCCACCGCCTGCGCCTGGGTAGCTGCCAGTTGCAGCGCGGGGGAGACAAACGCAATCCGCAAATTGGTCACTGCGACGCGGGCGGCAGTTTGCCAAGGGGAGGGGGGCAGCGGCGTGGGAGACGCTGCTGGGATTACGCCGAGGGGTACGGGAGTAGGGGTGGGTGTGAGTGGGATTCCCTCTGCTACCCGCGCCTCTCCCTCTTCCTGCTCACGCAGCAGCGTCTGCACCAGGGGCGCATCGAAGCCGATAATCAAATCTACATACATCCCCGGCGCCAACACGCCCGCGCCTGCCTCAGCGGGTGTCAGCTCCAGGAAGACTAGCCGTTGGTGGGGGTCCGTGAGGGGGAGCGCCGTGGACTGGAAGAAGGCGGGGGTCAGGCAATCACCTGCCGCCCGCGGTACGCGGAGCGTCTGCCCCACCAGTGATTCTTTGTCAGTATAAGCCTGCGGGGGCACCAATTCCTCAGCGATCTCTTGGACCGCCAGCTGGTTAGCTCTCAGGCGCGTGCCAGAGGGCACAAATTCCGTGACCACCACCACCGCTTGCGTCTGTTTAGCTGCGCTGAGTGAGAAAAAAGCGATGAGAAATGCGGCCAGGGCTAACCCGCCCGCGATAATTAGAGCTCTCTTGCGTTGCATAGTTGTTACCTCCTAAATAATTGTT
>JAYELZ010000029.1:0-6085 GCA_034717835.1 Chloroflexota bacterium
CACTCCACGACCAGCGCGTCGCCTCAGAGCCGTTCGTCACCGGTCTCAAGGCGATTGATCTGCTCATCCCCTATCCGCGCGGCGGCAAAATCGGGCTCTTCGGCGGCGCGGGCGTCGGTAAATCATTGTTGATGATTGAGCTGATGCGCCATACCATCCAGGAACATGAGGGTATCGCTCTCTTTGCCGGGGTGGGGGAGCGGAGCCGCGAGGGCAACGACCTCTGGCTGGAGATGCAGGCGAGCGGGGTACTGGAGAGCACCGTGCTCGTCTTCGGGCAGATGAACGAGCCGCCCGGCGCGCGCTTGCGGGTGCCTCTCACGGCGATGACGATGGCGGAGCATTTCCGCGATCACGAGCAGCGCGAGGTCTTGCTCTTCATTGATAACATCTTCCGTTACATCCAGGCTGGTGCGGAGGTCTCCGCGCTCTTGGGCCGGTTGCCGAGCGCGGTCGGTTATCAGCCCACGCTGGAGACGGAGATGGGTATGCTCCAGGAGCGCATCACCACGACGAGCCAGGGGAGCGTCACCTCGATCCAGGCAGTTTACGTGCCCGCCGACGATATGACCGATCCCGCCGTGGTAGCGACCTTCGCACATCTGGATGCCGCGACGATCCTCTCCCGCCGCCAGGCCAGCCGAGGCTTTTATCCCGCTATTGACCCGCTGGATTCGAGCAGCTCATTGCTCACCCCGGAGCTGGTGGGGGAGGAACATTACCGCCTCGCCTCCGAGGTGCGCACACTCCTGGCCCGCTACGAGGAGTTACAGGACGTGATCGCCATCTTGGGCATGGACGAGTTGAGCGAAGTGGATCGACGCGCCGTTAATCGCGCCCGTCGCTTGCAGCGTTTCCTCACGCAACCTTTCTTCGCCGCCGAACGCTTTATCGGTCTTCCTGGCCGATTTGTGCCGCTGGAAGAGACTTTGCGCGGCGCCCGTGAGATTTTGGCCGGTCAGCATGATGAACTTCCCGAACAGGCTTTTTACATGGTCGGGGGCATTGACGAAGTCCAGGAGAAGGCGCGGGCTATGAGTAGCGCCAATGCCTAGTTTTTTAGGACGCAGATTAACGCGGATGAACGCTGATAAAATATAGATTCTACTGCAAAAAGCTAGTTTTTCGCCAAGATGCTTTGCGGTTAAATTCTTGTTTTTTAGTTGTATATCACGTGATGTGTAGATCTGCTCCAAACGCAACACGCTACCAGCAATCAACGACAATGAAACGTACCTAATAACAAATAAGAGCCTTATGTTGCTAACTGTATTAACTCCCGTAAAAGAGCTGCTCCAGGTGCGCGACGTCGCGCGCGTTCAAGTGCAGCTGGCGGATAGTGGCGGTTTGGGCATCTACCCCGGCCATGCGCCGCTCTTGGCAGAGACAGTCGCGGCTCCCTTGCGTTATCTGGTTGATGACGAAGAGCACGCGCTGGAATTAGACGCTGGCATCCTCCATGTTTTGGGACACGACGAGGTCGTGCTCTACGTGCCCGGCGAGTTAAGCGAGACGGCTAACTCTCAAGCAAACCCGGCGGAGGAATTGCGTTTTGAACGGTTGGCGCAGACTCTTTTAACAACATTGGACGGTCAAACTGCCCCGGTAGCGACAAAAGAGCGCGATGAAGCCGCATAAATCCACCCTGGAGCTCAGTGGCGATATGCTGGCAGCCACTTCGCTGGGTTGGGATCTGGCGTTGCCGATCTTTGGCGGGGTCTTGGGCGGGCATTACCTCGATCTGCGTTGGGGCACGCAGCCCGCGCTGACCCTGGGCCTACTGTTACTGGGGATCGTGATAGGTTTTCTCAACATCTGGCGTTTCGTCCGCCGGCTAGAGGGGTAAGTGCGGTGGCGTTTTAGCGACTTGCCCTCGGGAGTCAAAAATGAGTTGGTTTTGGTTTGGGCTGGGATTACTTTCTGGCTGGGGCACCATAGCACTTCACGTCTGGACTGTCGCGCGCCTAGTGCCGCAGAGCAAGGTGGGGATTCTAATCTGGACCCATACCGGCTTAGTTTTACGGTGGTTGTTGATTGCGGCCACACTTACCGCAGCTTTGCAATCAGGTATAATGACCGGGCTGGCGGCTTTTGCCGGGATTTGGTTGATGCGGCGGTGGATGTTATATCGGATTTATAAACAGCAGGCTTTTACCGGCTGGTTGAGAGGGAAGGAGTAAGCTAAAATATGTCCATTAAACCACAAAATGTGATTCATCTCTTTGGTGATGTGTGGATTACCGATACCGTGACTTCCACTTGGGTGTTGATGGCCCTTGTCATGGCGGTAGTCTTGGTAGTCCGCCGGCGGCAACCGTTTGCGCTGGAGATGCTCTTGGAGGGGTTGACAGGGATGTTCTCTGACGTGATGGGGGAACGCGCCATTCAATACATCCCCTTCCTGGGCACGTTGGCGATTTTTATCGCGTTGGCGAACAACTTCAGCGTTATCCCGTTCCTGACCTCGCCCACCGCCGACATCAGCACGCCGTTGGCGTTGGCGTTGGTACTCTTTTTTGCCGTGCATTACTATGGCATCCGGGAGAAGGGGGGCTGGCAATACCTCAAGGATCTGGCTTCGCCAGTCTATTTGGCCCCCCTCACGTTGCCGCTGGAACTAATCGGGCAGTTGAGCCGCACACTCTCGCTAACCTTACGTCTCTTCGGCAACATTGTCAGTGGCGAACTGGTAGTCGCCGTGATCGCGTTATTGGCCCCGCTGCTGGCCCCCTTGCCCCTCGTCGGGTTGGGCATGTTCACCGGCGTATTGCAAGCCTATATCTTCACCATCCTGGCCGCAGTCTATATCAACTCTGGGGTAGAATCTAGCACCGCTTGACCACCAATCCCTAATCACTAATATATCAAACAAGGAGCTGAAAATATGTGGGAAAACATGAGTCCAGAAACATTGATCACCATACTTACCATTGTCGTCCCTGGCATCGGGATTATCTTGGGAACCTTGACGCCAGCTATTGTCGAGGGCCGTCTGGCGCTCAAAGCCATGGAAGGCACCATTCGCCAGCCGGAGATTGCCGGTGATGCGCGCACCACCATGATTATCGGGATGGCGCTCTTGGAATCCACCGCGATTTACACCCTGTTGGTTTACCTGATCCTGATCTTTGCCAACCCGCTGCTTGATAAGTTCTTCGCTGCCGGAGTACCAGAGAGTTTGCGCGTGTTGCTGCATGTGTAGTTGCGGAGACCCGTGGCGAGGTGGGTACCCTGAGTTGCTGAGGAGGCGCGATGGAATTAATTCCTAACTTAACGACAGTGATTCTCGAAGTAGTGAACTTTTTGGTCTTGACTTATTTGCTCTACCGTTTTCTCTTCAAGCCCACGCTAAAAAATATCCGGGCACGGACGGAAGAGCAGGCACGTCTGCTGACGCAGGCACATGCTGACCAGGAGGAAGCCGTTGCTCTACGCGCTACTTGGCAGAGCAAATTAGCCGGAACCGAGGAGCAGGCGGCGGCGCTGATAACTGCGGCGCAAAAAGAGGCCGAAGGTGAGCATACGGCCATCGTCCACGCGGCGGAGGAAGAAGCGGAGCGTATCTTGGTCGAAGCGTATGCTGATGCGGCCCAAATCCACCGTCAAGCCACCGAAAAATTCCAGGCCGAGCTCTTGACCGCAGTGTTGGAGATTAGCGGCGCGGTAGTTTACCGTCTGGCTCCGGAGGGGTTGCATGATACTATGGTCAAGCAGCTCAGCCAGCGCATCTGGGAGATGGGTCGCGATGAGATGGAGCGGGTGGAGACGTTCCGTAACTCGTTGGGCGACCGTGTGCCTACCGCGCACGTGACCTCGGCGCGCCCACTGACCCCGGAGTTGCAAGGCACTCTGGCACGCACCTTTTCGGCCCTGGCTGACCGCAATGTGGATCTAGATATTAAAACCGATCCAGCATTGGCTGGCGGTGTGCGCGTGCGGTTGGGTGATCTGGTAGTTGATAATTCCGTCGCGGGACAGTTGAGCGAACTACGTGAGAGTGTGGCGGCATCGTTGGCGGAGCAGCTCTCTGATGAGTGAGGAGCGGGAGAGAGCCATTGTGCCCCCACTGTTGCGGGAGCTGCGCTCCGAGGCAGCCAGGCTTGAGCCTACCGTGCAGGTTGGCGCGAGCGGGCTGACGCTGGTAGAACGGCTCAGCGCGCGGGTGGCGGCGCGGCCAGAATTGACCGCCCCTCAATTCTCCCCAGAGGAGTTGCTAACGACAGTGCAAGAGCAGCTGGCAACCTTCTCTTCAGCGGTGCAGTTGCACGATGTGGGGACCGTCTTGCGCATCGGTAACGGGGTAGCGACACTCTCCGGATTGCCGCGCGCTGCCACTAACGAGTTAGTTGAATTCCCCACCGGGGTGCAGGGACTGATCCTGAACTTAGATCACAATCATATTGATGTAATTTTGCTCGGCGCGGACGAAGGGATTAAGGGTGGCGACCTGGTCACTCGCACCGGGGAACGGTTGCGCGTGCCCGTGGGCCATAGTTTGCTGGGACGTATTGTCAATCCGCTCGGCGAGCCATTGGATTCCAGAGGAGAGATAGCTGCGGCGGAGTACCGTTTCCTCGAGCGTGCCGCGCCGGGCATCGTGGAGCGCACCCCGATCGCGGAACCTTTGCAGACAGGCATCAAGGTCATTGATGCTTTGATTCCTCTCGGTCGCGGGCAGCGCGAGCTAATTGTGGGGGATCGTCGGACGGGGAAAACCTCGCTGGCAGTGGATGCCATCCTCAATCAGGGCGTGGAAAGTGGCGTGAGTTGCGTCTACGTCGCCGTGGGGCAGAAGAAGTCCTCCACCTTGCGTGTGATTGAGACTTTGCGGGCCGCCGGAGCCTTGGAATATACCACCGTGGTGCTCTCCAGCCCTAATGATCCCCCGGCTTTGCGTTACCTGGCGCCTTACGCCGGTTGTACCATGGCGGAATTTCTGATGTATCAGGGCCGGGATGTGCTCATCGTCTACGATGACTTGAGCAAACACGCGGACGCTTACCGTGAGTTGAGTTTGCTCCTGCGCCGGCCACCGGGCCGCGAAGCCTATCCCGGCGACATCTTCTACTTGCACTCCCGCTTGTTGGAGCGCGCCGCGAAGTTGAACCAGTCGGCGGGGGGCGGCTCCATTACCGCGTTGCCTATCGTGGAGACGCAGCGCGGCAATTTGGCGGCGTACATCCCCACCAATCTGATCTCCATCACCGATGGGCAAATTGTGGTGGAGACCGCTCTCTTCAATCGCGGTATCAAGCCCGCGATCGACGCGGGGCGTTCAGTCTCACGAGTGGGGGGCAAGGCGCAGACCGCTGTAATGCGCGAGCTGGCTGGCCCGTTGCGCTTGGAACTCTCGCAATTCGAGGAAGTGGCCCGTTTCGCGCGGATCGGCACCGAAGTCGATGCGGCGACCCAACAGCAGATTCGGCGCGGGGAGCGGTTGCAACGGGTGCTCACGCAACCCGTCCACCGGCCGCTTCCGTTGGCGGAACAGGTGGTCATGCTCTTCGCGGCGACTGAAGGTTACCTGGACGAGGTGTCGTTGGCTAACGTGCGTGATTTTGAGTTTGAGGTGTTAGCGCAGGCCGAGAAGGAAATCCCCGCGACTATGGCGGCGCTCAATCGCACCGGCCAATTGACGGACGAGATGCGGACGAAAATTAGCGAACTGTTAGATACGCATAAAGTGGCTGCTTGGTCAGCAACTGCAGCAGAGTAGGGCGAGGTGATATGATGAAAATGGTAATGGCTGTTGTTCCCAAAGATGTAGCGGAGGACGTACTGCACGCGCTGATCTCCGCTGGACACACCGCCACGTTTTCCAGCAGCCGGGGCGGGGTCTTGAGACAGGCGCAGGTGATGTTAATGATCGCTGTGGCGGTCGAGGAACTCTCTAAAGTACTGGAACTCATTCGCGCTAATTGCCATACGAAAGTCAAGGTGGCCTCGGATGAGAGCAAAACCTCATTTTTCCCCAAAGCGCAAGGTGGTGAGGCCGAGGTGGGCGGAGCTGCCATCGCCGTATGGGCGTTGGATTCCTTTGAGACCTATTAGCGGCAGCGGTTTAGCGTCTCAGCGGCATAGCGAC
>JAYELZ010000030.1:0-6072 GCA_034717835.1 Chloroflexota bacterium
ACCCAGAGCTGTCCGGTAATGCAAGTAGATTTCATCTTTCCCCCAGAATTTCTCTGCGCAATCGGTTAACCAATTGCGGACTGATCCAGATATCTTGGTCTTCAACTATTTCTGTAAAGTAAAAGGATATTTGCTCAGCACTGATGATGCCTTCCCTGTATGCCTCTATCAGTATGCCCAGCGACCCTCTTGAGGGCAATTTTAATCTGCGAGCCACCTGGCGGCCAGCATACTCATCCATCAACACCAAGGATGGACTCAGGGAAAGAGCCAGCGCCAAGGTGTCATGTTCGCCAACATCCAAACCAGCATGACGGAGAACATCAGGGATGGTTGAAGAGTCCACTTCCTCTGGGTTCCATGCCACTGACTGGAAAAACAATCGCAGGACCTGCGCATCCTTATGACCATGCCGCAAGCCGGCTATCACAACCTCATCGTAAACAGTCTGAGGAATATGCACTCGCTCATACAATTCTTTGAGCAAATGCAAAACGTTCAACTTAGCCAACACCATGAGCGGCCCAGCATTACAGACGACTGTCACTTTGGAGGACATTTGCCGAGTTCCTCACAGACTGTTTGTTTATCAAACAGAGGCTCAACGCCTCGGGAACGGGCTTCCCGGATAAGTTCCCGCTTGGATAACCCCATTTTTTCAGCCGCATATCCCAGTGAAACGCCCCCAGATTGGTATAGTTTAAGCGCTTCTTGAATCTTAATCTGGTGAAGGCCTAATCGAATAGCTTCTCGAATAGAGTCTGAAGTCTGCGGGAATAAGCCCTGCACCCATGCAGCCGGGATCTCTAGCCGAATATATTTTTCCATAGTCTCCATTGTTTCAAACCTCCTTCTCTTACGGCACTACGATCTCGCCCCGGAGCGCGCACCATGCCGCGGTGACGGGGCTGGCGAGGCAAGTGTCGCCCGGCCCCTGTTTGCCGGGGAAGTTGCGGTTGCTCGTGCTGATGTTGACCTGTCCCGCGCCGGTCATGCCCAGGTGGCCCGACGCGCAGCCGCCACAGCCGGGGTTGCTGATGATGAAGCCCGCGTCGAAGAGCGTCGCCAGGACGCCGCTGTGCAGCATTTGGGCGTAAACGCTGCGCGTGGACGGGACGACGGACGCCATGACGTGTGGCGCGATCCGCTTGCCGCGCACCACCTCGGCTACGGCGGCGAAGTCCTCGAACCGCCCGTTGGTGCAGGAGCCGATGAAGACGCTGTCCACGCGCGTTCCCGCCACCTCGCGTACCGGCTTGACGTTGGTCGGGCTGGGCGGACAGGCGATCAACGGTTCTAAATCGGTAATGTCGATGGTGACAGTCTCGATGTAGTCAGCATTGGGATCGGGGAGTAAGGAGTAAGGATTAGGGAGTAGGGATTTGTCAACTTGTTGCTCTGCTGAGCCGCTAAGCCGCTGAGCCGCTGAGCCGCTAATGGGGAACCCCACGATACCTCCCACCTCCGTGACCTGACTCGCCAGCGTGATGCGTCCCGCTAAGTCCAGCGATTCAATCGCGGGACCGTAGAACTCGATGGCGCGGCCCAGCGCGCCGTGGGAGCCAAGTCGTCGTAGCACCGCCAAGGTCAGGTCGCGGGCGGTGCAGGGATAACGCAACTCGCCCTCCACCACCACCTTCATCGTTGGCGGTACCTCGAACCACGTCCGCCCGGTCTTGAAAGCGAAGGCGATGTCCTGATCGCCCATCCCCTGCCCGAAAGCGCCCACCGCGCCCAGGATGTTCAGGTGGCTATCGGTGCCCACGAACGTCGAGCCGGGGTAAGCCAGTCCTTCCTCAATGGCGACGTGGGAGCCGATGCCGGCGTTCACGTCGTAGACCTTGACGCCTTGTTCCCGCGCCCACACGCGGCAGAGCTGCTGGTTGATGGCGTAGGGGATGTTGCTGGGCGGCGCGACTAAATCGAAGGTAAAGCAGGTTTTGGCGGGATCGGCGACCGGCGCGTCACCATAATGTTCACGGTAATTCTTGACGACGTTCGGCCCGGCGAAATCCCGCGCCGAGCGCACATCCAAATCCAGCCAGATGATGTTGCCCGGCTCCACGGGCACGTCGCCGGTGCTGTGGGCCGCGAAGATTTTTTGGATGATGGTTTGTCCTGGCATAGAGATCTCCAAGTTCAAAAGTCAAAAGTCGAAGGTCAAAGGTCGAAAATCGAAAGTCACTAACTCATTCCTGGGCTACCGGTTCTTGATTCATCATTCTCAATTTTCCATTCTCCATTCTCGCCACCAACTCACGTTTTTGCGTCATCCGCAGCAGGGCGTGGAAATTCATGAAGTCCGCGTGGTTGATCAACGTGGCTTCGGTGGTGCGTTGGACTTTGTCGCCTTCACCGGCGTGGGTGGCGATGATATGCTGCACTTCCGCCGGCAGGCCGCAACGAGCCGCCAGCTCCATCCCGGTGAAGGGATGGCGCAACAGTTTGCCCGCGTGCGTCTGTACGGTCATCCCATCGGCGCGTGTCTCGTATTCCAGGAGCTTGCCGATGTCGTGCAGCAGCCCGCCGGCGATGAGGATGTCCGTGTCCACCGGCACGCGGTCGCCGTAGATTTGAGCGAAGACCTGCGCAGCGCGCAGCGCGGTCAACGTCACCGCGCGGATGTGCTCGATGTAGTTGACCGGGCAGGGATTGATGAGCAGGGTGAAAGGCAGCTGCGTCAAGTCGTCCGGCGTCCAGCCGCCTTCAACCAAAGCTATCTCCCAAGTTTTGAGTGTCCTTTCGCGCAGGGTGGGGTCTCGAATCAGCTCAAATTCGGGGATCAGTTGCAAAAGCCTTTTTCGCATGTTAGCACCTCGATTATTTCAAGCGTTCTGCCAATTGAGCAAAATCATTTGGAGCAAAGAAAGCATCACAATAAAGTTCATCTAGTGCCTTCAGAAGTTCGTCCCCTAAATCGGGAATAGAGAGATGGGAAACCCCACGCTCATTAATGTCCTTACCCAGCGCTGACAATAGTTCATGTCCGCCCATTTCCTCAATAAAACGTCCGCTACTCAGAAAATGCGGAGCAGAGATGCGTTCCCAAGCTTCATCGTAATGGTATTCGATGGCTGCGCGGCAGTAAACTTCATCGCTAGCCAACCGCCCACATACATCTTGAAACCTACAACCTTCACGCTCCAAATAATCTAACCACATTTCACGTGTTGGGTACAACCCCGGTGGCTGGGGTAACTCGAAACGCATATCAGCTACAGATTGCTGGGCATGCAATGACCAATAAGTACAGCGCCCAGTATGGTCTTCTAGTAGAGGTCGGGCTAAATCTTGCAACAATCTCTCTGTGGATGCCAAATCGTCAGGTAAATTATTGGCCCCTTGGATCCCAGCCTGCTGAAGTTGCCGAAACGCGGTCAGTACAATACGCGGGTCAAGCAAATAATTCTCGATTTCGTGCCGTCGCCACATCAGCCGTTTGCTATCAACTCTCCAATGTTTCTCGACTTGTTCGTGTGAGCGATAATCACGATCTTGAATCGTGTAGGCACGATGGCCACGCTTTTCCAACCATGTCGCCACACTCCCCCCACTGCTCCCACCACCAACGGTTTCAATTTGCACCGGTAAGCCCATTTTCTGAGCAACGATGAGATCCAATACGCGAACATCCAAGCTATCTGGTTCGCCTTCACAGACAAGATAGATAGCCATCCCCTATACCTCTCGTCCTCTTACTTGATCTCCTAACTGTCCCAGAGAGATAATAGCTTCTGGTGGTAGCGCGTCGCGCAGGTAAGAGGAATGAGTGGTCGCGATAATTTGATTATTTGTCCCCATGCGAGGCAACAAGTAAAGTAAGCGTCGTTGCCAAAGAGGGTGTTGGTGTAACTCAATCTCATCAACTAAGACAATGGATTGATGGATATGCTCGGTCACCATCCGGATCAAGAAGAGTAGCAACATCTGCTCCCCACTGCTTGAGCCGCCGTAACGATATTCGTATCTGCCATCTGTGAAGAGGAGCTCTGGCTCACCCAATTCGTTGCGTACCGCTCCTTCGATACGGCGCGGAGCACAGATTTCAGCATACCGTTGTTGTATTTGTTTGAACTCGTCCAGGGAATCTGCATTCATCGGCGGGAGCATGGATTTCACCGCCAGAGATAGCAGAATAGTGCGGGGGTCACTGGTATGCTGTTCATCGTAATCCCTCTCACTCTCTCTGCTAATGATATTCCAGACCTCACGAGGAATTGTCTTCCCCATGCCGGTACGTTGTTGGTTAAAAATAAAGAGCCCCCCGACCCGCTCAAACCAATTCCAGTTCACTCGCCCGGTGGATAAGAGACGGGCCACTTGAGCACGGCCTTTGAAAAGATGCCATCCTTTGTATGGGGCGCAAGCGATCTCACCGTACTTATATTTCTCACTGGGGTATTCCCATGTGACTTGCACCTCACCGGCATCGGGGACATCCGACGGAGGCAGTTCTGCCAGTTCATACAAACGGCGGGTGGCTGCAATCTCATCTTCACTAAAGTACACCTGCGAGATAATCCGCGTAGATAGTGCCCCTCGGCGCACGATATTGCGTGGTTTTAATGTAAACTGTGGGCGGAAAAGCTCTGTGACTATACCCACTCCCAAACTTAA
Organism: Chloroflexota bacterium; assembly: GCA_034717835.1. Taxonomy (GTDB): domain Bacteria; phylum Chloroflexota; class Anaerolineae; order B4-G1; family SLSP01; genus G713. Next base: position 4,618 of record JAYELZ010000030.1, read on the forward strand.
AGCATCCAATATGGTAGTTTTTCCAGAGGTATTTGGGCCTACCAGCAGGGAAACAGCACGCACTCGTCCTACGGAATCCGTGAAGTCCAATGATAGCGACTCAATGTTCCGGAAGTTCTCAATGGTTACGTGTGAAATTTTCATTGTTTCTCCTGTTTCTCTGACTGCTAATTCTCTGCCTCTAAATATACCGTCCGTTCTGCCGGCCCGCTGTATTCCTGCGCCGTGGGCGAAATGCGCCGCATGGGACGTTGATCCATGAGCTCGTCGCAGACGTGGGCGGTCAGCCCGACGGCGCGAGCGATGGCGAAGAGGCCGTTGCCCATCTCCGGCGGGAACCCCATTTCACAGAGCACGGCGGCGATGGCGCCGTCCACATTCAGCGGCAGGTCTTTGCCCAGTGATTCCCGTATCGCACGGCGGATGGCCTCTCCCATCTCGATGTACTCACCCGCGACGCCTTCCTTCTCGGCGATGGCGAAGAGCCGTGTGGCGCGCGGATCGTGCGTGTGAATGCGGTGCCCGTAGCCGGGGAGGCGCCGGTGTTGGGCGCGGTACTCCACCACAATCTCGCGCGCGATGGCGTCCGGGGTCTGCTCGCTCGCGCGGCGGCGTTCCACGGCCTCCAGCAGCACGCGCATACAGCCTTCAATCGCGCCGCCGTGATGCCGGTTGATCGTCATGATACCGGCGGCGATGCCCGTCGTCAACGGCGCGCCGCCCGAAGCGACCGTCCGCGCGGCCAGGGCGGAAGGCGGCGTGCTGCCGTGATCCACACTGGAGACGAGAAGCGCGTCCAGCACGCGGCCCTGGGCCGGGGTGGGCAGTTCGCCCCGCAACACCAGGTAGACCATGTGTGCAAACGGCAACCGGCCCATCAGTTCCTCAATGCGATAGCCGCGCACCGCCACTTTGTTCGGTTCGATTTTGGTAATGGGTTGAGACCAGGTTTGTTCGGTCATGTACATTCCCTCACAAGGTTACAGGTTAAAAGTTGCAGGTTAAAAGTTGGCTCCGCTGCAAAAAATTAGTTCTCCGCTAAGACGCCCAGACGCTAAGAAAAATTTAGATTAGGTTGAAAATGTTTACCCTTATCGGTCCAAGAGCTAATTTTCAAATCTTGGCGCCTTGGCGTCTTTGTGGTAAAAATCATAGTTTTTTCAGTAGAGCCAAAAGTTGAAGGTGCCGCTACGGAGAACGTTTAACTGGCAACTTGTAACTTTTAACCAATCCTTACTAAAATGTCTTTCGTTGCCTTTGGCAAATCCATGAACTCTTCGACCACCGTCGCGCCGACCTCGCGCAACCGCTCGACTTTGCCCTCGTAAGTGCCGCGTCCACCTTCGACGATGGCGCCGGCGTGCGAGAAGCGGGTGCCACTCTGGGCCGCCTTCCCGCCGATGTAGGCGATGAGCGGTTTGGTGAACGCGCCGGACTCAATCAAATCCGCCACGC